>CAYGQQ010000071.1:0-16083 GCA_964352105.1 uncultured Rhodobacterales bacterium | reverse complement strand
ATACATTCCTCGCCGCCGCGTGCAATCGCTTGAATTGTTTGGCCCATGTCCATGTCAGCAGCCACATGGCAGCCATAGGCTCCAGCGGCCCCGAAAGCACGCATGATGTCTTCGGGGTAATGCCCGTCGTCTATTTCACGCACGATCGGCATCAACTGAGAGGAGGCGACCGCATCAACGCGGGTCAGCATGGCCGATGGCTCAGCTATTCTTTCCTGTAATGTCATTGCGGTCTCCATTGTTTCAAGGGGGTCAGATTGTTTCTGCGACCATGTTCACTGGGCGTGAAAAGGTGTTGAAAACTGGCGAATATTTGATGACATGTGCCACCAGCTCATCCACGACTGACTTTGGAGTGTCTTCGCATTCCATATCGACCTTGATGCGCACATCCGTGAAACCGATAGGCTTGGCTTCGTTCAGATCACCTGTTCCCCAAACGGCGGTGATGTTCAGATCGCCTTCGAGTTCCAGTTCCAGCTTGTTCACGGTCATGCCGCGATGTACCGCATTGGCATGCAGGCCAACGGCGACGCAGGACCCCAGCGCCGCCAAAGATGCCTCTGACGGATTGGGTGCAGTATCATCGCCCAAAAGGCCCGGAGGCTCATCCACGATGTAGGGTTCCAGATTGCGGATGTAATTCGCGTGACGGAATTTGCCTTCTGCGACGGTTTTACACGTGAGCGTTTTGATGACTTCGGGATTGGCCTTGCCGTTCTCTATCAGGGTTTCAAGTCCCGTCTTATCGATGGGGGCAAGGCAGCCGGTCAGGGCTGTTACAGGTTCAGACATATGTTTCCTCCGGTTGGTTAGGGTTAAGTGCTGCGGGTCCAGTTCAATCGGCCAATGGCCTTCTGGCACAGCGTGTCGAGAGCAAAACCGATGATGCCAATGACCACGACGGTGGCTGACAAGCGGTCGTATTCAAGCGTGTCACGGGCATCGTTGATGGCGTAGCCAAGACCCGATGTGACGCCCAAATATTCAGCAGGAACCAGCACCACCCAAGCCACGCCAAGGGCCAGTCGGATGCCGGTAAAAATATCTGTCGCCACCGCAGGCAAGATAACGGTGGTCAGCATATGCCACGGGCTTGCACCAAGGTTGCGTGCAACCTTGATCCACGCGGGATCAATGCGGCGCACCCCTGCGGCGGTGGCAAAGACGATCGGCCAAATGGCCGCAACAGTGATAAGAAAGACTATCGCGCCGTCCCAGGTATCAAATCCCATGACCGCAATCGGCATCCAAGACAGCGGCGAGATCATCCGCAGGAACTGGAACGGAATATTCGTGATCTCGCGCAGTTGTGCGATCCGCCCGATCAGAATGCCCAAAGGCACCCCGATGACGCCGGCGATCAACATTCCATATCCGACGCGGTAAAGCGACGGGCCCGCCATATCGAGGACCTCACCCGAGGTGACCATGACCCACAATCTTGCAATTGTCGGCGCGGGCGCAAAGTCGGCGAAAGCGAACATGTCAGGGTCGTTGGCAACGGCCCGCCCGCCAAGCCACCAGATCACCAACAGCCCACCCATTCCGATGAAGGCATTCATAAGTCCGCGATGCTTGCCCATACTGGGCAAGCTGCGGGTCTCGGGAATGTCGGCGCTCACGGTCATAGCTTGAGGATTTCCTCGCGGACGTATGGATCGCCGCGGTTCACTGACGGGTCATTGAGCCACTCGGGGTTCGCCTCAAGCGCTGTCTTGACGAAATCGTAGTTCACCAGATCTTGGGTTACGAAATCAGCATCCAGATCTGCCAGGAACGTGGTGTCCCCGCTTACGACAGTATCGGACATCGCCTCGACGATCAGTTTTGTCGCAGAGGGATAAGGCCACGGCTGAAAGTCGATGCGGCCGTTCTGGAATTCTTCTTGGTTTTGGATTGCGCCGCTATCGATGTAGTCGGCGTTGTCTTGGTAAAGTGTCATGGCACGGGTCACGACAGGGGCTGGTGCTGGCAAATATCCTTCACCGTCTCGGGACAACAGCTGTGCCACTTCTTCCTTGTTTTGGCTGGCATAGATCGCGCCACGCACAACCGCGTTCATGACCTTTTGGGTCCATTCGGGTTTTGCGTTTGTCGTCTCTTCGTTCATGCAGACGACACAACAGGGGTGGTTTTTCCAGATATCACCCGTAAAGCGCAGCATCCGCGCTCCGGCACGCAGCTCGCCCAGAGCATTGAAGGGTTCGGCCACGATATAGGCGTCGATTTTGCGCGCTGCCAAGGCGGGCGGCATGTCAGGTGGCGGAAGAACTTGCAAGTTGCATTCGTCGGCTGCCAAAGGTTCGTCTTGTGATTTGATCACAGCTTTGATGCCCGCTGCGCGCAACGCGTATTGCAGCACGATATTGTGCATCGAATACCAGAAAGGAACGGCGACCTGCTTACCGCCCAAGTCAGCGAAATCAGTGATATCGGTATGGCCGCCCACCACCAAAGCAGAGCCATTCGTATGGGCCCACGCCATGATTTTCACAGGAAAGTCATTGTTGTAGCGCATCCAGACGGGGATCGGCTTGAGGAAGTGAACAAGGTTGAACTTGTTGGATGTGAACCCTTCGATCAGGGGTGCCCAGCCGCGGATCAGTGTCGGTTGTTCGGCCTCGAGGCCTTCATCCGCAAAGAACCCTTTTGCATGCGCCACAAGCAAAGGTGTCGCGTCTGTGATCGGCAAATATCCAATCCGCACAACATCATCATCTTGAGCCTGCGCCATGGACGGCAGGCTTCCAGCAAGACCTGCCAACATTGCGGCCAAGCCGCCCGAGGCGAGCAGGTCCAGGGTTTGGCGCTTGTCTTGGTCCACCCCGTCATGGCCACAACAAGCGGCGTGCAGGTCAAGGTGGTTCTTGTTCTCGGACTCATCCATCGGTTCATTTCCTTTGTGTGTCATGACGATTGCATCGTCGTGTAAATTGCGTTGAGGCGGCTCAATTCGGCCTTGAAAGCTGTGCTGGAAAGTTCGCGCTCGGCGTCCGCGAGACCGACAGTTGTGTCGTCTGCGATGATCCCGGCGCCTGACTTGAGAAACACGGCACGGTCGGCCATCAAGACGGCCTCTGAGACATCATGGGTTACGAGGATCAGGGTCAAACCCAACCGGTTGGCAATCGCACGCACATCTTGCTGCATGGATTGGCGGGTGAACATGTCGAGCGCTGAAAATGGTTCGTCCAGAAGCAGCACTTCGGGGCTCGGGGCTAAGGACCGTGCAAGAGCGACGCGCTGTTGTTGGCCACCGGAAAGGTCTTGGACATTGCGATCTGCAAATTCGGTCAAAGCAACCAGTGACAACACGTCAGCGACCCGATCCTCGACACCCTCCGATTGGCCGCTGTACCGCAGACCAAGGGCTGCATTTTGCGAAACAGTCATCCACGGGAACAGGGAGGGTGCTTGGAACATCATGATCCATCGGGGCGACGGCTTTGTGACCCGCGTTCCCCCGATACGCACAGCCCCCTCACTTGGCTGGATCAATCCAGCAAGGATATGCAGCAGCGTTGATTTCCCCGAACCGGATCGCCCAATAAGAGCGACGACTTCACCTGGTCGGATCGTCAGGTCAATTCCAGACAAAACAGGACCGTCACTTGCGTTATAGCTGTGGGCCACACCGCTCACTATCACATCGGCCTCTCCTGTCACATGAACAGGGCTTGCGGCTTCGTCGTTGGGATGAACGTGCTGCATCACCCGTTACCAGCTGTTGTAGCCAAGGTATTTGCCCGACATTTCAACCTTCACCCGGTCCCCTTTGGGGTTTTCGACCCGTGTGACCGACATATCGAAATCAATCGCAGACATGATGCCGTCGCCGAATTTTTCCTGGATCAGCGCCTTGAGGGTCGGGCCGTAGACACCGACGATTTCATAAAAGCGGTAGATGCAGGGGTCGGTCGGGACCGCCTGTTCCCAGATCTTGGTGGGGCTTTCGGCCAGCACGCTTTCAGCTTCTTGTGGCAGGCCCATGACCTTGACCATCAATGCGGCCTTTGCCGCTGGAAAAGCGTTCATGCCCATCGCCGCCGAATGGGTCCAGACAGGCGACATATCGATTTTCTCGGCAATGCCTTCCCATGTCATTCCGGCCTGTTTCTTGGCCGAAAGGATCATTGCTGTGACGTCTTCTTTGGTCATCATGTCGGTCATTGTGGTGGTGTCCTTCTTTTGTATTGAATTATCAAAGTCCAAGTTCTGTCAGGCCCGGGTGATCATCAGGGCGCGGCCCGGGGGCGTCCCAGTGAAACAGGCGTTCATCTTCGGTGATGGGCAGATCGTTGATTGAGGCGTGGCGCTGCGCCATGTAGCCAAGCTCATCGAATTGCCAGTTTTCATTGCCATGCGCGCGATACCACTGGCCATGGGCATCGTGGTATTCATAACAAAATCGCACTGCGATTTTGTCTTCGCTATGGGCCCAAATTTCCTTGATCAGGCGATAGCCATTCTCGGTGGCCCATTTTCGGATCAAAAAAGCCTCTACCTCGGCCCGCCCGTTCAAAAACTCTGACCGGTTGCGCCATTGGGTGTCAGGCGTATAGGCTTGCGCGACTTTGGCAGGGTCACGCCCGTTCCAAGCGTTCTCGGCCATCCGCACCTTTTGCACAGCGTCATCGTAGCTGAACGGTGGAACGGGCGCGCGCGGCGGCCGGTCTGTCATGTCTTGACCGCCTGCAACAAAGGCTGCTTATCCACCGCATCTTGCGTCTTGTCGATGCGAACGGTTTCGGGCGAATGGGTCTCGCCCGGCACACTTTCTTGTCCGGCCAGTTCTGCCGAACGTTTCCCAAGGAACTGGACCAGATGATTGCGAATGGCGTAATAATTCGGGTGTTCGACTATATCGGTGCGCACGCGTGGACGTGGAATCGTGATCTCGACACTTTCGGCGACACGTGCCAACGGCCCGTTCGTCATCAACAGGATGCGATCCGCGAGCAGGATCGCCTCGTCGATGTCATGGGTGATCATAAACACCGTCTGATCGGTGCCGCTCCAGACCTTAAGCAGCTCTTCCTGAATGGTGCCGCGGGTTAGCGCGTCCAGCGCGCCAAAGGGTTCATCCAGCAACAACAGCTTTGGTTCATTGGCGAACGCGCGGGCAATCGACACGCGCTGACGCATGCCGCCAGACAGCTGGCTGGGCTTGCGGTGAATGGCGTCACCCGACAATCCAACCTTGTCCAAGAATGCAATCGAATGGTCCTCAATCTGTTGTTTGGTCCAGTCGGGGAACCTTGCGGCCACCCCGAAGGTCACGTTTTTCAGCGCCGTCAGCCAAGGCAACAGGGAATAGTTCTGAAAGACCACGCCCCGATCAAGGCTGGGACCAGAGACTTCCAAGCCATCCATCTTCACGACCCCCTTGGTTGGCTCCGAAAGCCCTGCAAGGATGTTCATGATGGTTGATTTGCCACAGCCCGAATGACCCAGAATGCAAACAAACTCGCCCTTTTCGATGCCAAAGCTGGCATTTTCGAAAACCGTGAATTCGCCGCCTTTGCCATCGGGATAGCGCTGGGTCAGTTTTTCGATGCTCAGAAAAGAATTTGCCATGGGTTTACCTTATTCGACGTAAGCGACGCGCCGCTGAAGCATGCCAAAGGCCGCGTCCAGCAACATGCCGACAACGCCAATCATGAGAATTGAGAAGATGACGGAGGTCAGATCGAGGTTGTTCCACTCGTTCCAGACAAAATAACCAATCCCAGTTCCCCCGACGAGCATCTCTGCGGCGACGATGACCAGCCATGCGATCCCGATGGAAATCCGCATACCCGTCACAATGGTGGGTGCCGCGGCGGGTAAGACCACCGTAAAGGCCGTCTTAAGTGCGCTCAGTTCATGGGTGCGCGCCACGTTCACCCAATCTTTGCGCACGCCAGCCACGCCAAAGGCCGTGTTCAGCAACATCGGCCAGATCGAGCAGATGAAGATCACGAAAATAGCCGATGCCTCTGAGTCCTGGATGATAAACAGCGCCAGCGGCATCCATGCGAGTGGCGAAATCGGACGCAGCACCTGAATAAACGGGTTAAGCGCCTTATAGGCCACCGATGACATGCCGATCAGAAAGCCAAGCGGGATGGCGATGATCGCGGCCAGAAAATATCCCGTCAGGACACGGTAGATCGAATAGCCGATCTGGATGCCGATGCCTTTGTCGTTGGGCCCTGCATCATAGAACGGGTTGGACAGTTCTTCCCACGCTTTGATTGCGACTTCGCTGGGGGGCGGCACGCCTGCTTTCGCCGTGCCCGCCCCTGTCAGCAATTCGTATTCCGTCAGCTCGCCCGTGTTGACTGTTTGTGCGGAAATCGAAACTTCCCACACAAACAGACCGACAAAGAGCAAGACAATCGACCAGATCGCCGCGCGCTTGTTTTCTGACAAAAGCTCCATCAGTTGCCCGCTTTGATCGCAAAGCTGTCAACATAGGCTTCTGGCTGATCAGGGTCGAAGGTCTTGCCCATGATCATGTGCGATTTGTAGTTTTCCGTTGGGGCGTCATACCCCAAATCCGTCATGACCTTGCGGGCGTCAGACGCAAGATAGACCTGCTCTGCGACACCCTTGTAGTCGACATCGCCTTCGATATAGCCCCAACGTTTCATCTGCGTCAGGATCCAGACGCCCATAGACTGCCATGGGAAGGGGTCGAAATCGATGCGGTCGGGCACGCGCTGAACTTCACCCAGACCATCGGCATAGGTGCCGGTCAAAACCTGTTCGATCACCGTAACCGGCTGGTTGAGATAGTTGGTCGGCGCGATGGCTGCCGCGATTTCCTTGCGGTTTTCCGAATTTGACGCGTATTGCGTCGCATCAATGATCGACTTGAGCAAAGCGCCGTAGGTATTTGGCAATTCGGTCGCGAAAGACAAAGGCGCAGCAAAAGCACAGCATGGATGACCTTCCCAGATTTCTTTGGTGAGGATGTGGATGAAACCGATACCTTCATAGACGGCACGTTGGTTGAACGGGTCAGGTGACAGATAGCCATCAAGGTTACCGGCCCGCAGGTTGGCGACCATCTCTGGCGGGGGCACAACGCGGATCTGGATATCGACATCAGGGTCTAGTCCGAATTCAGCCACGTAGTAGCGCAGCAGGAAGTTGTGCATGGAATATTCGAACGGCACGCCAAAGGTGAAGCCCTTCCACTGGCTTGGGTCGCGCTTGTCGAGGTGTTCGTTGGACAGAACAATCGCCTGCCCGTTGATGTTTTCCACGGCGGGCATGATGTAGGGTTCAGCGACCGATCCTGCCCCCAGCGTCATCGCCAAAGGCATGGGCGTCAACATATGGGACGCATCGTATTCACCGGACAGTGATTTGTCGCGGGCCACGGCCCAGCCGGCGGTCTTTATGACCTGGACATTCAAACCGTAGCGTTCATAAAAGCCCAAGGGCTGCGCCATGATGATCGGCGTGGCACAGGTGATCGGCACAAAGCCGATGTTCAGGTCCGTCTTTTCCGGAGGGCCGAGGTCATCCAGAATATTGGCCACTGCCTGTTTGACAGGAAAGACAGACGCCAGCGCCGCCGCAACGGACGTGCCACCCAGCATGCCCATAAAAGATCGTCGCGCGATATCATTTTGGCCGAAAACGGACCGGACAACCGCACTTTCGACCGCCCGTTCCATCATCTCTTCGGACGACATCGCTGTCGGTTCTTTGTGTGTCGCGTCGTGTCCGTGACCTGTCAGGCAGGTATCACAACCGCAATCCGCTCCGTGTCTAAGGTCGGTCTTTTCGGAATAGGGATTTCCTAGGCTTTTGATTGTCATGTCCGTCTCCTGTCATTGGTTAACAACATGTTCCCATGCCGCGCCGCAGTGCAGAAGACCGTCCGCCAGATGCCTTCAAACTAGGTTGAGTTTGAATCTATTGGTTAATTTTTGGGCGGAGGTTACGAATTCTCGTAATTTACGGGATTTCGTAATTTGTTAAGGCCCGTAGGTGCCCCACCATCAGTCTCATGCTTGATGAAACCGAATCCGCACATCTGATCGCCCATCACCCGTTGCCCACGATCATGGTCAACACCCACACCGACAAGGTTGTGGCGGCCAATGACGCCGGGCGCACCTTGCTGGGGGAGGCCACGCTGTCTGCCCCCCTGTCCTCAAGCATGGAAAATGAATTCGCCGATGCTGCTGTGTTTTTCGATGCGGTTGCCCATTTTGGAACTTATGTGGACCGCAGCTTGTCGCTGACGGGCGCGAAGGGTGCGGCTTTGCGGCTTCAGACCTATGGGGCGCAACTCAAGTCGGGCTTGGTTTTGCTCAGCTTTCTGGACCTCGACGAACACGACCGTCGCAACCAGCAAGCGGAACGGGAGGCCCACCAGAACGCGGGCCTGTCCCAATGGCAAAACATCTATGGCTTCTTTCGCGAGGTCGAAGCCCAGAACCGTCTGATCCTTGAGGCCGCTGGCGAAGGCATCTACGGCATCAACGCCAAAGGACAGGCCACATTTGTGAACCGCGCGGCGCAGGAAATGTTGGGCTGGTCGTCTGACGATCTGATCGGGCGCGAATTGCATTCGATCATCCACCACAAACGCCTAAGCGGCGATCACTTCCCCGCCCATGAATGCCCGATCTACAAATCTTTCCGCCGTGACGAAACCATGCGCGTCGAGGATGACGTGTTCTGGCGCAAGGACGGCAAGCCGATCCTTGTGGAATATGTCTCGACCCCGATTTATGATCACGATGTGCTGGCAGGGGCCGTGGTGATTTTTCGCGATGTGACCGAGCGTAAAGAAAACGAACGCAAGTTGCACGAGGCCTTGGCGCAGGTCGAAGACCTAAAGGTGAAGCTGCAACAGGAAAACGAATACCTTCTCACGGAAATCCGGTCTGCACGGTCCCACACGGGCGTGGTCGGTGTGTCACCCGCCATCAAATCGCTGAACGCCCAGATCGATCTGGCCGCGCAAAGCCGTGCCCATGTGCTGGTCTCAGGTCCGTCTGGATCGGGCAAGAGCATGACGGCCTCGGCGATCCACGAAGCAAGCGACCGTCAGCACCGCCCTCTTGTGCGCATCAACTGCGATCAGAAAAAGGCTGCCGATCTGGAGGCCGAGCTTTTTGGGTATCGTCGCGGTGCCTTTGCGGGCGCAACACGGGATGTGACCGGAAAACTGTTGATGGCCCACAATGGCACCCTTCATCTGGACGAGGTCGCGACCCTGCCTTCCAAGGTGCAGGCCAGCCTGCACGATGTTTTGCAAGCAGGCCACTTCCGGCGTCTGGGCGACGGCGCCGACATTCCCGTGGCGGCCAAGGTCATCGCCACGACAGGCTACGACCTGCTGGCCGAGGTGCGGGCCGGACGGTTCCGGCAAGACCTCTACTTTGCCCTGAACGTGCTGCCGATCACGACTGAGCCTCTTATGAACCGACCCGAAGACATCCCCTACCTCGCGCGGCACTTCCTCGATCGCACGATGCGGCGTCTGCGCCTGCCAAAGATGACCCTGACCAAAGCCAATATCGAAACGCTGCAGTCCTATGACTGGCCGGGAAATGTCCGCGAATTGGAAAATGTGATCGAACGCACAGCGATCCTCGCACAGGGACGCCGGCTGCGATTTGACTTCCAGAACGCCCAGACGGATGCCCCCAGCGAGACAAACCGCGTCCTGACCCAGAAAGAACTGCGCCAATTGGAAATCAAGAACTTCGAAGCGGCACTGCGCCGCGCCAAGGGCAAGATTTCAGGAATATCCGGCGCGGCAGCGATCCTCGGGCTGGCCCCGCCGACCGCCTATTCAAAGCCAAGTCGCTTGGCATCCAGATGGACCAATTTTCATAGAGTGGATTCGAAGGGCAAATAAATGTGCGAAGGCCTCTTCGCCCAAGATCGAATGACCTCTTTTCATCTCCGTCCCTTCAACATTGGAACCCGGCGAATGATCGCGGTCCGCCATCGTACGTTTCGCTGCCCTTGCTGTATATGAAAAGCAGTCGTTGGCGATACGAACGGCAAGGTCGGCAAAGTCCGCGTTGCAGTCATCGGGCCATCTCAAAATGCTGCGGTATCCATCAACTTCCGCTATGCAGGCTGCTACTGCAGAATGCCAGTAGGGTCCTGAATGTCTCTTATGGGCCGTCCGTGACGCCGTGATCTGGACAGATTGGAGTGGATGCTGCGACCGATCTAATGGCAGTTTCGAGCCCACAGTGTCGGATTCTGCGACATCAACAAAGGTCTGCAAACGGAAGAGGCAAGTCCTGATGCCGACGAAATTAACTTTCGAGTAGATGAGCGAAGCTGGACAACTTTCTCACCTTCAGATCGACAGGAGAGCCTTCACTGTTTAGGCATTCCAAGTCGTTGGCATTACAGGAGTTAAGGCGATAAGTTTTTTGGTGTAGTCGGCCTGTGGACGCTCAAACAAGTCTTCGGTTGTTCCGAACTCCTCAATCCTGCCGTTGCGCAGGACGGCGGTATCATCGGCCATCTGCCGCACGACCGCCAGATTGTGGCTAATGAAAAGGATTGTCAGGCCAAAGACTGATTGCAGATCCTTGAGCAAGTTCAGGATTTCGGCCTGGATTGAGACATCAAGAGCGGAAGTCGGTTCATCACAGATAAGAAAACGCGGGTGGGCCAAAAGGGCACGTGCGACGGCCACGCGTTGTCGTTGCCCGCCAGAGAATTGATGTGGGTATTTGTCGATGGCATCGGGGGCCATACCAACGAGTTCAAGCATCGATGCCGCAAGGGCCCGGCGCGCAGCCGCTTCATTCACAAATCCATAAAGCCATAGCGGTTCGGACAGAATATCGCCGATACGGTGACGGGAATTCAGACTGGAATAGGGGTCCTGAAATACCATTTGGATCAGCTGACGCGAGGGGTCGTTCCGTTTGCGCGCTTTGCCGGGCGGCAGAACACGATCACCAAGCATCATGGTGCCGCTGGTCGGTGCAATCAATCCGGTGATCGCTTTTGCCAGCGTTGACTTGCCAGAACCACTTTCGCCGACGAGGCCCATTATAGATCCGGGGCGAATGGTCAGGTTTATGTCTTGCAACGCAACAAAAGGGGCTGGTTTGCGCCACATCGATGTACGGGTCCCCGGAAAACTCAGGTGGAGGTCCTTGAGTGTAAGGCCCGTCAAGTCATGTTGTTGACCTTCGAGCAGCCAGCGCTCCGCGGCATTATCAGCTGTGCTGCCGGGTGTAACCGTTGGCGCGTCATCCGGGACCCGAAAACGGGTGATGCGGTGATCCAGCGGTGGGACGGCATCCATCAAGGCCCGCGTGTAGGGGTGGGTCGGGCGCGTGAGCACCTGTTGCGTCTCGCCGGTTTCCATGACCCGGCCGTTGCGCATCACCGTCACGCGATCCGCGATTTGGGCGATGACGCCGATATCGTGAGTGATCAACATAAAGGCAATCTGGCGATCCTTGGCAAGGCGCCGGATCAGGTCGAGGACTTGGCTTTGCACTGCAACATCAAGCGCCGTGGTCGGCTCATCTGCGATAATCAGTTCTGGATCGGTGCAGATGGCGAGTGCGATGACAACGCGTTGTCGCATGCCACCAGAAAACTGATGTGGATAGGCTTTAATGCGTTCTGCGGCGTTCTTGATCCCGATCTCTTCGAGAAGGTCGACAGCACGCTTTACGGCGGCGCTATGGTTGACGTCCGAATGGGCTTGAATGGTTTCAACTAACTGATCCTCGATCGTCATCAGCGGGTTGAGGCTGGTTTGTGGGTCTTGGAAGATCATTGAGATCCGGTCACCCCGGATGGCGTGTGCTTCGCGTTCGGAAAGACTGCGCAAGTCGGTGTCACCAAGTGTCAAACTGCCGTTGGCGATATATCCCGGCGCGGAAAGAAGACCAATGACGGCGGCCCCAACCGTGGATTTACCAGCGCCGCTTTCCCCAACTAGTCCATGGATTTCACCCGGCGCTATGGTCATATCCACATCCGCAATCGCGGTCACATCGCCAAAGCGCGAGGGGAATTTCACTTCAAGATCTTTGATCGTCAGCATCTAACGCAGCCTCGGGTTAAAGACATCGCGCAGAAAATCGCCAAGAATATTGATCGATACGACAAGCGCCACAAGGAACAGCGTTGGTATCCACAAAATCCACCACTCTCCCGACAAAAGGAACTGCATTCCGATGCGAATCAGTGTTCCAAGACTGGGACTATCGGCGGGCAAGCCAATGCCAAGAAATGACAAGGTCGCCTCCAGCAGGATCGCCGAGGCAAGATCAACGGTCATAATGACAAGCAAGGGCCCCAGAATATTTGGCATGATATGCACGAACATGACGCGGGAAGGCCGTTGGCCCATCATGATAGCCGCTTGCACATATTCCTTGTTCATCTGCACAAAGGTTGAGGCACGGGCGGTGCGAGCGAAGTTGACCCAAAGCGACAAGGCAATCGCAAGCGTCAGCACAGCGACACGCAAATCCTGTTGGATCGCGGCGGGAAGAATGCCGCGTGCAATCCCGTCGATCAGCAGTGCTGTCAGGATCGCGGGCAGGGCAAGTTGGACGTCAGCGATCCGCATGACGATCGCATCGAAACGGCCACCATAGTAGCCAGCTGCAAGGCCAAGCCCAACACCAAGCACGGCTGCAATCGTAAGGGCCGCAATACCAATGACAAGCGATAGGCGGGCACCGTAGAGGATGGACGAGATCATGTCGCGCCCCTGGTCATCGGTTCCAAGCAGGAATTTCGGGTTTGCACCGTCTTGCCAAAAAGGGGGCAATAGTCCGTCGAACAAGCTGAATGACGAAAGATCGTATGGGTTCACCAGCGCGACCCAAGGCGCGAGAACCGCGCCGATCAAGATCGCGAGCGCGACGATAGCAGCGATTATTGCAGCAGGTGAATGAACGAAAAGCCATAGACCTTCGTAGCGTTTCAGAAGTGCGATCATTGCACGTCCTGCACCCGCAATCGCGGATCAATGGCCACATAAAGCAGATCAACGATGAGGTTCACAACGACGAAGAAGAACGCAATGACCACAAGATACACGCCCATGACTGGGATATCGACAAAGCGGATGGATTCCAGAAACAAGAGCCCCATGCCTGGCCATTGAAAAACGCTTTCCGTCACGATGGAAAAGGCAATGACGCCGCCAAATTGCAGCCCTATAATCGTGATCACCGGCACCATGGTATTCGCAAGCGCGTGTTTATAGTGCAGTCGCCGGATTGGCACCCCCCTCGCCATGCCGAAGCGGATATAATCAGAGCGCATGACCTCCATCATTTCTGCCCGCACAAGCCGCATGGTGAGCGTGAGTTGATAAACCCCCAACGTGATTGCTGGCAGAAGGAGCGCACGCCAGCCTTCGACGGTGAAAAGAGAAGATTCCCACACGCCGATTTGCACCGTGCCGCCACGGCCAAAGGTGGGCAGCCATCCCAATTGAACGCCAAAAATGAAGATGAGCATGATGCCAATAACGAAGGTAGGGATTGAAACACCGACAAGCGTTGTCATCAGGATTGCTTGTGTCGCAATACCACGCGGGCGCAGGGCGGTGTAAATGCCGGCCGGGATACCGACGATCAGGGATATCAATAGGGCTGCAATGCCAAGTTCAAGGGTCGCGGGGATGCGTGTAGCTATCATCTCGGCGACGGGCTGGCGGGTGCGGTAGGAAAACCCAAAGTCCCCTTGCAGAATGTCGCCGGTAAAGCGGACAAATTGCGTTATGAACGGGTCATTCAGACCCAGTTCCTCTCGCAGTCGTTCCTGATCCTGTACCGAGGTTTCAACCCCCGTCATCTGGGTGATTGGGTCTCCAACGAAACGAAACAAGGAAAAGGCCAGAAAGGCGACAGCCAGCATCACAAAAACGGATTGGATCAGTCGTTTAAGGATGAAATAGACCATCGCCTTTTGCTATTTTAACGCCCCATCAGTTCACTGTGACCCAGCGCAGCATAAAGAAGTTATCGGCCCGCTGTGTCAGGTCGATTGTATCTTTCGCAGCCCAGATCAAGGGTTCCGTATACAGCGGAATATAGGCGACATCTTCCTGTGTGATGGCGACAACTTCGTCCAACATGGCCTGCCGAGTAACAGAGTCGATTTCTTGTTGAATCAGCGGCAGTAATTCATCGACACGTGCGTTTGAATAGTTCCCAAAGTTCCACGACCCGAGCTTCTTTTCATCGTCCTGCGTATGCAGCAAAAAGCGGACGGGGTGTTCCATATCGAATGTCCCAGGCGACCAGCCCAATAGGTACATATCAAAATCATCCGCACGCAATTGGTCCCAATAATCGCGTACCGGACCCGTTGACAGTTCTGCGTTTAGACCCACGGCGGCGAACATAGATGCAGCGGCTCGGCACAGCGCCTCGTCGTTGATGTAGCGGTCATTTGTGCATTTCAGACCAAACGAGAACCCATCCGGGTAACCTGCTTCGGTGAGCAGTTCTTTGGCAAGGTCAGGGTTGTATTCAGGGCGGTCCTGATTGGCTTCGGAATAGCCCGAAATCCCTGCGGGCACCAATTGGTTGGCCGCTTCGATCTTGCCTCGAAACAGTACGCGGTCAATTGAGTCGATATCGATTGCATGGGCCGCCGCAAGGCGCACACGTGGATCGGTAAAGGGGTTTTGGTCCGTGACATCCGACGAATAAAGAAGCGCTTCGTGTTCATGGCCAAAGCCGAACATGATGATACGGGTTTCTTCGCCTTCAAGCACTTTAAAGCCATCCCGGCCTTCGACCTGTTCGGCGTCTTGCAAAGGGATCGGTTGGATAAAGTCAATTTCGCCAGACAGTAAGGCGGCCAAGCCGGTGGCGGCGTTGCCGATAGGCGTAAAGACAGCCTCTGTCACGCTGTGATCAACCGTGTCCCACCATGTGCCATTGGGCACCAGAACGGTCCGAATGCCGGGATCACGGCTCGCCAATGTGAAGGGGCCGGTGCCATTGACGTTCATGGTGGCGAAGTTTTCCGCATCGCGCGCAGGCAAGGCTGCGTCGTTGCTTTCGGCCCAATCCTTATCAAGGATCATGAAGTTCGCGATGGAATCGGGAAACAGGGGGTTTGGTGCATCGGTGACGAAATCAATCGTATACTCGTCAACGACGCGGACTTCGGTGACGGGCGCAAACCATGACCGCACATCTGCAGTCTCATCGGATGCACGCTGATATGAGAACAAGACATCTTCTGCCGTAAATGAAGCACCATCCTGAAACACCACACCTTCACGCAGGTTGAAACGCCAACCGTCTTCGTCCGTCAACGGTTCCCATGACGTGGCGAGAGACGGCTCGATCGACATATCCTTGCCGCGGCGCACAAGGCCTTCGTAGATGTTATTGAGAAATGACAGGACGGGTGCAGCATTGACTGCGTGCGGGTCCATCGTCTGAGGGTCGGTTGTGGATGCCCAACGAAATTGCTCTGCCGACGCTGCCAGCGCACACATCGACAGCGCGCCGCCAAGCAGTGTGCATATAGCTAGATTGCTCTTGGTCATAATTGTCTCCCTCATTTATGGATTATTGAGTTGGTGCCAAGTTTAGGCACGATAGGGCCAATGTTGTATTAGTGTGTCGAATGACAAAGTAATGATCAACACGTTTCGTGTTCATAGCCGCACATCACATGAGCGCGGTCTATGGCACATACCCAAGTAGGTGTAGAACTCTCAAAAGCGACCTTTGGCGAAACTGCGGCGAATGCACACTAAGTCCGCATTGCGGACCTTTGGAGCTCGCGAAGCGCTGAAGAGCCCGACCAACACCATCAGATGCCCGCAATGAGCCCAAATGTATGTACCGGCTGCTGTTCGCAAGTGAGATTTTGGCGTGGCTTGAGTTAGTCGCTGATATGTATCCGGCCTGTTTGTCGGCTCGCGGGCTGTGGCCATTTTGGGTTACGCACGCGCCTTGGTCTCATTACTGTCCAGACCGATGACGATCATTTGGGCTCTCAGACTCTGGGGGCGTAGTGTCTCCGTTCCATGCTTTTCTCCTTCGCGAACTTCTTTGTGACTTAGCGCGCTTCAAATCGCGCCCAAAGTCTCAT
>CAYGQQ010000070.1:0-17552 GCA_964352105.1 uncultured Rhodobacterales bacterium | reverse complement strand
TGCGCCAACCGCTCTGCCGCGCTGGACATGTCTTCGGGGCGACCAAAACGGATCTCCATGGCCGCATTTGCAGCATGGCGTTCCGGGTCCCAGATCGGCGTCACGATGTTCAGGACCAACCATGGGTATTTTTCATACAAACGGTGCAGTCGTGGGGTTAACCAGAAGACCGAAAACGCCAGATTGCATTGTAGCACCATTGTTCGTCCCCGGTCCCCTCCGGTGAAGGCCTGTGTGCCGCTGGCCAACAGGTTAAACGCTTCGCGGACCACGGGGACGTAATTTGCGCCATCTTCCGTGAGTTCCAAGGCGCGGGTCTTGCGAATGAACAGTTCTCGTCCAAGGAAGGCCTCCAGGCTGCGGACATGCTGGCTTATTGCTGATTGGGTCAGGTTCAAATCCTGCGCCGCCCGCGTGAATGACAGATGCTGGGCCGAGGCCTCAAAGGCACGAAGCCAGGTGAGTGGCGGTAGGGATTGGTTTGCCTGAAGCATGCGCGATATACCCATAAGTTTTCTTAATGATATAGCTCGAGATTCATCGTTAGTCAGGGTGAATTCCAAATAACATGATGCAACATCATATGGTGAGGACGATGAGATGTTAGGTAAACCCAAGGCGTCAAATCTGACCCATTGGGTCGAGCGCGTCGATATGGCGGCCGCGTTTCGCTGGACTGCAAGACTGAATATGCATGAGGCGGTGGCCAACCATTTCAGCCTTGCGGTGAACAGGGATGGCTCTCAATTTCTGATGAACCCGAACCAATGGCACTTTAGCCGGATCAAAGCGTCAGACCTTTTGCTTTTGGATGCCAATGATCCGGCGACGATGGATCACCCCGATGCGCCCGATCCAACGGCATGGGGCTTGCACGGGTCGATCCATCGCGCCTGTTTTTGGTCACGTTGCGCCGCTCTCTCGGCTTGCCAACCAAAGCGCAGAGCATCCGCCAAGCACCCCATATGATTACCAAAGGTGGCCCAGTGGAACGCATAGCGGAAAGGACGATGTGATATGAAACGCATCTATGACTTTGGCCGTAATCCCGCGACGCGCAACTTCACGGTCTCGGACCTGAAAGCGCTCAAAGGATCGGGCAAAAAACTGTCGATGGCCAATCCGGCAGACAACGATCAGATACGCGCCTGCGTTGACGCGGGTATTGACCTGTTCGTTTGCGGCACAAATCAATTGGAAGACATTCGTACCATTGCCCCCAGCCATTTCACCGGCGTGGGGTCTAGCTGGGCGCAGTTTGGTTCAGACGATGAGATCATTGCTGACGCATTTGATGCCATGCGGCGCGGTGCCGACATGTATTATACGCTGCGATCCTTTGATGTAATGGAGCGGATGGCCCGCGAGGGGATCCCTGTCCAAAGCCATATCGGTCTGATCCCGACATTCAGCCACCATTGCGGAGGACTGCGCGCATTTGGCCGCAAAGCCGACGTGGCGATGCAGATATGGACGACGCTAAAGCGTATGGAAGATGTCGGTGTTTTTGCCGTTGAGGCAGAGTTCATCGCCGAAGAGGTGTTGGCAGCCGTCAATGAGAAGGCCAGCGTTGTGACATTTTCGCTTGGATCGGGTCCTGCGGGGGATGCGATCTTCTCGTTTCTGGCTGATATTTGCGGGGAAGCCACCGAAGGTTAAGGCCAAGCCACCACGCGATCTACGGGTGAAAACCTCGCCACGTGCGGCCAAGCGGATGATCATCCCCGGTAAAGCGGGCGGTCGGTAGAGACTGATGCGGGGCGTGTTATGCGCCCCGCATTGCGACGGAAAAGGGCGAGCAAGTCTAGCGCAGATCCATTCCCTCCAAGGTTCACGAATAAAATTATTGCGCGAGGTGGCTTCAAACCCCCGAATGTCTAGAGTTTTAGATAAAAAGCCACGCTGGCGCGCTAGGCTTATTCCTGTTTTAACCGTTTTGGCTCAGCGTCTTGCTCAACTGATCACGATAGCCCTACGGAGCTCCCACAATGATTTTCGAACGATTTATCCTGCCGGCCGCCGCGCTTTTCGCGACGCCATTTCTCGCATTGGCAGAACAGGGCGTCACATCCGACAGCGTTTCGTTTGCACAGGTTGCCGCGTTCGACGGTCCGGCGGCCGCGCTTGGGACAGGGATGCGGTTGGGGATTTTAGCTGCGTTTGAAGAAGCCAATGCAGATGGCGGCGTTCATGGTCGAACGCTGAAACTCACTAGTATGGATGATGGATATGAGCCTGATAAATCAGTGGTTTTGGTCAAAAGGGTGATCGAAAATGACAACCATATTGCTTTGATTGGCCCGGTTGGAACGCCCACGACTTCAGCGACCCAGCCCATTGCAACACAGGCAAACATGCCGTTCATCGGCCCGTTTACCGGGGCGGGGTTTCTAAGGGACGCAAGCCACGGAAATATTTTCAACGTTCGGGCAACATATTTCGCCGAAACGGAAGCATGGATTGAGTATCTGGTCGATCAACAAGGCATGACCTCCATCGCCTTGCTGTACCAAGATGACGGGTTTGGGCGGGTTGGTTTGAACGGGGTCAATGCCGCGTTGGAGCGGCGGGGTATGACCCTGTCAGCAGAGGGGACGTATACGCGCAATACGACGGCCGTCAAAACAGCGCTTCTGAGCATTCGAAAAGCAAAACCTGATGCAGTGGTGATGGTTGGAGCATACAAACCAGTCGCAGAGTTCATAAAGCTTGCACGCAAATTGAAGATGGATGCGACGTTCGTAAATATCTCCTTCGTTGGATCGGAAGCTTTGTCGCAAGAGCTTGGTGATGCCGGTGACGGGGTTATCGTCAGCCAGGTCGTGCCCTTTCCCTGGGACCTGACAATTCCTGTTGTTGCGCAATACACCAAGGCCCTGAAGGCTATGGATGCGGATGCCAAGCCGGGCTTTGTGTCGTTGGAAGGCTATATCGTGGGCAGGCTTGCGATTGAAGGTCTTCAGGTGGCTGGAAAAGACCTGAGCCGCGACAAATACCTCAAGGCAATGGCGGGGCTGGCAACGGTGGATCTTGGCGGCATTTCGATGGAGTTTGGCCCTAATGATAATAAGGGCTTCGACGACGTATTCCTGACCCGGATCACATCCAGTGGAACATTTGAGCCGATCATCTCCACTGGTGGTTCATAGGGCAGGCCAATTCATTCGCCACGTGGCGCGCTACAAAGGCACATACGGCGCGAACAATTTTTTAACTTTGAAGCGATATCAGGTCCGCCTGTGATGGGTATGCAAATGAGCCGAATTTCAGAACAAACTCTCCGACGAAAGCTGAACATTTTGTCCAGCATTCGTGGGAAGATTACGTTCATACTTCTTGCACTCGCCTTTCTAGCGGGCGGCGCGGGCTACTTGAATTACACGTCGTTTGACCGGGTTTCAAAGTCTGTTGGCACCATGACCGACCACGATTTGCCACAGCTTCAGCAAAGCAGTGAACTGATCGTCGCGGCCGGTAATACGAAAGACGCTATGGTCGCTATTTTGATCTCTGAAAACATGGAAATGCTGGATCAGGCAGTGCCTCAAGTGAAAGCCTCCGTGCAATTTCTAAGGTCTGCAATCGATGCTCTTCCAGCCGATGTTCGCGGCGAATTCGAGCTCGAATTGAAACAGGCTACGGACTCATTGAATGCATCCATCGACGCCCGCGCCATTTCGTTCAGAAACGCAGATCGTGTGAATGAGATGATATTGGATCTGCAGATGCTTGTCGCTGACATGCAATCTATCCTGCTTGAAATCGCAGATGACGCGTTTTTCGACATTTCCGATCAGGGTGAGGATACAATCAATATAATCGATGAGACGTTGAACGACCTTGTGGAGAACAAGTTCGCGAAGCTACGAACGCTGCTTGAAATCAAGGCGGAGATCAATTTTCTAACAGGTGTAACATTGGCGATGGCATCAACGAACGATCAGTCGATGCTGTCCATTTTTGGTGACCTCGCGACCTCATCAAATGACCGCCTGAGGGCTGCGAAGATGGCTCTGGAGACGACTGATATTGCCGAGGATCTGGATGACGAACTTCGCTCGATCGGTAACGTCATGTCAGCGGCGATTGCGAACGCCATCGCAGGTCAGTCGTTCGACCGGGCAGTTATCCTGTCACGTCGCCAAGAAGCAGAAGTGCTGCTGGCTGGCGTGGTTGACGATACGGTGTTTGAGCTGACGCTTGCAGCAGATGATGCAGCCAGCGGGAACCGCGACGCTATCCAAGGGCTGTTGGACAATGAAGTCGCTTTCATGAACACGCTTTTTGGAATCAATTCGTGGCTTTCGATCTATCAGACGGAAGCGCTGAAAATCGTGTCCGCCGAAACTGCGGAACAGGTGCAGATCGCGGCAAAATCCATGCGAACCGCTGCCGCGGCGTTTCTGAAATATGCCACGTTCAGCAATGGCAGGTTTTCCGAAGATATTAGTCTGATCGCGAAAATAGCTGATACCGAAACCGGTCTGGCCTCCTATCGGATAAATTCCATTGAGGCCAATCAAAACGCCGCTTCCGCCGTTAAAGCCACTGTTGATATCGTTCTTAGAATTGCGGGGCAGGCGCTCATCCGTGGCTCAGAAAGTCAGGCTAAAATCACCCAAAAGGCGCAGGTCATTTCACGCGATGCCGCTGAACTGAAGAATACGCTCGTTTGGCTTGGTTGGCTTGCCGGTGCTTTGGTTCTGGCTACCCTGGCGCTCAACCACGTTTTGATAATACAGCCGCTCAAGGCGATCAGCTTGACAACGGAGCGATTGTCTCAAGGTGATATGAGCCCCGTAAACGGGTTTGAACGTTCCAGCGATGAAATCGCTCGAATTGCGCGGGCGCTGAGGGTGTTTCGCGACAGCCTTGTCGAAAAAGAAGAACTCACCCGCCTGACCGAACAGGAGCGGGCGGAAAATCAGGCACATCTTTCCAATGCTGTTACCGAGATCGGCAACGGTCTGTCGGAGCTGGCCCAAGGAAATCTGACCTACCGTATCGAGGCCGATCTGACGGAAGGCTACATTCAGCTAAAAAGCGATTTCAATCTTACTGCAGAGACGCTGAATGGAACTGTCGTCGAGGTTTCAGAAGTTGCGGCATCTATCGGAACCGGGGCGTCAGAAATCAGCCAAGCGGCGGATGATTTGTCGAAACGGACAGAAAGCCAGGCTGCAACCCTTGAAGAGACATCGGCAAGTCTGGAAGAGTTGACTGCAAATGTGCAATCCGCTGCGGCAGGCGCAAAGGATGCCGAGGCGACCACGGTCAGCGCGCGCGAGCAAGCGATCCAAAGTGGAGCCGTGGTTCGCGATGCTGTCCAGGCGATGAAAGATATCGAGAGCAGCTCTACGCAAATCTCGCAAATCATCGGCGTTATTGATGACATTGCATTTCAGACAAACCTGCTGGCGCTCAACGCCGGGGTGGAAGCCGCACGGGCCGGGGAAGCGGGCCGCGGATTTGCAGTGGTTGCATCTGAAGTCAGGGGATTGTCGCAGCGCACTACGGATGCCGCACATGAGATAAAAGAGCTGATCTCAAGAAGCTCCCAACAAGTGGAATCTGGTGTTGATCTTGTCGGACGGGCGGGGGAGGCGCTCAGCGGCATTCTGGATCGGGTGTCAACGATTTCAGACCTGGTCAGCACAATTGCAATCTCAACCAACGAGCAAGCCTCAGGCCTGAGCGAAGCGAACGCTGCGGTGTCCCATCTAGACCAGGTCACCCAGCAAAACGCGACAATGGTTGAACAAACCAACGCAGCAGGCCAAACGCTGAATGCCAATGCGAAGCGTCTGGTCGTTCTTATCCAGAAGTTCTCCTTCGATGCGAGAGACCTGAAGAGCTTGGAATTTGAAAGCGCAGAAATCGAGGACGATTTTGAAACGCTGAAGGCATCCTAATTGGCTGCGCACCTGTGATAGATCAGGGGTTGGCAGGCTACAGGGGATTGTCTCTCATGGGGTTCTCCGGTCGCATCTTGACGCTTTCGCGTGCGTTTCGATTGCCACGGTAATTTCCCGGCTGTAACCGTACAATCTTAACCCATCTCGCGACGCATCAGATGCGTCTTGACGGTGCAATTTTTTGCGGTCGTTGGTACTGACACGAATAGTTCCAACCTTGTTTTCTGGATCAGTGACGTGCCCATTTGTGTTCCTTTCGCTGAGAATTGCCGCTTCGCTTGCAATTCAAAAAAAACGTACCTTAGATGGCGGTATATTTCGCCGAGTCTTCGCGTTGTCAGCGCAAAGACAACCCAGTATCTGCACAACGTTGCAAACAAGGATCTTGATCAATGGCCAACGGAAAAATAGCGGCTCAACAAAACGAGACCCCGATAAGGGCGCAGATCCGGGAGCACTATTTTTCAGATGAGGCTGAGTTGGTAACTGCCCTGGCAAAGCGAATAAAACTTTCCGATCACGACCGCGTGAAAGCGGCGGCAGCAGGCGCGCAATATGTAAATCGAGTCCGCAAAGAAACGTCTCCGTCGATGATGGAAGCATTTCTTGCGGAATACGGCCTGTCGACCGCGGAAGGTGTCGGGCTGATGTGTCTTGCCGAAGCCTTGTTGCGGGTGCCCGACGCGGAGACGATCGACGATCTGATTGAAGACAAAGTCGCGCCGTCAAATTGGGGCGCACATCTTGGGCATTCGTCCTCCTCTTTGGTGAACGCATCCACTTGGGCGCTGATGTTGACGGGTAAGGTTTTGGACGATGATCCAAAAGGACCGGCGCGTGCCTTGCGTGGACTTGTCAAACGTCTGGGTGAGCCGGTCGTGCGCAATGCTGTTGGCCAATCAATGAAAATTCTTGGTCGCCAATTTGTCTTGGGTCAAACCATTGAAGAGGGCATCAAAAACGCGGTTGATCTGGAAAAGGCTGGCTACACGTATTCTTACGACATGCTCGGCGAAGCAGCGCGCACCGACGAGGATGCCGTGCGGTATCAAAAGGCTTATGCCAAAGCAATTGATGCAATTGCCGCGCAGTCGAAAGGCGATGTGCGCTCCAGCCCTGGGATTTCGGTCAAGCTGTCGGCGCTCCATGCGCGCTACGAATACACGCATCGCGACACAGTTATGGCAGAGCTTTTGCCGCGTGCGTTGGAGCTTGCAAAGCAAGCCGCTGCGGCCAATATCGGATTCAACATCGATGCCGAAGAACAAGACCGGCTGGATTTGTCGCTCGACATCATCGAAGCGATGCTATCGGACCCCGCACTTGACGGGTGGGACGGGTTCGGCGTGGTCGTCCAAGCCTATGGACGCCGGGCGGGTCCGGTGATCGAGGCGCTTTACGACATGGCCGAGCGGTATGATCGCAAGATCATGGTTCGGTTGGTGAAGGGCGCTTATTGGGATACTGAGATCAAGCTGGCTCAAGAGTTAGGCGTCGCGCGTTTCCCGGTTTTCACCCGCAAAAACAACACCGATGTCAGCTACATGGCCTGTGCGCAAATGCTGATGGACCGTCGTGACCGGATTTATCCGCAATTTGCAACACATAACGCCCATACCTGCGCGGCCGTAACTGCGATGGCAGGCAACCAGAAAGACAGTTTCGAGTTTCAGCGGTTGCACGGGATGGGGGAATCCTTGCATGACATCGTCAAGCAATCCGAAGGTACACGGTGCCGGATTTACGCGCCCGTCGGGGCACATCAGGACCTTTTGGCCTATCTTGTGCGACGTTTGCTGGAAAACGGCGCGAACTCTTCGTTTGTAAACCAGATCGTGGACCCGGACATTCCCGCCGAAGATATCTCGTCCGATCCGGTCACAGAGATGCAAAAGCTTGGCAGCAACATCGCAAACCCCGATATTCGTCAGCCGGAAGACCTCTTTTCACCAGAGCGGCGCAATTCCAAAGGGTTCCGTATCAATGAGCCCGCCTCGATCCTGCCATTGCTGGCAGCGCGGGAAGATTTCGCTGATGCGACGTGGAGTGCCGGTCCGATGATCGCTGGACGCTCCAAATCAAACGGCAAAATACGCGACCTGATCTCACCGGCGGATCTCACAGAAGTCGTCGGACAAGTGCAGGAAGCAACCGAGCAAGACGTAGCAGCGGCGATTGAAGCTGCTGAGGATGGTTTTAAAGCGTGGTCGGCGCGGCCGGTCTCTGAACGTGCCGATGTCTTGCGCAGGCTCGCAGATATATATGAAAAAAATACCGCGGAGTTGACCGCGATCACAACTCGTGAAGCGGGAAAGACCCTATTGGATGGCATCGCAGAGGTGCGCGAAGCTGTTGATTTCTTACGGTATTATGCAAACGAAGCAGAGCGATTGGATGAAGAAAATCCCGCGGCACCTTGTGGTATTTTCGTCTGTATCAGCCCGTGGAATTTCCCGTTGGCGATCTTCACAGGGCAGATTGCCGCCGCCCTTGCCGTTGGAAATGCGGTTTTGGCAAAACCTGCCGAGCAAACTCCGATGGTAGCAGCACGCGCCGTGCAGATGATGCGCGAAGCGGGATTGCCCGAGGCGGCACTTCAGCTTTTACCCGGCGACGGGCCCACGGTTGGCGGGCCGTTGACCAGTGATCCGCGCATCAAAGGCGTGTGCTTTACAGGCTCGACCGAAGTAGCGCAGATCATCCACAAAGCATTGGCGACAAATGCCGGGCCTGACGCGGTATTGATCGCGGAAACCGGAGGGTTGAACGCGATGATCGTGGATTCGACCGCGCTCCCCGAACAGGCCGTGCGCGACATCCTGATATCCTCCTTCCAATCGGCGGGGCAGCGATGCTCGGCCTTGCGCTTGCTCTATGTCCAGGAAGATATTCACGACAAGCTAATGCATATGCTGTCTGGAGCGCTGGATGCGCTGGTTATTGGGAACCCTTGGCAGACGGATGTCGACGTGTCTCCGGTCATCGATGCAGACGCGCAAGGCGACATCATGCGCTACATTGATGGCTTCCGAAGAGCGGGGACATTGGTCAAAACACTGCCATGCCCGGATGGGGGGACCTACGTCACGCCGGCGATTGTGAAGGTTAACGGCATCGCCGATATGGAGCGGGAGGTTTTCGGTCCGGTACTCCATGTGGCGACGTTTAAGGCGCAAGACATCGACAAGGTCGTCGATGACATTAACGCGCGCGGCTACGGCCTGACCTTTGGTCTGCACACCCGGATTGATGACCGTGTCGAACAAATCGTTGAGCGTATTGAAGTGGGCAACGCCTATGTAAACCGCAATCAGATCGGCGCGATTGTCGGCAGTCAGCCCTTCGGCGGAGAGGGCATGTCGGGGACCGGTCCGAAAGCAGGTGGTCCGCTTTATCTGACGCGGTTCCGACGTACAGAGGCGTTTGAGGCCCATGCGGGCCCGAAAGGTCGTGACATTGATGCTGCCGCGGTCAGCGCGGCGTTCAGCAAGATAGACGCCCGAAACTGGGCCGCGCGATCCGATCAGATCAGCGCATTACGGATGGCGCTGAGTGACAGAAAAGGCCTTGTTCGCAAGGCGTTGTCGGAAACGGCGGCATTTGACCGGTCGCCGCAAACGTTGCCCGGACCAACAGGCGAAAGCAACCGGTTACGCATGTTCCCGCGCGGCAATGTGCTCTGCCTTGGGCCGACGCCAGAGATCGCGCTTGCGCAAGCGGTGCAGGCTTTGGGTGTCGGCTGCGGCGTGGTCGTTGCAATCCCAGACCCGCTGGCCGGGTTCAAAGAGCTGTCAGACATGGGCGCGCCAATCGCGGTACTTGATGGGACAGTATCGCCGGAAACACTGACGGCAATCGATGACATAGCACTCGTCGCGGCAGCCGGTCGTTCAGATTGGACGCGCGGCCTACGGGTCGCTTTGGCAAAGCGGGAGGGCGCGATCCTTCCACTTGTCACCGAAACGATCGCGCCAGAGCGCTACGTGTTGGAGCGGCATTTGTGCATCGATACCACCGCAGCGGGCGGGAACGCGAAACTGCTGGCCTCTTCGTCGTAGCGTTTTGAAGATCAGAACTGGCGGACCCTTCAGAACGGGATCCGCAGGCCGTCAACGCCTACGATCATCTCTCCGTCCCAGGTTTTTGAAACCTCGGCGTCCCAATTGGCATTGGTGAAGTTTGGATCATCCACCGGGACCAGATGGTTCAGTACTAATTTGCGAACCTGTGCCGCTGCTGCAATCCTGCCGACGTCTCCCGCTGGCGTGTGAGACGCGAGCAAATGCTTGCGCAACCGATCCCCAGCGTTGGTTTTGCGCACAATCGCGTCAATCCCATGGGTTAGCATGGCTTCATGGATCAAGATGTCAGCACCTTGTGCGAAGGGGGCGAGGGCGGGGAAATAACACGTATCCGCTGAGAAGACGATCTTGGCCTTTCGCGTCTGAAATTTCAGCGCAAAACAATCGGTCACGGGGGGATGATCGACCCGCAGGGCTGAGATTTCGATCTCACCGAGGGTGCAAATCTGGCCTTCGGCGAACGTCTCGATCTGTACCAGATTGCGGATCGGTATGCGGCCTTCATCCTCTATCCGGATCGCCTGATCAAATGCCATGGAGGCGAGGAACCCGTCCCAATAGGCCTCAATCCCGTCCGGTCCGTAGACTTTGATCGGGGTGGTCAGCCCCGTTGTCCACGCAGTGTAGATCAGCCCGCCAAGCTCCAGCACGTGGTCCGAATGCAAATGCGTGATGAAGATCGCGTCAATCTCCAGCAAGGAGATTCCCGCTTCGACCAAACTGCGGGAGACGCCGATGGCCGTGTCGACAACAATGGTTGTGCCATCCATTTGCAGCAAGGACGCGGTGGGCATCGCACCGCCTTGGCGAATAGCAGGGCCGCCTTTGACCCCCAAAAGCGTTACATGATCCATCGTCTATGCCTTCAGGCCTGTGCCGATTATTTCTTCGCTGATTTTTGCAACGACCTGATTGTCGCCATCCGGGTGCCTTGTGCGGCCAGCTTGAAACATCTGCATCGCGGTGCTGGCGGTAAAGAGCGGAACGCCCAGCTCCATCGCCAGATCCAGCGAGATCGTCAGGTCCTTGTGCATCGTGTTGATATGACTGCCCGTGTCTTCAAACTTCCGGGCCATGACGGATCCGACTGCGGCGTTGGTGATGCCGCAACCCGCCGCTGACGTTGAGAAAACATCGAACAAGACCTGTCCCGGAACGCCGGCTTTTGCCGCGAGTGCTGTGGCCTCGAACGCGCCGGTGAAGATCGAGCCGATGAGCGATTGCAGGCAGGCTTTGACGGTCTGGCCCTCGCCAACTTCCTGTCCGACCCGATGTATAGTCCCGCTGATCGCGGCCATCGGGCCACTAGCGGCCTCCATTGCGGCGTCGCTGCCAGCGGCCATTAAGGTTAATGTGCCGCCATCTGCGCCGGGTCTGCCGCCTGACACGGGGCTGTCCACAATCATCAGATCGTGACCGGCCAAATCGTCCGACAAGGCCCGCGCCTCGCGGGGTTTTATCGTCGCGGTCAAGACGATAACGCTGCCCGCGGGCAGGGTGGAGGCAAGGCCCGTGGTGCCGTCCGGCCCGAAAATCACCTCCCGCACCTCATCGCCATTCATGACCATGATAAAGACGACATTGCTGGCCGCCCCGACCTCAGCAGAGGAGGCACAAGCGTTGCCGCCCATCTCCGAAAAGTCCGCCATGCGATTAGGTTTCAGATCAAAGCCGGAGACGTCAAACCCTGCTTTGATCAGGTTGCGCGCAAGGCCGGAGCCCATGTCGCCAATGCCAACAATACCCACATTTGGTTTTGGATGTTCCATTCGCCCCTCCCAAGTCGAGTGATCAGGGCGCGTTGTCCCTTTGGTAAATCCAATCATGATCGGGGTCATTCTGGAAGCGCCATTTTCGCAAGGGGCCCGCCATAACGTTCAGGTAATACATGTCATAGCCGTAAACCGCGCCGCAGGGATGGTGGCCTTTGGGGACCAAGACCACGTCGCCATCTTTGACGGCCATGACCTCATCGAGCTCTCCATCTTCAGTATATACCCGCTGTACGCCGAATCCCTGTGCCGGGTTCAGGCGGTGGTAATAGGTTTCCTCCAGATAGGTCATGTTGGGATAGTCATCCTCATCATGACGATGCGCAGGGTAGGAGGACCAATTGCCGTTGGGTGTGAACACTTCCGTGACCAAAAGACTGCCTGCCACGTCGCGGTCTTCCATCGCGATATTGTTGATCAGTCGCAGGTTTGCACCTGTCCCGCGATCTGTGGGCGTGATCCCCTCAGGGCCCAGAATCTGCGCTTTGTGGGTACCCTTTCCCGGGGCAGAACATACAGCCAGCGTACACGGTGTGGTCGCCGTGGCCTGCCAGTCGGAACCGTCGGGGACATAGAGGCAATGGGGCGGTGTTTTCTCGAACACGTCCATCCTGTCGCCCCGCTCGCCGAAATCCTCACCGCCTGCTTGCAGATGTGCCTTGCCCTCCACAAGGACAAGGATCACTTCGCGCGTACCGGTGTCTGCGACGACAGTCTCGCCCTTGGCGAGCTTGTGCAGATCGAAGCCCACAAAGCCCCAACCGGCATCTTCCGGCGTGATAGCGTGAACATGACCTGTGCTGCCCTTGGGCTTGCGCAGCAGGTCCGCCATCAAACGGTCCCGCCGAGCGAGCCTTCAAGCGTCGCCATTTCCTGACCACCGGCCATCAGGTCTTGCAGCTCTTCGGGTTCGATCTCACCACGTTTTGCTGTTCCAAGGGTCTTGCCTCGGTTGAGCACAGTAAAGCGGTCGCCCACCGCCATGGCGTGGCGCACATTGTGCGTGATGAAGACCACCGCGATGCCGTTCTTGCGAACTTTGTCGACGGTCGCCAAAACGTTGGAGGTCTGGCGCACACCCAACGCAGAGGTCGGCTCATCCAGGATCAGAACCTTGGCTCCGAAATGTACGGCGCGCGCGATGGCCACAGTCTGACGTTCACCGCCGGACAATGTGCCCACGGCCTGATCCGGGCCGCGCAGGTTAATGCCCATTTTCTTCATTTCGGTCATGGTCACCTCGTTGGCGTAGTCATGATCGAACAGGGGGATGCCGAACCTGGTCTTTTGCGGCTCGTTGCCCATGAAGAAATTGCGCGCCACTGACATCAGCGGGATCATCGCAAGGTCTTGGTAAACCGTCGCAATTCCGGCAGAGATCGCATCGCGCGGGTCCTCAAAATACATCGGCTTACCTTCGAAGAATATCTCGCCTCTGGTGGGTTTGTGCACGCCGGACATCGTCTTGATGAAGGTTGACTTGCCCGCGCCATTGTCGCCCAGAAGGCAGTGGCATTCGCCCGGTGTGATATCCACCGAGACCCCCGCCAAAGCGATGACAGACCCGAAGTGCTTTTCGATGTTTTTCATCTCGATCAAAGGTTGGGTCATCTTATCTCTCCCCTGTGATGAGACGTCGGATATAGGTGT
This sequence comes from uncultured Rhodobacterales bacterium, assembly GCA_964352105.1. Classification (GTDB taxonomy): domain Bacteria; phylum Pseudomonadota; class Alphaproteobacteria; order Rhodobacterales; family Rhodobacteraceae; genus Litoreibacter. Next base: position 4,133 of record CAYGQQ010000070.1, on the reverse strand, counting down.
TCAGGATTACGGCCAGCAGCAAGATCACGCCCAAGAATACCCGGAAGAGCGAGCTTTCGACGCCCGCAAAGAACAGCCCTTGCTGGACCACCCCGAAGATCAATGCGCCAAGCGCTGCACCAAGGACCGAGCCGTATCCGCCGGTCAAAAGTGCCCCGCCTATGACCACGGCGATGATCGCCTCAAACTCTTTGAGCAGGCCGCGATCGGCCCCGGCGGAGCCGAACTCCATAACCTGACAGGTCGCAAAAACCGTGGCGCAGAAGGCGGTGAACATGAACATCAGGATTTTTACGCGATCAACCGGGACGCCAACATAGCGGGCGGCCTGCGCATCACCACCTGATGCGTAGATCCAGTTGCCAAAGCGTGTGCGCGTAAGCAACAGGTGTCCGAATATCACCAGGACAATCGCCCATACAACCAGCATGGGCACTCCGTCGACTATGGGCTGACCTGCACGCGAACCACCTTTGAAGGTCGCCATCCAGCCCTGCTCGCCCATCCAGGTGAACAGGCCGGTAAGAATCTTGCCACCGAACAAGGCTGCCAGAGGATCGCCTTCAGCAGCTTCCTTGACACCACCAATAATGGTTTTGTTGGTTGTGGCAATTGACAGAAAGATGGTCAAGCCACGAAGTATGTAGAGGAAGGCCAGCGTTACGATGAAAGACGGCAATCCGGTTTTGACACAGATATAGCCGTTAAGCCAGCCGATCGCAATCGCCACTGCAAAGGCTGTGAGAATAGCCATCCACATGGGAAAGCCATAGGTCACTGACATCAAGGCGATGACAATGCCCGAAAAACCGATCATGGAGCCTACTGACAAGTCAAACTCACCTGCGATCATGAGCAAACAGGCACCAACGGCAATGATGGCAAATTGTGCTGAAACAATGGTCCAGTTCATCGTGCCTTCGGCCGAGAACATGCCGGAGTCACCTGCCACCATAAGGAAAAATACGAAGACAAGAATGGTGCCGCAAATTGAACCTAATTCAGGCCGGATTAGCGCTTTCTTAAACTGGGATTGTTTTTGTACCCGCTCATCGACGACGGCCTGCGGTGCATTGCTCATGGATTACTGCCCCTCGCTACAAAGATGAATAGAGTGCGCCCGCAGATAGCGGGCGCTTTATAGTAGTACGACGTTCAATACTACAAGCCTGGTAGTACGAACCTGCTAGCGGTACTCGCCAGCGAACTCTTCAACCTTGCCCAAAGCATCAGCTGTCACAAAGCCAGGGCCAGAGTTGATGTTGTTACCCGGCAGAACACCAAAACGCTGGTAATTGGTCAGGATGACGACCGGCAGATAGGCTTGCAGGAAGGGTTGTTGATCGATACCCCACTGGATAGTGCCATCTTTAATCGCTTTGACGATTTCAGTGCCCAGATCGAAGGTACCAAAGTAGATGTCACCGGCTTTACCCATCTCTTTCAGGGCATCGATAGTAGGATCTGCAGAGGTTGGCCCCAGTGTCAGCACCGCTTCCGTGTCGGGGTTGGCTGACAGATAGGCTTTTACCTTGTTTTTGATTTCAGCAGGATCCTGTCCCGAGTCAATCATGGACGAACCCAGCTCAACGCCCAGTCCGTCTGCAAAGCCTGCACATCGCTCAGCCACGACCGGGTTGGAGATGACATGGTTCACACATAAAAATGATCCTACGCCATCACGTTTGGCACGTTGACCCGCCGCAAGGCCGGCATCATACTCTGGCTGACCCACATACATCAGTGCACCAAGCTCCGCGGCTTTTTCTGGTGTGCCAGAGTTGATGATAATGACAGGAATGCCTTTGTCTACGGCATCACTTATGGGACCGCTGAGCACGTCAGGATCAGCCAGGGTCGTGATGATTCCATCAGGGTTAGCCGCGGCTGCCTGCTGAATGATACGAGCCATATCGGCAATGTCGCCCGTTGGTGGATTGCGATACTCGACTTCTACGCCCAACTGCTCGCCAGCCAGCGAAATACCGTTCTTGATGGTGTTCCACCAAGAATCGCTGTCGGGCGCATGACTGACCAGAATGAATCGCTCACCCTCCGCCTGTGCCATGCCCATGGTGCCGGCCAAAGGTAACGCAGCAACTGCTGCGGCCATTGCCAGCCTCTTCCAAGTAGTTCTCATGCTGTGATTTCTCCTCATGACTGTTTATCCGAAAAAGTCGGATGGCGTAATTATGCGAGGCTGACCCATGGGTTGCAAGCCTTTTTTGCAACCGGTTGCATTCCCGGCTGTCAGTTGTCAGCGTTTGCCTCCGGGTTGGTTTATCATTGCGGCGCATGCCCGTTAACATTTTGGATGTAGCCGAAGACAATGATTGACGAAGAGCTCTACCAGCAAGCCGCCGACGAGCTGAACTCGGACAAGCGACGACCCCATATCTGGGCGCGAGCCTGTGCGCTGGCAAGTGACGATCACGACGAAGCACGGTTTCTGTACACCAATTTGCGCGTTGAAGAATTGATTGCAGAACGTGAAAATGCACCCAGGGACGCTGGACCATCGATCGAGGATGGTGCTCAAACACTGGCATTGGCACCACTGGTAGATCCCGATGATGACAGCAACGATGATCCACTGGCGGCGTTTTCACTGGATGATTCTCCTGACGATATCCCCTCGTCGGTTTCTTCGCCTTCGGGCAAATCGGCGCCCTTGGACAACGACGGCAATCTGTCAGCAGACGACTTGCTTCAACTGGATCCCGGAGGCCTGGAGCTGGAACATGATGTGCCCGCATCGCCGCCGCCGGTAGAACCGGATCCGCATCTGATGGCCGACTATGTGCCCGAACCCGAGCTTAAATTCGATGAAACCTACAACGATGAAGGTATCGGTGAGGATGAATTCGCGATGGAACTGGAAAGTTTCAAAGCCGAAGAAAACGATGCGCAATCATTGCTCGATATTGACTCGGACGTGGACGTTGATGCGCTGGATGAGACTCACGTTGATCTGGACAGCACGGCACGTCTGGAGCTGAGCGAGGACGAGATCGCTGATCTTGTGGCTGTTCGCGGCAACGAATCTGATATCCAGACCGCCGAGTTCACAGAATCAGATGCCGCCGACATGACGCAAGCCAACATGGACGTCCTTGATGCGCAAACCAACGAGCTGGACGAAATGCTCGAGGATGCCAAGTATCAGCCTCCTGAAGAATCTGCGGCACCGGATGACATGCAGTGGCTTGAAAACGAGCCTGACGAATTTGACGAAGCTTCGGCGGCGCATGATCAGACACAGGCGCCGGTAATCTATGAGGAAAACCCGTACCGGGACGAACTCAACCGGCAGGCGGATGAGCTTGGTCTGGACGACAATGACAATCGCAGTGCTGACTACTCCCAGCAAATTGCCGACAAACTGAGTCGTGATGAGACATTTCCCGAACCACTGCAGCACCTGGACACCACGGATGACGCGCTTGCAGGCACCGGGACGAGAGTGGACGCAAGCGTCGATGAGGCAAGCGCGGACGACGAGAAGTCTGCCGTGGATGCGATCCCGGTAGCGGCAGCCGTTGCTGCGTCCGCGGGCACCGCTGCAGTCGTTGCGAAAGCAGCTGCTGTGAATACAGTCGCTTCTACGCCGGATATCACTGCCCCCATCCAGGCTTCGCCCAGAGACGACAGTGTCGAGATTGACGATGAATCCGAATTTCCACTGGATCTGACGCGTGGACGAGAAGGCACACAGTTCTCGATATACCGGCGCGATAACAAGGCACAAGCAGTAAAGAACGGGGTGTCCTGGTCAGCACTCTTTCTGACACTTCCTTATTTGATCTATCGCCAGCTTTTTGGAACCGCGCTGGCCTACATCGTCGTCTGGCTTGTCGCTGTCGGTGGGCTGGTCGTGTCAGGGCTTGCCTGGCTGGACGCTGCTGCCATTGATCCAGCTGCCGTCTCACCACTGATTCAGGCCTGCACAATCGGCTTTGCCCTGCTCGCCTTTATTGCACTTGTGTACCTGCCATTTCGCCATGCCAATGCATGGCGTACTGAGAAGCTGGAGAATCGTGGATTCGAGTTGGTAGCTGTTACCAAGGCCCGAAATCCGGGTCGAGCAATTGCCAGAGCGAGACGTCATGCAGCACTTGGCTAGGAGGCTGTCC
>CAYGQQ010000069.1:0-17685 GCA_964352105.1 uncultured Rhodobacterales bacterium | reverse complement strand
ACATAGGTGATCGTTCTTGGGCCGCCAGCAACTTTGCCGATGCCACGATAATAGATCGCCCAATAGACGATACGCAGAACAACATGCAGGCCAACCAGCCAATTGACCGCTGCGACCCCGACGCCCGCCAATATGGCAAGAAAGGCTGTCGCGACGAAGACCGAAAAGTTTTCTATCGAGTTTGCGTAGGTTCTCAAAATGCGGAAGCTGGCATCTCCGTGGGTGCCTTTCAATGGCACGCCCGGTACTTCATCACCTTTCCCCAGCCCAAGTGCACCCGCCAGAAAACTCTGAACCAGTACGACAAGGCATAGCACCAACAGCCAGAAAAACGCAGGCTGGTAAGGCGCTAATTGCGGTAAATTTTGAATCATAGATTCCATGAAAATTCTCCCTCAGTTCCATATTTTGTCAGGCGCTCGTTGATCAGCGACTGCGGCTCAGACGTTGTGTCCTGAGACGCTGATTGATGGGTCATTCAGCGCAAAATCGATAGACGCTTGATTACTGATCACGCGTCGTCGAAGACGACCACAGGCCGCACTTCAATGCGGCCATAGGCGGCCGTTGGGATCATTGCCGCGTATTTGATGGCCTCATCAAGGTCAGCGCAGTCCAGCAGGTAATAGCCGCCAAGCTGTTCTTTCGTCTCCGCAAAGGGGCCGTCCATCGTTTCGATTTTGCCTCCGCGAACTGAGACGGTGGTTGCAGTAGAAATGGATTGCAGCGCATCGCCTGCAACGAACTTTCCATCGGCTTTCGCGGTCTCAGTGAAGTCCATATAGCTCTTGATGAAGGGGCCAAATTCCGGTGTGCCAGGCTGTGGGCCTGTTCCGTCAGTTGAGTAGATAAGGCACATGTATTGCATTTGATTTCTCCTTGTTGCGAACCAGAATATTTTGGTCCTGTACCTACCAGACGAACGGCAGATCCAGAAACCGACATCGCCAAGGAAAAAATTTACCTTTAGGATGAAGATGATCTCGGCGTTTCCCTTAGCATCAGTTTTCGCTTGGGTTGAAACCTGTGGTCATGAGACCTCCAAGGCGCCCGACTGAAAGACCATTTGGTTATCCATGAGATCTTGGCCAAAAAAGAATCCGAGCAGTTGCAGCGACGGGCGACTATGGGGGCTGCGACCGCAGCATTAAGAAGCATTGGCCGACGTCCGCTTAGGACCGTCCGTGTCAGGCAAATTGGTGCGCACCGGGCTGATGATGCGGCGCATCTGAGGTCCGCAAGGAGCCCAAAGTGCAGAATGCTGTAGGTTGCGCGAATGACGGCTTTGATCATTCTGCACGATCAGGAGGGCCTAGACTCGGCAGTAGACCAATCATCTTGGTAGCGGCATTAAGTATCGCTTATCAGTTCTTGTTCACCACGTTTAAAGCGTTACTGTCATCTTATGGGATTAAAGAGTCTTCTTTCCGCGCGATCATCTGCGAAAAATGCAACCCTGCGTTTGCTTGCAGTGCGTTCAAGACGTCCCGGTCGTATTCCTTTTGCTAGAATGCGTGCGGGGCCGGGTCACAAGTAACTAGACCCACCACTTCAAAGCATTCAAAAGGAAATATTATGTCATCCCATGACCGTTCACTCTATCTGCGGTATGCAGAGGCCCTAAGTCATCCAAATGATTTTTCCGGCGCAATTGCCGCGTTCTTCGCCGCGGACGCCAACATCAATGTTGTTCACCCTTTCAACGAACTGCAGGGGGCAGACACATATCTCAACAAATTCCTGCGTCCGTTACAGAAGTCGTTTGATGGACTTTACAGACGGAACGACATTTTTATGGCTGGTCAGTTTGAAGGACAGGACTGGATCAGTTCTACAGGCTACTATGTCGGACGGTTTGCCCAAGACTGGATCGGCATCAAGGCAACCGGCATGCTTAGCTATCTGCGCTATGGTGAGTTTCACCGCGTTGAGAAAGGCAAGGTGCTCGAAAGCTACATCTACCTCGACATTCCGGAATTGATGATCGCCTGCAATCAATGGCCATTGTCGATGGGGCCGGGAATATCGCGCGGCCACACAGGGCTAATCCAAGGACCGGCGAGCAGGGATGGCGTTATCATAGACACTACCGATCCGATCGAAGACCAACGCAGTTATCAGATAGTAACAGATATGCTGGCTGGGTTGGCGACCAAGGATGAAGCTTGGCGGCCCTACTGGCACGAGAACATGATGTGGTATGGTCCAGGCGCATTTGGCAGCTTTGTTGGTATCGATGAATTTGCATCTTTTCAGGTTCCGTTTGAGTCCCAGTTTGACGGATGGTCTGGCGGATCCAAGGGTAATGGAATGACCAAGCATTTCACAAGGTATGGAGAGGGAAATTACACGTGTTCAGGAGGTTGGCCATCCCTGACTGGTGTCAACGTGAAACCATTCTTGGGACAAGGTCCCACAAATAAGAGGGTCTTTATGCGGGTCTGTGACTGGTGGCGGCGGGAAGATAGCCTTCTCATCGAAAACTGGGTATTTGTGGATGTCCCGCATGTCTTGCTGCAATTGGGATTTGATCCGTTACCCAACTGGCAGAGTCGGCAAAACTAATGCTCTTTACTTGATGAGTTGAAAAATTCGCTGACAAACTAGCGTCAAAGTTCGGAATGTCTGCAGCCACTTGCGGACATTCAAATTGAACCGGACAATGGCAGCTCTGTCCGCGTTGGAGACCTTTGCCGCGATCTGTTTCAATGTCTGTAGTGCGGGACAAAACCGACCTTGTATCTTTCGCCCTTGCTGACGCAGCATTGCTTTGCACATGCGGGGGGCTTCTCGCTGCGTAGCAGCCCAAGTCGCGGCAGCGGTCATTGCTTGGTGGTTTCAAAGGCGAGCTCGGGGCAACGGGCCGCTGACGAACGACGATTACGTCCGCAGCTACCCAGGTTGTCTGCGAAGTCGCGCCGCGATTTCCTTTTTTGTCGTGCTGATGTGTTCTCGCAGTAGAGCTATTCCGGCTACCTGGTCTCGCTCCACGCAGGCCTCCAGAATGGCCTTGTGCTCAGAACTTGGACGCTCGATGCCGCTCGTTTCAGTAACGAGCATTCTGGCCGCCGGGCCGATCCGATGTTGAAGGTCTGATATCATCTCCAACAACTGAGCGTTTCCACAAGGTTCGTACAGGGTGAAATGAAATTTGCGGTTCATATCGCTCCAACCTGCGACGGTATTCTTCTCGGAGTAATTGTCGAGAATGCGTTTCGCTTCGATATGATCCAACTGAATCTGGTTCGGAATGGCGAGTTCCAGTGCCCTGCACTCAAGCGCAATTCTGATATCCATCAAGTTCAGGATTTCAGCAACAGACATCTCACGAACGGTTGCGCCTTTGTTTTTCCGAAACAGGACATAGCCGTCTGCTTCCAATTTAAGAAGAGCTTCACGGACAGGTATCTTACTGACACCGTGTTCTTTTGCGATTTCATCCTGTCGCAGAGGCGTTCCGCCAGTCAGCTTGCCGGACATGATATCCCGTTGCAGCGCGTCATAAATTGGCTTTGCAGCGGTTGCGGGTTCGGGTGGTACTTCTCTCTTATTCATTCCCCATGCCTCAATACGTCTGTCCAACTACAGGATTCTTGATGTACGGCATAATAGCAACTTTCAGTCTTGTTAAGAAAGGTGGGCGTCTTGACTGACGCCCACCAGTGAAAACTGTAATCCACTAAGGAACTTTGGACACAGCCGGGAGATACTCGCACAATGGTGTTCTCCAATAAGCACCGAATGTCTGCCACTATCTTCGAACCGAAACATCATTCGCGAACGACCATGACTGAACAGGGCGCATGTCTGACCACGCGCGCGGCATTCGGACCAAGCAGGTAGTCGCTCAGCTCCGGCCGATGAGACGCCATGACAATCAGATCAGCGTTCACCTCTGCACCCATCAACAGGATCTGATCGTAGATCGCGCCATGGGCGACGATATGATGTACGCTGACATTCCCAAGATCTGCCCCTTGTGTAAATTCGTGAAGGTTTACCTGAGCAGTCTTAGTGGCCTTGTTTTGGAAGTCCTCCGGAAAGAACGTCGATGCAAACGTACCCAACGGCGCAACAACGTTGAGAAAGTGCAAAGTTGCCCCGTAGTCATGAGCAATTTGCTTCGCTGTCCTGACGGCTTTGCTGCTGCTTTCAGGCTGATCAAGATCAATGGGAACAAGAATATGATTATACATTGGACGCCTCCGCTGTCTTGCGGCGTCTCGCAATTTGGAACAACATCAACAACACCAGTGCGCCGTATGCAGGTAGATAGAACCACTCTTTGGCGATCCGCTTATTGGGTTGATTGAGTTCAAGAACCTTCCAATCGAAATCGATGCCCCATTTCTGCGCCGGGCTATTGAAATCAACATTATCCACGAACACACCGGCCTCCTCTGTACGCATTGTCATACCGGTGGCCTCCAGCAAGCGGTCTTCGCCGGATGCTCCGGGTGCGCCCAGAGGAATGGCGACACGCCTTTGTATCAAATCGCCGCTGAAGTTCTCACCTTCCATGAGCATTTGGATCTGCGCATCTTGCTCGGCTCCTTCGGCGACTTCGTAAATGCTGGTCGGATCGACAGTTTCAAACGGAGATTGCACGCGATCGAGCCAGAACGCCGGTCGAAGCAAAGAAAGGGCTATGACCACCATCAACGCGCTTTCAATCTTGAAGCTCTTGGTCATGAAGTACCCTTGGGTCGCTGCCCCAAAGACGCACATCGCGATGGTCGACGACACGATAACCAATCCCGCACTCCAATAGCTTTCAACGCCAATCAGTAAGAGTTCGGGGTTGAACACGAAGATGAAGGGCAGAATGGCCGTGCGCAGGCTGTAGTAAAAGGCCTGAACACTGGTGCGCATCGGATCCGACCGGGCCACAGCGGCCCCGGCGAAACTATCCACCGCAACAGGCGGTGTCGTGCCCGACATCAGTCCAAAATAGAAGACGAACAAGTGCACCGCAAAAAGTGGGATGATCAGGCCGTTTTGCGCCGCGAGGGTCACAAGCGGTTGGGCCATCACACTCGCAACGACGATATAGTTCGCGGTGGTCGGAAGACCCATCCCCAGCACAACACACATGATTGCGGTGAACAGTAACATGATCATGACGTTGCCGCCCGACACGGCGTTGATGATCTCAGTCATCAAGAGACCCAGACCCGTCAGCGAGACCACACCGACGATGATACCAGCCGCACCCATGGCAACGGCGATGCCAACCATATTGCGCGATCCGGCGATCATGCCGTCAATCAGGTCCGCGAAACCTTCATGGAAACGTGATCCAGCACCGGAAGCTTCGACGCCCCGGAAATACGCCACGATGGGTTTTTGTGTCAGAATGATCGCCACCATCACCACGATGGCCCATGACACAGCAAGACCCGGAGACAGGCGCTGGATCATCAAACACCAGATCAGCACACCAATCGGCAGCGCGAAATGCAGACCTGCCATCAAAGTGGGTTTCAGTTTCGGAATTTCGATCAGGGGCGCATTGGGGTCGTCGATCTCAAGCTCGGGATAGCCTGCGGCAATTTTCAATAGCCAGATATAGAGAGCGATCATGATGATCCCGGCCAGCGGCGTTGCAAAGCTGCCAGCTACCATCCCGAGGCCAGTCGCGACGGCATAGACAATGCCCGAGATAAGCGCGACCGTTCCGAACCCGAAGAGGAAACGACCCAAGCTCTGAAGCATGGTGCTTTCCTGAACTTTGGCGAGGATCGGCATGTTTGCCTTCACCGCTTCGAGATGGACGATGTAGAACAGGCCGATGTAGCTGACGATGGCCGGAACAAACGCATGCACCACGACCTCGAAATAAGTGATGCCGACAAATTCAGTCATCAGGAACGCTGCAGCCCCCATAACGGGCGGCATGATCTGACCGTTGATTGAGGATGAGACCTCAATTGCGGCGGCCTTTTCGCCGGAGAACCCGATGCGCTTCATGAGCGGGATTGTGAATGTGCCCGTGGTTACAACGTTGGCAATGGCCGATCCGGAGATCAGACCAGTAAGGCCGGAAGAAACAACTGCGGCTTTCGCAGGTCCGCCGCGCAAGTGGCCAAGCATAGAGAAGGACAGCTTAATAAAGAAGTTTCCGGCCCCGCCTTTGTCCAGAAGCGCGCCGAAAAGGACGAACAGGAAGATAAAGCTGTTGGAGACGCCTAAAGGAAGACCGAAGACACCTTCTGTGGTCAGCCACATGTGATCGACAAACCGGTTGAGGGAAAAGCCTCGGTGTGAGATCAGATCGGGCAGCATTGGGCCAAGGAAAACATAAAGCGAAAACACCGCCGATACGATGACCAGTGAAATACCCAGAACCCGCCGGGTGATTTCAAGCACAAGCAGCATTCCGACAATGGATACCGCCGTTTCAGCGGTGGTCCGGACACCGCCTGCGTTGTTCACGACGTCACGATAGAAGACAAGAATGTAGAGCGAGCAGCACGTAGCGATGATCGCGAGAGCCCAATCCATTGGCGGGATCCGATTGCGGGGAGAATTCAGAAATGCTGGAAATGTCATGAAGCCGAGGAAAAGCGCGAAGGCAAGGTGAATTGCGCGCTGTTGGCTGTCATCAATGAGGCCAATCCCGGTTGTGAATGGCAGAGGCGAAGCCATGTAGAGCTGGTAGATGGGCCAGAACAGAGCAACGCCAAGGATGATCTTCCTAGCAAGGCCAGATGGATCGCGTGCACCGGTGTCGTTTTCGGCAATCAGATCCTCAAGTTCTTCTTGATGGCTCTTTTCTTGATTGTTCTTTTCGGTCATTATCTGGCCCCTCGCCTATGTAGATGGGGATGCGCGTAGGTCGCGCACCCCCTGAGCAGTCAGGTCCTTATTCCAGCAACCCGACTTCGCGGAAGTAACGCTCGGCACCTGGATGGTAGGGAACGGAGCGGCCATTCGCGACAGAGCCTTCCCGCGTGATGTGGGTGTAGAGCGTTGACTGTGCTTTGAAGTCTTCAAAGTTGTCGAACACGGCTTTGACCATATTGTAGACGACTTCTTCATCGGCGTTCGCGGAAGCAACAAGGGTTGCGGACAATCCCCAAGTCGTAACTTCGTCGTCTTGACCACGATAGGTGCCCGCGGGGATCACGGACTTGGCGTAGTAGGGAAACTCCGCAATCATGCCATCGACCGTCTCGTCGTTCCAATTCAGGATGCTCGCATCGCAGGTATTGGTTGCCTCTGTTATTGACGCCGCTGTGATACCGGTCGTGTAGAAGAATGCATCAATCTTGCCGTCGCACAGCGCTTGCGCCTGCTCTCTGGACGTCAGCCGCGTGGCCTGACCGAAGTAGTCATCCGCGTTCAGATCATAACGGCCAAGGGCAAAGTTCATGGTTGCTTCGGTGCCAGAACCAGCGTTACCCACGTTGACGATTTTCCCTTCGAGATCATCAAATGAACTCAAGTTGGCGTCTGCGCGGCCCACAAGATGCGCCGTGTCCATGTGCAACGAAAACAGGAACCGCAGGTCTTCATTTGCGCCGACATCCTCGAATTTTGAGGTCCCGTTGGAAGAGTGGAACTGCCAGTCTGATTGAGAAATGGCAACGTCCAGTTCACCCGCCTGGATGGAACGAAGGTTGGCAACCGAACCGCCGGTAGATTCAACCGTGCAGCGGATATTGTGACCCTGGTCCGCGCGGCTCTTGTTGAGAACGTTGCAGATGAAGCCACCTGTTGGATAGTAGCCCCCACCGATCCCGGCAGTGCCGATGTTGACGAATTTACGCTCTTGCGCAACTGCACCTGAGCCAAATGCAATGGCGGCAATAGCGGTAACTGCCAACCCTGTGTATTTATTCATGGTCTTTCTCCCATCGTTGGTTTCGTTTTTAGTCGCGATTGGACATCAGGCTCTTTGAAGAGAAATTGATGGCCAAATACGGATCGCTGGTTTTTGGGGGAACTTCTGTGGTGGAACAGAGATGCCCGTTGGGCAAGGAAACGGCCCTCCCACGACATTCAACAATATAGAATCTGCAATCGACACACCGCCGACTCCCCGGTTAGATTTTCACCCTTGCAAATCGTATCACATCTTGTCAAGATCGAATACGATCATGGGAAAGCGATCCCAACTGAAAGGGTCATCGACTGCTGATCGGGACACGAGGTGCGAATGTGAAGGCAGACTTCGCAATCATTGGCGGGGGCATTATGGGTTCTGCCGCGGCGTACTTTCTTGCCAGGGCGGGACATGCGGATTCCACTATCGTGGTTGAACCTGACCCCTCCTATCAGCTCGCAACAACCCCACAAGGCGCTGGTGGCGTGCGGCAGCAGTTCAGCGTCGCCGAAAATGTTCAAATGTCGAGATTCAGTCTGGAGTTCTACAAGTCCTTTGCTCAACACATGCGAGACATTCCAGATTTACCCGACATCCACTTTAGCGAGCAGGGCTATTTGTTTCTCGTCACGCAGGGCGGTGCCGATACTTTGCGCAAGAATCAGGCGCTGCAATCATCCTTGGGTGTCCAGGCTGATCTGTTGGACTATTCAGAAGTCCGACGCAGGTTTCCGTCAATTCAGCGCGATGACATCGTTCTGGGGTGCTACACCCCGGATGATGGCTGGATTGACCCTAACGCCGGGCTTTGGGGTTTTCGGCGCGCGGCCGAGCATCTTGGTGTCACTTATGTCAAGGCTCGGGTCGCAGATGTGGTCGGCGATGACAGTAAAGTCAGGTCATTGACTCTTGACGACGGCCAAGTTGTAGAGGCTGATTTCTTCTTAAATACCGCAGGGCCGTGGGTATCGCAGATCGCTGACATGACCGGTGCCAACCTGCCCGTCCAACCGATGTGCCGGGTTCAGCACTTCTGGAAATGCGCTCATGAGATAGAATCCCTACCCCTGGTGAAAGACGAAAGCGGCATGTTTTTCCGCCCCGAGGGCAATGGCTTTGCCGGAGGCTGTCCCAGCTTTGATATTCAACCTGGTTTTGTTGACGATATATACAGCGGTTTTTTTGCCAATTATTTTGAGGACACGATTTGGCCGATGATGGCTGCATTGATCCCAAAATTTGAGGACCTGAAGCTGCAACGCAGTTGGGCGGGCCATTATGCACAGAACACTTTCGACGGAAACATGATCATCGGAAAGTATTCACCGGGTCATGACAATATCATCACAGCCTGCGGTTTCTCCGGCCATGGGATCATGCACGCCCCGGCGGTTGGACGGGCGCTCTGCGAACTCGCCCTCACCGGAACCTATCAAACCCTTGATCTATCTCGCCTGGAGATGGATCGCATCCGTAACAACAACCCCGTGCCCGAAATCGGCATCAAATAGGAACCGTCTCACCTTGTCCGTAACATCCTCTGACATCGCCATCATCGGCACCGGCATCGTAGGTATTGCAACCGCCTATTACTTGGCCAAAAACCACGGTGTTTCAAACATACTCTTGATTGACCGGGATCAGCCAATGGCTTTTACCTCAGCTCAGTCTGGGGAGAATTACCGCAACTGGTGGCCGCATCCCGCAATGGTGTCCTTTACGGACCGCACGATTGATCTATTGGAAGACGTCGCGCGGGCCTCAAGTAATCGGATTAACATGAACCGCCGTGGATACGCACTTGTCTCACGCGAAAGCAATGTAGATGCGATGATTGAACAGCTTCACGCAGGCATGGGCGACACAGCGGATAAGTTGATCCGCTACCATGACCAGGCCGAAGGGACCGGCTACCTTCCTCCCCTGAAACCTGATTGGGAAGGTGTACCGGTAGGTGTCGATATTTTGCGGAACCAAGACCTCATTCGAAGATCTTTCCCGTCTTATGCGCACGATGTGAAGTCAATCATTCACATTCGCCGGGGTGGTGACATCAGCGGCCAACAACTCGGCATGTTCATGTTGGAGTATCTCAAAGAAGCCGGGGCTAAGCGCTTGGTCGGATCTGTCGAAGACATTCGGCAAGCTGACGGTTTCGCGGTCGAGGTGAATACACCTGACGGCATTCAGGAGGTCCGGGCTGACAGAATAGTTAACGCTGCAGGACCTTTCGCCGGTAAAATCGCTGAGATGCTGGGTACGGATTTGCCCATCTACAATACCTTTCAGCAGAAGATTGCTTTTGAAGATCGGCTGGGTGCGATCCCGCGCGATATGCCCTTCTCGATTGATCTTGATGGTCAGCGGATCGATTGGTCAGAAGAAGAGTGCGAGATGCTTCTCGAAGACCCGGATTTTCGCTGGCTCGCCGAGGATATGCCAGGCGCAATTCACTGCCGACCCGATGGCGGCGATGGCGGCACCTGGATCAAGCTTGGATGGGCCTACAATGAAACCCCGGCTCAAGCGTCGCTTGAGATGCCGTTGGACGACAATTTCCCCGATATCGTCTTGCGCGGCGCTGCCCGGCTTAATCCACGTCTGAAAGAATACTACGGTCAATTGCCGCGCGGCATGCACCACTATGGCGGCTGGTACACCATGACGGAAGAGAACTGGCCGCTGATCGGACCGATGGGGCCAGAAGGAGCGTTCATGAACTGTGCGCTTTCCGGCTTCGGGACAATGGCCGCCTGCGCTGGTGGAGAGTTGTGCGCATCGTGGGTTGCTGATGCGGAGCGCCCTGCATACGCGCGCGAGTTTTCGCTGCAACGTTATGAGGATGACAACCTCATGACGGCACTGAAAGAAAGCAACAAAGGTATTCTATGAGCCGGGACGCGACATCATGAAAACTATTCTTCTCGTAGGTGCGGGACGTATGGGGGGAGCCCTGCTGCGCGGTTGGCTGAATACCCTGAGCAACGATTTTCAGTCCTTGGCGGTTGATCCGCATGCCGCACCGCACTTGGCGGATATCCCTGCTGTATCCGAAACCGGCGTGCGCTTTGCCCATTTCAATCAGGTGTTGGACGTTCCTGAAGATGTTGACGCTGCCGGGATCATATTGGCAACCAAACCTCAGTTAGCCCAAGATGCTCTTGGAGGCTTGAGGGGCCAGATAAACCCGGGCACTGTCGTCGTGTCAGTTGCGGCCGGTGTTTCGATCAGCACGCTGCAAGAGGTCCTTCCAGAAAACCAGGCAGTGGTCCGAGCGATGCCGAACATTGGCGCTGTGGTCGGGCATTCGATGA
Organism: uncultured Rhodobacterales bacterium; assembly: GCA_964352105.1. Lineage (GTDB taxonomy): Bacteria > Pseudomonadota > Alphaproteobacteria > Rhodobacterales > Rhodobacteraceae > Litoreibacter. The sequence goes on along the minus strand of CAYGQQ010000069.1, from coordinate 6,543 downwards.
GTGCAGCGCACCCATCGGCCCAGACGAGCGAGGATCAACGCCAATTGGTCAAATTGCTATTCGGAGCCGTAGGGCGCTTTGCCTGGCTTGCGAACGAAGAACAACTGCACGCCGTTACGGCTATATCTGGAAGCGGCCCTGCATATTTTTTTGCAATGTGTGAGGCTATGATTGAAGCAGGATGCAAAGAAGGGTTAGAGCGCGATGTCGCCGAGGCACTTGTACTTGGCACTATTTCGTCGTCTGCACATCTGTTGGAGCAAACGCCTGACCCCCAGCATCTACGAGAAACCGTCACAAGCCCCAACGGCACGACAGCGGCCGGGTTGGAAGTGCTGAGTGAAGGAAACGCACTCAAAGAGCTAGCGGCCCAGGCAATCAAAGCGGCAAAACAACGGTCGCAAGAATTGTCCTAGTCAGAAAGTTCCGCCTGAAGCCAGCTCATGACGGCGTCGACATGAGCTGACGGACCCTGTCTACCCGGCCTAGCAATAAAGAAACCTGACTTGAGAATTCGGCACTTGATCCTCGCTGCGATTCACTTGAATGGCTGATATTCCTGCCGCAAGGCAGCACAGACCCTTTCGCTCATGCTGTATTATTCACGCTGCGAGCGCGCGCAGCAAGAAAACTCTACTCACAGTTGGGCTGATTTCGTTGAAAAAGTCGTTGGATTTGGCGTTCCGCGTTGAGCTACTGCGCTGATTTTATTGAACGACCGGTGCCTGGTCCTGCTTTTAGCCGGTGGCGGGCACCATTGGCTTGAGTTTTGCCAGTTTCCGGAGGTTTTGGGCGGTGGCGGCGAGGGTAAATTCGTCTTGGACGCCGCATGGGCCTCGTAATCGGAGCCTGCCCAATCCAAGAATGCGTTTGAGATGGGCGAAGAGCATCTCAACCTTCTTGCGCCGCGCCTGAGCCTTCGGATCGAAATCTGATGCCGTGCATTCGCGTGCGAAGTCTCTGACGACTTCGTATTTCTCGCGACGGATACGGCGGGTGTCGGTTTTGGGACAGCATTTGGCCTTGGACGGACAGACCTGACAATCTGATTTGAGAGCGCCATAGTTTCGGGCTTTCATGCCAAGCGTATTCCGGGCGGGATCAGAATAATTGCGCCGGGTATGACGGAGCTCTTTGCCTTCTGGGCAGATGTATCGGTCGTTGTCTTCGTCCCATGTGAAGTCAGCCCGAGACCATGTGCCGTCCTTGCGTTTTGAGTTGTCAAAGACTGGGACGAACGGGAGGATCTGCCGCTTCAGTGTCAGCCAAACGAGGTTGTCAGATGACCCGTACGCGGCGCGATGGCGGCGATGCGGATTTCTTCCGTTGCTGCGACAACATCAGGTTCGTCAAAGATTGGGAGCGCATCGGCCGCCGAGCCTTGGCCAACGCCGTCGTTGTAATTCCGGGCAAAGCTGTTTTGGGATTGCGAAGGAGAAAGGGAGCCATCGCTTTCCATGACCAGCACCATTTGTGCTGCTGCCGTGGTTGCGAAAACACCAAGAAAAAGGCTAGTCGCTGCAGCTCTTGTCAGGTGACGGAAGCTTGTGCGTTGTCCGTTGGCCTTCAAAGAGCGGCACATCGGCGTGGGGGGAACCAATCCCAATGAAGAAGGATATGACGCCAGTGATCGTTTTGAATTCACGGATCTTGATGTCGCTCGTTGTGTTCCGAGCAGTGACCAAGAGCTTTTCCACACCATCATCCGAAACAGCACGCATAATCCAGACCCCGTAATAGCTGGGGCCTTTCTTATGCGCTGACTCTTGGCAGAGGATTTCGGCGTTGTAGCCGTCCTCCACGAGTTCGCGGAATCTCGCTTCCGTGACCACATTCGGTGCTTCAATTTCCCAGTTCATGGCCCGGCTTACGCTTTCTTCAAAGGCGTAACCCTAGGCATTCCGACTTGAAGCCCAGAGATACGATAGTATATTACCAACCACAAGATATATTTATGTGTCGCGGCTGTAGTTTAGTTGCGCACCCATTAGGCATGTACAATGGATTCAATCAAGGAAATATGGGGTGCAGGAAACCTCCGGTTGTGCAGTTCTACCGTTGCGTGGGCTATGGTATTGTGGGTCACTGCGGTGAGTGTGGCAGGGGCTGAAACCTGCATAGCCCCAGTTAGGCCATTTGTTCCAAGCGATCCTAAATCTGTTCAGGTGTATCGAGATTTCATTCAGCAGGATTTCGAATTCTACATTCAAGGCGTTCAGGAGCACTTTCACTGTCTGGATGACGAGAGAGCAAGTGCGTTCGACCACCACCATTTATTCAGCCATTGTTATAAAACGATAATTTCTTCGGTGATGTATCGAAGGCGATTTAGGCGCGAACCTAGAACAGCTTAGTCATTGCGATGTGCATCCAAAACAATGCCCGCGATTGCAATGTCTTGCGCTGCGATCCCTGTCAAATCGGCAATCGTGACCTGGGTTTGATTGGCACGACCCTGACTTGATCCAGATAAGACGTTTCCGATTTCTTCGACATTGGATCGTGAAATCAGACCTGCCCCGAATGCGTGTGACAGTTCTCCATGATCCAAGCACTGGTCAATGGAATCTGCGACCAACACATCGCTGCGTGAAACCAGTCTGATTTCAAGCTCTTGCTTGCCAGGTGCATCTGCCCCGACTGCGGTAATGTGCGTTCCCGCGCTGACCCAAGCGTCTTTGATCAACGGATGCGTCGCACCTGTTGTCGTGACGATGATATCCGCGCTTTGAACCGCTTCTGCGAGAGTGTCAGCCAAAGCAATCACGCAGCGCCCCTGCATCGAATCCACAACCGTCTGCGCCTTTGCCTGCGACCTCCCCCACACTTCGAATGTCAGATGGTCGCCAATCAAAGCCACGTGGCTTTCAATCTGACGCCATGCTTGAGGGCCAGTACCCACAACCAAAACCCGTTTGCTATCTGATCGGGCCAAGCACCGCGTGGCAATGGCACCACCCAACCCTGTACGGATATCGGTCATGACCATCTCGTCATGCAACACGGCCTGCACCGCCCCAGTTCGTGCGGACATAACCAATGATAAACCATTTCCCGTTCGCATGTCGCGTTGGTCATTCAGGGGAAACCCTGTCGCAACCTTGATAACAAAGTTTGGGTCGCCCCGCTGATGGCCATACTTGATATGACAATCCGCTGAGACCTCAGGGAACGTGATGTGCCCGACGGGTGGTAGGTTAACCTCTGCTCGGCTGGTCGCGATGTACGCGGCTTCGATAGCAGGCCCTGCAACATGCAAATCAATTAAGGCTTCGATCTGGTTGCGATCCAATATAATCATGTTTTGACAGACCTATAAAAGTGAATGCGACAATGCCAACCTTGCCTGACTTCCGTCTTGAGACCCATTTTTCCAAATGGGAGTTCAAGGCGCGATACCACATGACCGCCTCTGACGCCGAGAGCATATCGTTGGCAGACCTCTTGGCAATGGCAACATCCGAGGAGCGCGAAGCTTTCGAGGGGATGTGGCTGGGCTACACTGAAACCTTCGGCGACCCTGAACTACGTGAAATCATTGCCTCGACTTATACAAACCAACAGGCATCAGACATCTTGTGCTTTGCCGGGGCCAGCGAGGGCATCTTTGCCGCGAACAACGTGATCCTCGATAGCGATAGCCATGCAATTGTCGTCACCCCAAATTACCAAAGCCATGAAACGCTCCCCGTTGCCATTTGTGAGGCCACAGGTGTTCCGCTGGACCCTGATGATGGCTGGTCTTTGGACATTGATCGGGTGAAGGCTGCAATCAAGCCGAACACCAAATTGATGACAATCAACTTCCCACATAATCCGACGGGGACGATTTTGCCGCTAGATCGGTACATGGCGCTCATCGAGCTTTGCCGCGAACATGGTGTATACATCCTGCATGACGAAATATTCAACGGATTGGGGCCGACAGGCACACAGCACCTTCCGTTCATCGCCGATGTCTATGAGCGCGGGCTGTCTTTGAACGTGATGTCCAAATCGTTTGGTCTGCCAGGACTTCGGATCGGTTGGATCGCCTGTCAGGACTCAGAATTGATCTCCAAGATGGAGCGGATGAAGCACTATCTCTCCATCTGCAATTCGGGTCCAAGTGAGCAACTGACAAAGATCGCGCTGAAAAACAAAGATCAATTGTTGCGTCGCAACTGCGGAATCGTCGACGAAAACCTTCCAAAGTGGGAAGCATTCTTTGCGCGGCATCCTGACCTGTTTGATTGGCAGCGTCCTGATGGATCGTGCATGGCATTCCCACGCTACAAAGGGGCAGACGGCGTAGACGAGTTCTGTCGCTCTCTGGTTGAAGACAGCGGTGTTCTTCTTCTCCCCAGCACGATCTACCGCTCTGATCTTGGCCCAACTCCGAATGATCGGTTCCGATTGGGATATGGACGTAGCGGGCTGGACGAAGGCTTAGCCGCGCTAGAGGCGCACGTCATGAGGAACAAAGCGGTCTAAGCTTTCTGTCTTGTAGCAAAATTCGATACATTGGCGGAAAATTTCGATTCAATTCGAACAGCGTGCACGTAAAAAAATATCCAAAGCCTTTGTTTCATTACGATTTTTGGTTCAAACCTACACTTGGAGAATTTGAATCCAGGGGTCGCCCACCACTCAGTCCTTCTTAAAAACCAGTGGTTTTGGCCGCAAATAGCTTGGCGGCGTGCAGCTCATATCCCATGATAGATTAACCTATCTCGGGAGACGCAGCATGGATCATGTAAAATTCACGGCAATGGCCGACGGCGACAAGGAAGATTATGATTTCCTGACGGAGCATGAGGTGGAATATACCAAAGGCACCGCAGACAGGCTTTTGACGGCCCTGGTGTCGCTGGATGAAAGCCTGTCGGGATATCAGGTGACGCGGCTTGGCCATTCCCTGCAATCGGCGACGCGCGCGGAGCGGGATGGGGCCGATACCGACTGGATCGTCAGCGCGCTCCTGCATGATATCGGAGATATTTTCGCGCCTTATAATCACGACGAATATGCGGCCTCGATCCTGAAGCCCTTCGTGCGAGAGCAATGCACCTGGGTCGTTGAAAAGCACGGCGATTTCCAGATGGTCTATTACGGCCATCACGTCGGTGCAGACCCTCATAAGCGCGACGCCTTTGCCGGGCATATCTACTTTGATGATTGTGCGGAGTTTTGTGCGCGTTGGGATCAGGCGAGCTTTGATCCGGACTATGACACGCTGCCTTTGGCGCATTTCGAGGCTCGGGTGCACGAGGTGTTCGCGCGCGCGCCTTATGACGCTGCGGTGATGCGCCCCGGAGCCCGTGAGCCGCTGGTTGTAACGTCCGGAATTTAGGTATTTTTGCCAAAAAGAAGCCGTGGCCTTTTCCTTACTTGCGTGACGCGTTAGATCACTCCCGAGTTGAGGAGAGACGCGATGGCGATGGAAAAGACATTTGATGCAGCCGTGGCGGAGCCGCGCCTTTATGCGGCCTGGGAAGAGGCCGGGTGTTTTGTGGCCGGGGCCAATGCCAAGCCGGAGGCGTTGTCTTATTGCATCATGATCCCGCCGCCCAATGTCACGGGCGTTTTGCATATGGGACATGCGTTTAACAACACATTGCAGGACATCTTGATCCGTTGGAAGCGGATGCAGGGGTTTGATACGCTTTGGCAGGCGGGCACGGATCATGCGGGGATTGCCACGCAGATGGTGGTGGAGCGGCGCTTGGCCGACACCCAGCAGCCCAAGCGGGTAGAGATGGGACGCGAGAAATTTCTGGAGAAAGTCTGGGAGTGGAAGGGCGAGTCTGGCGGCACGATTGTCAATCAGCTCAAGCGTCTTGGGGCGTCCTGTGACTGGTCTCGTGAGGCGTTTACCATGTCCGGAGCGCCGGGTGCGCCGGAGGATGTGGCGCAAGGCAATTTTCACGATGCCGTCATCAAGGTCTTTGTGGAGATGTATAACAAAGGCCTGATCTATCGCGGCAAGCGGTTGGTCAACTGGGACCCGCATTTCGAGACGGCGATCTCTGATCTTGAGGTCGAGAATATCGAAGTTGCGGGCCATATGTGGCATTTCAAATACCCGCTCGCGGGCGGTGAGACCTATGAGTATGTGGAGAAAGACGAAGACGGCAACGTGACGCTGCGCGAGACGCGGGATTATATCTCCATCGCGACGACGCGGCCTGAAACGATGCTGGGGGATGGCGCGGTTGCAGTGCATCCCTCTGATGAGCGGTATGCGCCTATCGTCGGCAAGCTCTGTGAAATCCCCGTTGGTCCGAAAGCGCATCGCCGCCTGATACCGATTATCACCGATGAATATCCTGATCCCGACTTTGGCTCAGGCGCGGTGAAGATCACCGGCGCGCATGATTTCAACGACTATCAGGTGGCCAAGCGCGGCGGCATCCCGATGTACAGCCTGATGGACACGAAAGGCGCGATGCGCAGCGACGGCAAGCCTTATGCCGAGGAAGCCGCAGTGGCGCAGGCGATTGCCAATGGGGCGCAAGAATTTGACGAGGCGATGATCGCCGCGATGAACCTTGTGCCTGACGA
>CAYGQQ010000068.1:0-17966 GCA_964352105.1 uncultured Rhodobacterales bacterium | reverse complement strand
GATGCGTCCGCACCGTCGATGATGCCGGTTTCCAGAGCGGTAAAGATCTCGGTGAAGTCCATCACGATGGGCGATGCGCCCAGCTTTTCAAAAATCTTGGTTTCCATGCCGGGGGGCGAGCGGAATTTCCAGTCTTTGAAGTCAGCAACCTTTTCGATGGGCTTGGACGATGCGAACGACTCCTGGCCGTAAACCCACCAGCCGATCAGCTCCATGCCGTATTTGTTATAGAGCGGCGCCGCAGCTTCGCGACCGCCACCGAAATACAGCCAGCTCAGCTGTTGGTAGGGTGTTTCGTAGCCGCCCATGATGTCGCCGACGAACTGGAACGCCGAGTTCTTGCCGGTCTGATAGCCGCCACCTGTCATGTCACAATCAAGAATACCTGTCGCTGCCGCGTCAAAGGTCTCAACCGATTTCACAACGGAAGATGAGTAGAACATTTCTACCTCGATGCCGCCGCCAGACATCGTTTGGATGTCTTCGATATATTGCGCGGCCAGCTTGCCCGAAACGGTTTCAGGCGCGTAATGCGTTTGGATGCGAAGTTTTGATACGGCGTGACCATCTGCAAATGCACCAGCAGACATGACCGCCAACGCCGCGACGGATGCCGCAGCTGCCTTAACGAAATTCATGATTGTCCTCCCAGACTTTTCTTTGTTCTAGCGCCTTTAAGTCCCGCGCAACCAAGCGCGCGGAAAATAACGCATACATTAACGATAGCATGGGAAATTCGACCCGCAAGAGTTTTCTGAGTCAAATGTCGCTTCCCGATCCCATCGCTGGGCCTTTCGGCTTACGTATAGAGAACCACTATTCCGCTAGTCGGCCAAGTTATTTTGATGTTTTAATTCAAGAAATAGCCCGGAATGGTCCATATCGCCGCCCTCCATCTCCGAACAGAAAAACGCGAACCTGTCGCGAATGTGCTGTGTAACAGGGAGTTTAAGATCAAGATTTCCGGCTTCACCCAGCACATTATCAAGGTCTTTCAGCTGAAATTTCGACAAACCGCCGGGGACAAAATTGCCTTCAGACATGCGCGTTCCATGCTGCTGCAGGATGACGCTATCGGCGAATCCCCCCTTCAGCGCGGAACGGACAGCGGCCGGGTCAGCCCCCCCTTGGGAGACCAGCAACATCGCCTCCGCCACCGCCCCGATGGTCACGGCAACGATGGTTTGGTTGGCAAGTTTCGACAATTGGCCGGTGCCGCTGGGGCCTACATGCACGGGGCGTCCCATCGCCTCAAAAACAGCTTTCGCGCGCTCGAAAACCTCTGCCCGCCCGCCGACCATGATCGCAAGGCTAGCCTCTTGCGCGCCCTTGGTGCCGCCTGAAACTGGCGCATCAAGGTGGTCCACCCCAATACCGGCAAGTATCGCCGATTGCTCTTTGGCTTCCTCCGGCTTGATGCTGGACATGTCCAGCCAGACGCAGCCCTTGCCCAGCGCTGCCTGAACCTCCGTATCGGAAATGATCCCACCGGTTGCGACCCCATCGCTGAGCATCGTGATGACAAACTCGGCCCCGCTGACGCATTCGGAAATCGTATCGGCTTGCGTGGCCCCGGCCGCGACCAGTGCCTCCGTCTTCGCGACGCTTCTGTTCCAAACGGTCAAGGAATGTCCGGCCTTGATCAGATTGAGCCCCATCGGCTCCCCCATCAAACCAGTTCCGATAAGAGCGATTTTGCGAGAATTGGACACTGAACTTCCTTCGATTTGTGACGACGAATTTAACCTATGGCCAAATGAATTTCAGCGCCATACGGTCGGCGACAATTGCACTTGGCCGGCATATGGTGAATTAACGTGACCGGTAACGCAACACTTGCATGAGACCAAATTCGAGAAAGGGAGCTCGACGATGAAACTGCTGAGATTTGGAAATACCGGAGAAGAAAAACCCGGCATATTGGACGGGGATGGCAATATTCGGGACCTCAGCGGTGTCGTTTCAGATATCGACGGACCAAACCTGTCTGACGCGTCTTTGGCCCTGCTTAAGTCCCTTGATCTGAGCACGCTTCCGGTCGTTGACGGCACACAGCGCATCGGCCCATGTGTTGGAAACATTGGGAAATTTCTGTGTATCGGGCTGAATTATTCGGACCATGCCGAGGAATCCGGGCTTCCCATTCCTGAGCACCCGATCCTGTTCATGAAGGCAAATTCCGCGATCATAGGCCCCTATGACACTGTGTCGATGCCGCGTGGGTCGACCCATACCGATTGGGAAGTTGAACTTGGTGTCGTGATCGGGACGGAGGCAAAATATGTCTCTGAAGAAAACGCGCTGGACTATGTTGCGGGCTATTGCGTGATCAATGATGTCTCCGAACGCCATTTCCAGAACAAGCTGTCCGGGCAATGGACCAAAGGCAAATCCTGCGACACGTTCGGACCGACCGGCCCATGGCTTGTCACCAAAGACGAGGTCGGTGATGTGCAAAACCTGGCCATGTCATGCGACGTCAATGGCAAGCGAATGCAAACCGGCAATACAAACACGATGATTTTCACGGTCGCGCAGATCGTTTCGCACCTGTCCGAATTGATGACGCTGCATCCCGGCGATGTCATCTCCACTGGGACGCCGCCCGGCGTAGGTATGGGTATGAAACCCCCGACCTACCTGAAAAAGGGCGACATGGTGGAGTTGCAGATCGAAAAGCTTGGTCATCAGCGCCAACCCGTGACGGAGGACGCGTAGATGCCAGATCTTCTGCTCATTGGTGGGGCAACGGACACCATGCTCGACCGGCTGGCTGCAAAGTTCACAGTGCATAAGCTGGGCGATCAGTCTGATCCCTCGGCATGGCTTTCGCAAAACGGCCGCGGAATTGAATACGTTGCCACCAATGGCCAAGACGGGGTGAAGCCCGACATCATGGCCGCACTGCCGAACCTGAAAATCATCAGCTGCTACGGCGTTGGCTACGATGCGATCGACACAAAGGTTGCGCTGGAGCGGGGGATCATGGTCACCCACACACCGAACGTTCTCAACGCCGAAGTTGCCAGCACAGCGATCATGCTGATGCTGACCTGCTACCGGAACTTTCTGGCAGATGAGGCGCACGCCCGCTCTGGCAGATGGGAAACGGAGGGCAACGCGCCTTTGTCCCGCTCCGCCGATGGCCGGACTGTTGGCATTCTGGGACTGGGACGTATCGGGCAAGCTATCGCGGACAAGCTGGCGGCTTTTGATGCAACTGTCGTCTACCACTCCCGCTCGAAAAAGGACGTCCCGCTCAAATACTATGCCGACCTGACGGAAATGGCCGCCGCCGTAGACGTGTTGATCTGTATCACGCCGGGTGGGTCATCGACCAACAAGATCGTCAACAAACAAGTCATCGACGCATTGGGCTCTGAGGGCGTTTTGATTAATGTCAGCCGCGGCTCTGTCGTTGACGAAGCCGCAATGATCGAGGCGTTGCAGGACGGACGCTTGGGCAAGGCCGGGCTCGACGTGTTCGAGAAAGAGCCGCATATCCCCGACGCCCTGAAGGTGTTGGACAACGTGGTTCTTCTGCCCCATGTCGGCAGCGGCACCATTGAGACCCGCGCCGCGATGGGGGCCCTAACCGTCGACAACCTGTTGCAGCATCTCGAAAGCGGCACGGTGATCAGCCCGGTTCCCGAGTGCCAAGGGATGTAGCTCCATGTCCGTGATCACCTCCGTCGATGCGCGCCTGTTCAACGTTCCACTGGACGAGGTTCTTGTGGACGCAAAACATGGCGATCACAGCCATTTCCACCTTGTGACAGCGACCGTTACGCTTTCAGACGGCCGGATCGGCACGGGCTACACCTACACAGGCGGGCGCGGCGGCGGCGCGATCCGTACAATGATCGAAGACGATCTGGCCCCGTTTTTAACCGGCCAGGACGCGTCCAATATCGAAGCGCTTTACGACGCGATGCAATGGCACATGCATTACGTGGGTCGCGGCGGCATCCTGTCCTTTGCGATCTCAGCTGTTGATATTGCGCTGTGGGATCTGCGCTGCCAGGCCCTGACGCAACCGCTCTGGAAAGTTGCGGGTGGGGCTTCGGACCGCTGCAAAGCGTATGCGGGCGGCATCGATCTGGCCTTCCCCCTGCCAAAGCTTCTGGACAGCATCCAAGGCTATCTGGATGCGGGTCATAACGGCGTAAAGATCAAGATCGGTCAGCCCGACCCGCAAGACGACATCACCCGCATCCGCGCCGTGCGCCAGCTGATCGGACCAGACGTCACCTTCATGATCGACGCCAATTACTCCATGGATGTCGAAAGCGCGATCTCTATGGCCAATGCCATCAAGGATCAGAACATCACATGGTTCGAAGAGCCTGTAATCCCCGACAACTACCAAGGCTACGCAGAGATCACCCGCGCGACAGGCATGCCCGTGGCAATGGGCGAAAACCTGCACACAATCCACGAGTTCGAGTTTGCAATCGCGCAATCCCAGCTTGCGTTTATCCAGCCAGACGCCTCCAATTGCGGTGGCATCACCGGTTGGTTGCAGGTTGCGGAACTCGCGAAATCAGCTGGCATTCCCGTTTGCAGTCACGGCATGCAGGAGCTTCACGTCAGCCTCGTCTCCGCCCAGCCCCATGGCGGCTGGCTGGAAGTTCACAGCTTCCCGATTGACCGCTACACGACCCGACCACTGGTAATTGAAGACCACCTTGCCGTGGCCCCGAATGCACCCGGAACCGGCGTGACGTTCGAATGGGACCGGCTGGTGGAATATGAGCTGTTCTGACACGCATTCCGCAAGTTGATTTCCGTCGCAAAAAGGCGCAAGTCGAAATTCAACTGCGGCTCAGACCAAATCATAGAACCGTCCGGAGCCGCGAAAACCTCCGAAGATGTGGAACGCTAAATGGTAGATCATGACCTGACCAAAGGCTCCATCGCAGGCCATTTCCGGACGCTGGCAATCCCGGCGGCATTGGGCATGCTGTTCTCCACGCTCTACAACGTGGTCGACGTCTATTTCGCCGGACAGATTTCCACGGATGCGCAGGCAGGTCTCGCGGTGGGCTTCCAAGCCTTCTTCATCATGATGGCGGTAGGCTTCGGTCTCGGCTCCGCGATGAGCGCGCTTGTTGGCAACGCGAAGGGCAAGAAAAACAACGCTGAAGCCAGACGCCTCGCGGCGCAGGGGTTGGCCTTTGGTGCGATGGCGACCATGACGCTGATGATCCTTGCCATCTGGGGTGGCCCAATGCTGATCGAGCTGGTCTCGGAACCGGGCAGCTACCGTGACGCGGCAACGAACTACTTTTATTGGCTTATTCTGGCACTTCCGGGCTTCCTTCTGGCCTATGGCGGCAACGGAATCCTGCAGGCCCATGGTGACAGCGTCACATTGCAGCGCGCCTTGATGGTCGCATTCTTCGCCAACATCGTACTGAATCCGACGCTCATCTACGGCATCCCCGGCATTGTGCCCGGCATGGGCTTCAACGGCATCGCACTGGCCACTGTTCTCAGCCAAACCGGCGTCATGCTTTTCGTGATGCGGCGGGTTTTTCAGACCGAAATCATGCGAAACATCAAAACGGCAGAGTTTGTTCCCGACCTTCCCAGCTTCCGCGAAATCTTCGCGCAGATGCTGCCCACAAGCTCTGCGATCATGGTGATGTTCATCTCTGGCTTCTTCGTGCAATTCGCCCTCAAAGGCTTCGGTGCCCATGCTCTGGCGGCTTACGGCGTAGCCCTGCGGATCGAACAAATCCTTCTGCTTCCCGTGCTTGGGATGACCGGCGCGCTGCTTCCAATTGCGGCCCAAAACTTCGGAGCGGAAAACTACGCCCGCGTCCGCGAAGCGCTGTTCTTTTGCTGGAAGCTGGGCTTTGCGATGACAATCCTTGCCGCCCCGATCCTGTGGTTTGGCGGGGTCTACGCGATGCGGCTTTTCACCGACGATCCCGACGTGATCCGGGTCGGCGTAACGTATTTGCGCGTCGACGGGTTCCTGTTTCCATTCTACATGATGCTTTTCGCGATAAACTCATTCCTGCAAGCACTGAAAAAGCCTGTCTGGACCCTGTGGATCAGCATCTACAGGCAAGGCTTTGGCGTGGCCTTTTTCATCTGGATTTTTATCGGCGTTCTGAAATTCGACGTCTGGGGCGTCTGGTTTGGCATCGGCACGGCTGTAATCTCTGGCTGGTGTATTGCGATGGTCATCACCTACCGAATTGGAACGCGCCTGCTGGGCCCGGCACCCGCTGATCTGGACCACAAAGAACAAAATCGCGCTGACGCGACGCAGGGATAACTTCTTCATCCTGCCCTGGGTGACAGTGAATTGATCTAGCTTCAATTTAGCGCTGCGAGCGGCCACCAGACCGCCCGTTTTCTTTTGGAGCGCCTAGCGCAACCCTTCGCGCGCTATCAAACGCGACAGGTCCAAAATGATCTGCCCCCGTGCCTGTGCAATCGCTGCGGGTCCGCCGTCCAAGGCGTAAGGCACGGAAAGCTCAAACAGTTTCGCGCGCTCGCGCCCCGTCTCGGAGGCGACGAAATACTGTCCTGAGGACCTTAGAACGCCATCCGCCTCTGCAATCAGGCTTTCAAAGCGCACCTCAAGCCGCGCATCTGCGTAGCTTTCAAAGGGCCATGGGTCGGAGGCGACCTTTGCCCCGGTCAGCTTCACCAGATTGCGGGTCAATTCCAAAGCAACAGCCCGTTGTGGTGCATCCGCCCACAAAGCGCTGGCGTCGTTCTTGACCACGCCACTGGCGGTCTGCTGGGCGATTTCATCTGAGGCCGCATAGGTCGGCAAGGAAACCTCGCGCACCTCCACAGACCGGAAGCTTATCGCGATACGCTCCGTCACTTCGGGTGCAGCGACCGGGTAGCGATCGGACGGTGCGCCGCACGCGGCACATAGAAGCAAAACCGGCAGCAATCTGGGGGTTAGGATCATCTCTATCGCCTTCTTATCAATGCGCTTGGATCACGCTCCAGTTTGCGCGCCAGTGCGGAAACCGCATCCGCCGCCTCACGAATATCGCGCAATGCGTCCTGCGCATCGCGGCTTAACTCCCGCCCTGTGTCAAAGCCTTGGACCGTCCGGCTGGCTTGATTGAGCAGCGCCGTCATCTGTGCCATCAGTTCCGGCAGGTCCTGAACCGAGCTCGCCACACTGTCAGCGGCATTGCGCGCAGACGCCAATGTCGCGTTTGCGTTGTCCACCAATCCGCCTTCGCGCAGTGTTTTCAACGTCGCGTCAATCTCGGCCAGCGCGGCACCAAGCTGGCCCGGAAGCGCTGCGAAATCATCTGTCCCGATGACCGTCTTTGCGCTGTCAGCCAGTTCCGATAATTCCGTCACCAGGCTATCCACCGGCAACTCGGCGGCTTTGAGCGCAACGGCTTCCAATTGAGCAATCAACGCGGGAACACCGGCAATCGCCGTATCAACACCAGCTGCTGCTCCCGCCGCAGCCTCAACCGCGCCCACAAGCTTTGCGACCGTTTCCTGCGTTTCGACCTCTTTGAGGATGCTTTCAAACCGCACCAAGGTCGCATTCAGAAGTGTCGGGACATTCTGCAATTCCGGAGAACTTACAAGCCCGCGCACATCGCCAAGAAGCGCCCGCACCTCGGCGGGGACGGTTTGCAGTCCTTCGCTGGCAACAAGTCTATTGGCGGAATCCAGAAAATCGATGGCACTGGTCAGAAGCTCTTCCACCGGCAATTTGTTGATCCGGGTGAACATCCCCTCCACGGTTGCCGATGCATCCGAAATCTGGCTGCGCGTCGTTGGCAGAACTGCGATATCCCCCTCGCGGGTGATCTGCTCAGAACCAGCACCATCGACATCAACCAATTCGATTTTCAATCCGCCTGTCAGCAGGCTGGCTGACGCCAAGCGCGCGCGCAGGCCCTGACCGACGCGGGTCGTCAGAAATGCCAATGCCGCTTCGGGCGTGACATCCCCCTCCAAACCCAGGCGCGCAGGCTGGATCGAGATCACAGCATTCAGATGCACCCGCGCATCGCCAAACCGGCTCCTGTCAACGATCCCGTTCAGGGTTTGCACCTCGCCAATTTTCAACCCGCTAAGCTCGACCGGCGCACCAACGGACAGCCCGGAGACATTGTCGTCAAACACAACGCTCATCTCCAGCGTTTCGACCTCCGCGGCATTGAACAGGCTTTCACGCGCCGCGGTTTCGTCCGTAAACACTTGAAAAACCGAGCCATTTTGCGTGGGCTCACCTCCCGATACAAAAGTCGAAAATGTGATGCCGCCGCTGACCAGCGATGCCAGCGAGGAAAAGTCGATCTCCGCACCCGTGGGGCCTAGTGAAACGTTGAACCCTGACGTGTCCCAAAACCGGGTCGTTTCGGTGATCAGATGGGCGTATTGTTCCTCAATGACGGCTTCCGCGATGGCGTAGCTGCCTTCAGGCGATATCCGCGCCTTGCCGATACGTCCCACCTCGATGCCCCGATACAGGATCGGTGAATTGTCGGTGAACTTACCATTGGCCGTCGTACGCAGCGCAATTTCCAACGCGTTCTCGCTTTCGCGAAACAGCGGCTCATCTGGCAAGCCAGAAAACGCGCGCACCAACCCGCCCGGCGTGTTGTCCCAGGTGCCTTCGATGAACACACCGCTGAGAACCGTATCAAGCCCCGACACGCCACGCGCGGTCAGTTCTGGCCGGACAACCCAGAATTTGGAAGCGTTATCGACGTAGGGCGCGACTTCCTTGTCCAGACGGATGCTGACCACGACCTTCTCCAACCCTTCGGAGAACCGCACATCTTCCACCAGACCGACGGCAATATCGCGGTAGCGCAGCTCGGTCTCGCGCGGGGCAATCCCGGTGCCTTCCTCGAACTCGATAGTAATCAGCGGGCCTTGGTTCTGGTAGCTCTGCCATGCAACAGCCAGCGCGATAACAAGTGCTGCAATCGGGATCAGCCAGACCAGCGAAAACTGCGCCCAGATTGGCCGGCGGTTTTCTTCATGCGGGACAGGTGGGGGCGTTTCAGACATTGGCAGATCTTTTCTTCATCACAGTGTGCCTATCCCATATCAGGCGGCTGTCAAAGCTTTGCGCCGACAACATTGTGAAAATCACCGAGCCTGCGAAAAACAGGCTGGCGGGCCCCGGATTGATTGAGGCCAACGCCTTCAGTTGAACCAATGCCGACAAGATCGCTACGACGAAGACATCGATCATCGACCAGCGCCCGATATATTCGACCACTTCATATAGCACCTGCCGCTGATGTTGCGACGCCGCCCCCGGCCGCTGAACACTCAGCGCCAAAAACCCGATTGCAAAGAACTTGCCCATGGGAATGGCCACGCTGGCAATCAGGATAATTGCCGCAATCCCGAAGGAGCCGTGATGGATCAGCTCCACCGCGCCGCCGACAATCGTGCTGTCCTCAGATCGAAACAGCGTCCGCGTGGTCAGCATTGGCAGAATGTTGGCCGGAATGTAGCACAAAACGCCAATCACCCACCAAGCCCAGACCCGCTGCAGGCTTTTAGGGCTGCGTGAATGCAATTGCTTGCCACACCGCGCGCATTCCTCCGTTTCGATCGGCCAAACCTTGGTGCACCGCGCGCATGCAACCAGGCCCATCTCGCGCGCTGATTTGATATTCATGGCGTGTCCAACGTGTTCCAGATCGACCAACGACACATGAAGTTGTCCGTCGCCACGACCAGCACCACAAGGACCGAGAACATCCAGAAGGCCGGTCCGAAACTGACCTCCGCCAGATCGGCGACTTTGATAAGTGCAACCGCACAGCCAATCGCAAAAATTTCGGCCATCGACCACGGCCGCAAGGCTTCCGACAGACGAAACGCCCGTTTGGCGTGTTTGCGCGGCGCGTGTTGCAAGGCAATCGGCGCGAGCACATAGATCGTCAGCATCGCGCGACACAGAGGGATCGCAAAGATCAAGGCGGCCGTGATCAGCGCCAGAACGCTCAACAGCCCATCCGAGAAAGCAAAAGCCGCATCAAGGATGGAGACGGAGTTGTTTAGCCCAACAGCATCAATCCTCAGAAACGGGAAAACTGCCGCCGCAATGATCAAAATGACGACCGTAATGGACAAAGCGATGACCCGCAGCGCCGCATTGCGTCTGTTGGTGATCAAAACGGTGTTGCATCGGTTGCATTTTGCCCGCGCGCCAACTTCCGGCACGTCTAAGGAATAGACCGCATCGCAGGTCGGGCACACGATCAGCTTGTCCAACGACATATCAGGGGGTTGCATCACCATTGGACCAACATAAGCGCAGTTCGACCACAGTTACAGGCAGGAGTTTCGTCTGTTCAGCAAAACCTGGCCAATCGAGAGGTAGTCTGCCTCAGACCAGTTCCCCGGCAAGCGAATTAGTCACCGCCTGCGTAATTTTGACCTTGCGAATCTGGCCGATGTCAGTTGCCGGCGCGTCCGCATGAACTGCATGAAGATAGCCCGACTTGCCAATTAGCTGGCCATCGATTCGCCCCTTCTTTTCAAAGAGAACGTCAACAACCTTGCCCACCATGCTGTCTTGCGTTTCGCGCTGTTGCTGGGTCAGCAAAGCTTGCAGGCGGTGCAATCGCTCCGTTGCGATATCATCAGGGACATTCTCTTTCTCGGCGGCGGGCGTTCCGGGCCGAGGGGAGTATTTGAAGCTATAGGCCTGACCGTAATGAACCGCGCGCACCAGTGCCATCGTGTCTTCAAAGTCCTGATCCGTCTCACCGGGGAAGCCTACGATGAAATCACCAGACAGCAGAAGGTCAGGCCGCGCGGCCCTGATCCGGGCGATCACGTCGATATAGCTTTGCGCGGTATGCTTGCGGTTCATCGCCTTCAGGATCTTGTCCGAGCCGGACTGGACCGGCAAATGCAGGTACGGCATCAACTTCGGTTGCGTGCCATGCGCTTCGATCAACGCGTCATCCATGTCGTTGGGATGCGACGTGGTGAAGCGGATACGCTCCAATCCGTCAATGCCTGCCAGATCATCGATCAAACCAGCCAAGCCGCCTGCATGGCCGTGATAGGCGTTCACATTCTGACCCAAGAGCGTGATCTCACGCACACCGCGTTCAACCAGATCCTGCGCCTCTTTCAATATCCGGATGGCTGGGCGAGACACTTCTGCCCCCCGCGTATAAGGCACCACGCAGAAGGCGCAGAACTTGTCGCAACCTTCCTGCACCGTCAGAAACGCCGTAGGACCACGGTTTGGCAAAACACGTTTCGGCAAATGCTCAAACTTGTCCTCTTCTGGGAAGTCGGTGTCCAGCGCGGGCTGACCCGCCCGAACTTTCGCCATCAGGTCCGGCAAACGGTGATAGGTCTGCGGCCCGACAACAAGATCAACAAGGGGCTGCCTGCGCATGATCTCTTCGCCCTCGGCCTGCGCCACGCAGCCCGCGACACCGATCTTCAGGTCAGGCTTGGCATCCTTCAAAGGGCGCAAACGGCCCAATTCAGAATAAACCTTTTCAGCGGCTTTTTCACGGATATGGCAGGTGTTGAGCAAGATCATATCAGCATCCGACATATCTTTCGTCTCGGTATAGCCATCGGCCCCAAGCGCTTCGGCCATCCGCTCACTGTCATAGACGTTCATCTGACAGCCATAAGTCTTGATAAAGAGTTTCTTGGTATCGGCCATGACATGTTTACCCGTTTGGTGATCTCGCGGGGCATAACGCACCCTGCCATGTCTTGCAATTGGACAGCGGTTGCGGTTCTTTGACACCAACCAGAGCCCCGGGGCCAAACCGATGCAGTTCAAATCTTTAAGCACCTTTGCCGGCAGCGCCGGGCAAACGACCCCGACCAAGGGTCCGATCGCGCTTGTCCTGCTGGAAGACGCCGCCGAGGTCGCCTCGACCATCGCGCATATGCAGACCCGTGGCTTTGCCAGCATTGTTGTCTTCGGCACGAAAGAGCTGTTGCCCAATGGCGATCATTTGCCCGAAGGCGTCCACACCGTTTTGCATGACATGCACAGCCACAGTGCCGTATCCTCTGCCGTAAACGCTGCGATCCGCGCCTTTCCCGGCATTTGGATGCATTACTGTTTCAATACTGAATACCTGTTTTTCCC
This sequence comes from uncultured Rhodobacterales bacterium, assembly GCA_964352105.1. Lineage (GTDB taxonomy): Bacteria > Pseudomonadota > Alphaproteobacteria > Rhodobacterales > Rhodobacteraceae > Litoreibacter. The sequence continues at coordinate 5,860 of CAYGQQ010000068.1, read as the reverse complement.
GTTTTGTGAGACCCGGACCGTCCAGGAACTGGTCACTTTTAACACCGAAGAACGTCGCGATACGATCCTGACCTTCGTTGTGGACCTCTATTCAAACCAGCTCGGCACTCACCCGGATTCTGTGTCGCTTGCGGACGCCCATCTTGACAGATCAGGCTATTACGCGCTGGCCCGCACCGACGATACAGGCGAGGCGCTGGACCGGCAGATGGACTTTTTCGGAGGGTTGCGCTGGCGCTTTGAAGAACATGTTCCCTGGACCAAACGGCGAATAGATCGCGTCAGCCTGTTCAAAGCCTATAAGGGCCTGCGACTTGCGGAAGATCACACGTTCAACGACCCTGAATACAACACTTATTCCTGCCCTTGGCACCACAATATCACCGCGAACCTGTGCTCTTTCCGGACGGCCAAGGCTCTTATGACCAATCCAGGGTCGATGTATGATATCCCGCATTTCTGGTGGAAGAACTCGACGCAATTCGAATGGAATTCAAGCCAGCTTATGCAGCTCGGGCTGATGGAGCCGGGGCAGTGGTTCTAGCGCCCTACCTCTCCTCGCCCGGCAATGTAAGTCCGGCATTTCGCGCATAGACCTTGGCCACCGCGGCGTCATCCTCGCCCCCGAAACCCATGCCCGCCGCGGCCACAAATTGCTGCAAGGCTGCGGCGGTGATCGGGGCCGAAAAGCTGCTGGATTTCGCGATATCAAGCACGATGCCCAAATCCTTAGGCCAGATATTGACCGAGCTGTGCGGCGTATAATCACCGGCCACGATATGTGGCGCACGATTTTCCAGCATCCAGCTTGAGCCCGCGCATTTGCTGATCACCTCAACGAATTTTTCAGGGGCCACACCTTGGGTCATCCCAAAGGTCAACGCCTCCGCCATGGTCGCGATATGAACGCCTGCCAGTAGCTGGTTCACGGCCTTCATGGCTGAACCTGCCCCTGCCGCGTCACCCAACTCAAAAACCGTCTCGGCGGTGGCCTGCAACATCGGCTTAGCGGCCTTGAACGCCTCCGGTGTTCCGCTGGCCATCACCGACAACTGCCCTTTTGCAGCCTTCACCGACCCGCCAGAGATCGGCGCGTCAAGGTAGTGCAAACCCAATGCGTTGCACCGCGCCTCCATGTCCTTGGCAAATTCCGGCGGCACCGTTGCGCAAGCCACGACGACCGCACCGAACTTCATCTTCGGGGCAACACCCTCGGTGCCGAACAATACCGCTTCGGTTTGCGCGGCGTTCAGAACCACGACAACAACCGCATCAAGCCCGCCCGCGATGTCGCCAAGTGCACCTTCCGCACCGCCTTCCGCCCGAAACCGGTCTTGCTGCGCGGGTGCGATGTCATAGCCAAAGGTGGTATGGCCCGCGCGCAGCAATGATGCCGCGATCCCGTAGCCCATTGATCCCAGTCCGATTACCGCTGTCGATTGCTCATTGCTCATGAAATTCTCCCCCGCTGGACGCGTTTATCATCTGGCATAGTTGGGGATCAGCCCGGAAATGACAACCGCGGCGTTCAGACGTTTACGGCTTCGAAAAGCGACACCTACCAGACGTAGATTTCCATCTCGTCAGCAGCGATGAAATAGCCTGTCTGACCCAGATCGGTCGATTGCAATTGCGTGCGCATGATCCCGGTGACCCAAACCGCGTCCCACAATTTATCCGTTGGCCACGGATCAGTTGCCTGCACCATGACAAGTTGGTTCGCAGGCGGTGGCGGCGTATGAATGCACGCCCCCACATAAGGCACCAGCATGAAACTGGTCACACCGTCGGAGCCCACTTCGAACGGAATGATGAAGCCCGGCATCTTGATATAGGCGCCGTCAAGATCTTCGTTCAGCTTGACGCCGTTCTCGTCATAGATCGGGTTCCAGGTGTCATTGGCCTCATCCAGCTCACCCTCTCCGATGATCTCAGGGTATGGCAGGCCAGCCGGGATCAGATCGTCCCACATAACCTCGCGCGGGGGGGCCGCCAATGCGGCCTTCGGCGCGGCAACGGTGCCCGCCAGCAGCATCAATGTCGTTCTGCGATCCATCATCTGCGTTACCATCTCCCGTGTGTCAGGTCTTAACCATCATACCATCCGCAACGGACATCCTGAAAGCCCGAATTGCGGGAACAAGGCTCACAATCGCGCTAGCAAGGATCACGGCGGCCATCACCCAAACCTCCCGCATCGTCGGAGGATCAATTGGTATCCAAAGACCAAATGCGCTGTCCAGAAGCGGCTGCGCGATGCTGAGCCCCACATAAAGCAGCGCCAACCCCAGTAAAGCCCCGAACGCCGCCATCACCATGGCCTCAAATACCAGCATGCCCAAGATGGTTGAAGGCCGCGCCCCCATCGCCCGGAAAATCGCCATCTCGCGGCGCCGCTCGTTCAGGCTGGAAAAGATCGTGGCCATCATCCCGATCAAGGCCGTGACAACCACCATGGCTGAGACCGCCAAAAGCGCCGTCTCCGCAATGCCCACGATGCCCCACAATTCTTGCAGGGCGACGCCGGGCAAAACGGCCAGAAGCGGCTCTTGCGGGTATTCGTTGATCGCGCGCTGCAACGCGAATGTCTTGAGCGGGCTTTTCACCCCCACAAGTGCTGCGGTAATCGCTTTTGGCGTCAGGTCCATCTGGCGAATTTCGTCCACCGGCGTCACCTGCCCCGGTATCTGCGCACCACTTTTCCAATCGACATGGATCGCCTCTATTGCTTCCATGCTGACGATAACAGTCCGGTCCACGGGGGTGCCGGTCTTCTCCAGAATTGCTGAGACCCGGAACGGCTGATCCTTGTGCTCCGTGAACGAGGCCAACCCATGCGCCACGACAATCGGATCACCCACGCTATATCCCAGCGTTGCCGCGACATCGGCCCCGATAACCGTGTCGAACAAATCCTCCATAATCGCACCGCGTGCGACCTCCAGTGATCTGCCTTGGCGGTATTTGTAATGCTCAAAGAACGCAGTTGACGTGCCCATGACACGAAATTGCCGGTGGCTGTCACCAAGCGAAATCGGAACGATCCAGTCGACCTCTGGCCGGGCGGCGATGTCTTGATAGCTGTCCCAGGTCACATTGTTGGTCGCATTGCCGATACGAAACACCGAATAGAGCAACAACTGCACCGAGCCTGAGCGCGCGCCGACGATCAAATCCGTGCCCGAGATCGTATCGGCAAAACTGGCCTTTGCCCCGGTCCGCACTTTCTCCACCCCGAGAAACAGCGCTACGGATAAGGCAATCGCCAGGATTGTCATCCCGACGGTCAGCGCACGGGCGAAAAGCGACGCAATTGCCAGACGCAACATCATGCGACCGCCCTTTCGACCCTGGCGATATCTTCCATGCGCAAGACCCGGTCGAACCGCTTCCCCAGCCGCGGATCATGGCTGACCATCAACAACGAGGTCCCATGCGTCTTCGTCTGCGCAAACAGCAAATCCAGAAACGTCGTCTGACTGTTTGCATCCAGCGCAGAGGTCGGCTCATCCGCGACAATCAGAGGTGGTTGCCCGATCAAAGCGCGCGCCACCGCAACACGCTGCTGCTGTCCAACGCTCAAGATGCTGGCCTTCGCCCGGCCGATACCCGGCGGCAGACCAAGGGCTGTGCAAAGCCCCGCGGCCTCCGCTACCGCATCACCCGCTCGTTTGCGCCGCTCAGGCGCGAAGCGCAGCGGCAGCAGGATATTGTCAGTAACCGTGGCGAAGGGCAGAAGGTTGAACTGCTGAAAGATCACGCCTGTTTGCTCCGCCCGGAACCTGTCCCGCGCGCCGCCAGACAAGCGCGCAATATCAGTGCCCGCAATATCAATGGAGCCGCGATCAGGTTGGATCGTGCCACAGATCAGCGACAGCAGTGTCGATTTGCCCGACCCGCTTTCACCCAAAAGCAGAACAGTCTCTCCCTGTTTCAAAGCCAGTGTAGGGACGTTCAGCGAAAACGCCGCGCGCCCGGGCCAGCTATAGCTGACGTCAGAAAGGGCAAGAACCGACGCCACGCCGGGTCAGCGCTCCAGCTTCAGCACCGGCGCATCACGTTCAACCTCAAACGCTTTCGCCCCGGACGATGTAACCAACCGTACTTCAACTTCCAACGCGTTCGGGAAGGTCTCGAAATAGGCGAATGTAATCTCGGTCAATGCGTCAGGATTTTCGCAGGCAAAGCTGTATTCGGCATGAAACTCCGTATGGCCCGCCTCATCGGCATGATCCTCGTGGCCGTGATCATCATCAGCATGCTCTTCGTCTTTATGTGCGTCATGCTCTTCATCCGTGTGCTCCTCATTGGCGTGATCGTCATGACCATCTTCCTTGTGGTCATCCTCCTCGTCATGCGCGCCCTCTTCTTCCAGCTCTGCCACCGCACCAGTAAGCGCACAGGCCGCATCGCCTGACAGCACAAACAGATCAAGCGGCGCTTCTAGCTTGGAGATTGCCGCATCAATCGCAGCCAAATCAGCGTCGCTTTCCGCTTCATACTCGAACCCGACAATATCCGCCCCGGGCGCATGAAATTCCATCTCAACGGTCTCGCCGTCTATCGCGATATTCAACGCACCAACGCCATGCTCATGGGCATCAAGTTGGCGGGAGCTTTCAGCAAATGCCGGGATCGCGGCAACCATAGCAATCAGAGAAAATGCAAGTTTCATGGGACATCCTTGTTGAATTGACTAAAATAGATCAAGTGGCGCGTAGCGATCCTGCCATATTGATGCGCGGTTCCTCATTTACATGCCTCCGCCATTTCTAAATTGTTATGTTATAAAATAACACGAAACAAGCCATGAAACTGGCCGCAACTAGTACGTAGCTGTTTTTCGCTGATTTGGAGAGATTTGGCAGGGGCTGAGGGACTCGAACCCACGACCCTCGGTTTTGGAGACCGATGCTCTACCAACTGAGCTAAGCCCCTGCACTTGAGCAAGCTGATTAGCCAGCCCCCGCACGCTTTGCAAGACATGATATGGGCCGGACATGAAAATCCATGCCGGCCCATTCAAGGAAGTCATGCGTAATTCAGGTTACTGGCGCGGAAGTCCCGACAGGATCGCGGCCAGCGATTTCAGCTGGTCGGAAGACAATGTGCTGACATCCACATCACCTCCAGTGCTGGCTGTTTGGGCAGAAACGGACCCAGCCACCAAAGAGGCTGCGACCGCCAATGTTAAAAATAAAGGTCTCATCTTCTTGTTCCTTTCGCGCCGGGCCAATCCAGACGCTTTTGTTGTCTTGGTGCTGCTTATGTGGGGCAATAAGGCGGTTTTTGAAGACACGAATTGCACACGCCCCCTCACATGGATTTGAGTGAGATGACATTCTCAGTGTGCGGCGCAAGCTAAGTTAATTTAAGTTATTGTTTTGGAATGATTTATATTCGCATCGAATTGAATATCTGTTCACGGAACGGTCTGATTTTCCCTCTGCACAAGACCTGTGCGAAATAGACCAATGGGTGCAGTAGGCAGTCATCGGATTCGATAGCCGCCCCGGTAAAACAGAAAGACAACCCAAAGGCTCTTGCCTGCTCAATGGCTATTTTGGGACTGTCGGTTCCTGCCACGCGGAGGTGGTTTTACGTGATCCAGACCCGCGACAAGGTGCGGTAGGACTTACCCAGCTACCGCCCCATCCATCCTCCATCAACAAGCATTGTATGGCCATTCATGTAGTTTGACGCCTCGGATGCCAGGAACACCACGGGGCCTTTGAAGTCGTCGGGCGTGCCCCAGCGGCCGGACGGGATGCGCGACAGGATTGAGGCGGACCGTTCTGGGTCGTTGCGCAAAGCTTGCGTGTTGTCGGTGTCGATATAGCCCGGCGCGATGGCGTTCACG
>CAYGQQ010000067.1:5820-18172 GCA_964352105.1 uncultured Rhodobacterales bacterium | reverse complement strand
CGCAGATGCTGTTTAGCGGCATGAAATGGGCGCATGACGCAGGCGCCCGGGTGATCTCCATGTCGCTGGGTTTCGATTTTCCCGGCATGGTCGAAAACCTGATCGCCGAGGGATGGCCGCCAAAACTGGCCGCTTCCGCAGCGCTTGAGGCTTACCGGGGCAACTTACGCGTTTTTGATGCGATCATGGCGATGTTCCGGGCGCTGTCGCAATTTGATGGCGGCACCGTGGTTGTCGCGGCCTCCGGCAATGAATCGGAGCGTGGCATTGACCCGAATTTCGAGGTCAGCGCCTCGCTGCCATCTGCGGCCGAGGGCGTGATCTCCGTGGGCGCGTTGGCCGATGGGGCGAATGGCCTCACGGTTGCGCCATTTTCCAACACCAACCCGATCCTGTCGGCGCCCGGCGTGGATATCCTGTCAGCCCAGCCGGGAGGCGGATTGCAAAGCCTGAGCGGCACGTCGATGGCCTGCCCGCATGTGGCCGGCGTCGCGGCCTTGTGGTGGGAGGCGCTGGCATCCGCGACCGTGCCGCTCAACAGCGAGGCCGTCAAAGCACGGTTGCGAACTCAAGCCGATGAAAGCGCCTTCGCACCCGGCGTCGATATCATGGACCGGGGCGAAGGGCTCGCAACGGCCCCGCAAGCGTTGATCTCCTAGAGCCTAGTTGTCCAGTTTGCGGTTCTCGCCGGCCAGAGTATTGACAACATTCGGGTCGGATTTGGGGTAGGCATCAAAAAACAGCCGCGTCGGGACAATCACGGGTTTTGACCAAACCTCTTGCTTCGACCGTTTGCCGCGAAACAACCGGTATTCATCAACCAGTTGCCACGTCACCCACAAAAGATCCTCTGACAACGGGGTTGGGAAGTTCACCGTCACCTCATCGCTCTGTGACTGTGAGGTCGTCTGGGAAGAGCCCACCGTTGATACGGAGGACTTCTCAAATGTGGCCTTCAGCGTATGCGTGGCCGAAACCTCGGCCGCCTTCGCCGAGGCCTTGCCCTGGATCTGCCCGGTATATTCTCCGCGGAAGGACACAGTGTCCGTCTGCTCGCGATATTGGGTGCTTTCGTAGCTTGATGATACCGTTTCGACCTTGGTGAAGGTTGTTTGAGCGCGGATCGGTTGGGTCTTGGCCAGCGTCCAGTAGCGGTGCCGTTCCAGTCGGTAGAATGGCGTGTCGTCGATTTGCAGGACAAGGTTTTGGTAGGCCGGATCCTTGACCAATGCGGCGGGGACATATTCCGTGCTGATCAATTCCGGCGCGCTGGTTTGCCGGGCAGGTATCTGCGCGGATGTCAGCGGTGGCGGATCACCTATATCTGCCGTTTCGCGTTGCTCGGGGTCCGGCGCTTCGGTGCAGGTGCTGGAAATACGACGGAACTTGAATTTCTGTTCATCGCCATTTGTCGCTTTCCAGCGCAGGACATTGCCGTCAAACCCGACCGCGACACGTTCGGAATTTGTAGGCTCTATCAGGCTGATCCAGGAGCCGTCAGGGTCGACAAATGAAAACTGTTGGGTCGCGGGGTCATTGCCCCAGCGCAGAATATTGCCGTTGTCGCCAACGGCCATGTATTCAGCGTTCTTGACTGATACGATCCGGTATCCGGCCCCATCTGCGTGCAAAACCCAGCGCTGGTTGTCAATATCAGCGTCATCGTCGTCAAGCTCTTTCCAGCGCAGAATATTCCCGTTGTTGCCGACCGTGACATACTCGTTGCCGGCCTTGATCTGGATACGGAATTGGCAGCCTTCCGCGATATCCTCGGCGATGCCTTCAGGGGTCTGCGCCAGGGTGGGACTGGCCAAGGCCATAGTGGTGAGTAAGCTCGTCTTTATCAGGTGCTTCATGTACTTCTCCGGGCAAAAAAGAAAAGCCTGCACAGGTGATGACGCAAAGTAAAGAGGTTAGTCGCCGAGCTTTGCATGGACCTCGTCGAGATCAATTTCGCCAACGGGTTTCTTATTGGCCGGGTTCTCGAAATCATATTTGAACAGGTTGAAATCGCGTTTGTAGATCTCATAGACCAGATGCATCGACAGATCGTCGAAGTAATCCTCGATCGGATGGGCGCGTTTGGGGCCGTGACCCTCGGATTCGTTGAATTTCGGAATATCGGCCACGGTGACGGGATGAGGCGTCTCGACCGCGTCCATCACCGATTGCATGCCTTCGTTGAAATGTTCGGTAAAGAAGATCCGGTCATAGCGCCCGCCATTGACGATGAAGGTGGAGATATGGCCCGACATGGCAGACCAGTGAATGTCCGGGTCCATCGGGCGGCGCCACCGGATGGTATCGCGCGCAAATAGCAGGAACCGCCGGAAGCTTTTGATTTGGTCGAACTCGAACCCCGTCTCCGGGTCGCCCACCTCTATCCCGTATTTCTGCACCAGAAGCGGCACCAGATTGCCCCGGTAGCGCTTGCCGTTGCGCTGAATGCCGCAAATTTTGTCAAAGAAGCTGGACAATATGCGCCCATAAGGGTTGCGCACGCAGGTAAACGAATAAGAGCTGTGGTCCTGCACGGCCTTAGTGATCTTATCCTGACTGTCGTCGATGGCCCATTTGTGGATTTTGTCCTTGGCGTCGTGAATATCGCCTTCGAAAAACTCCCCGTGGTCGGAATAATACATGATCTGACCAATGGACGAGCAGGCGCATTTCGGCACCACACGGTACACCATGCTTTCGCTCTCTGTCATCCAAGTGCCGGGAAATCCCATAATGCTCTGCGCTCCGGTGTGTTGTTTTTTCGGCGTTTCAGTCACACTTTGCCCTACAAAAGCAAACTAACACTGTAACTTCAACACCGTCTTTGCTTAGGTGATTAGGCCTTGTTTAAATGACACGGCTTAAAGACAGATTACAGGTCATCCGCCCCAGAGGTTCCGCGCTCATATGGCAAAAATTGCCTTCATCTTGCTGTGTCATAAAGACCCCGATGCCATTATCCAGCAGGCGGAACGGCTGACGGCGGTGGGCGATTGCATGGCGATCCATTTCGATGCCTCTGCCAGCCCCGCCGCCTATAAGCAAATTCGTGCCGCTTTGGACGACAACCCCAATGTGACCTTCGCCAAAAAGCGTATTCGCTGCGGCTGGGGGGAGTGGTCTTTGGTCAGGGCGACGCTTGAGGCGATCAAGGCCGCGGTCGATGATTTCCCGCGGGCCACGCATTTCTACATGCTCTCAGGCGATTGCATGGCCATCAAATCGGTGCGCTACGCCCATGAATTTCTCGATGATCATGACGTGGACTATATCGAAAGCCACGATTTTTTCGAATCCAACTGGATCAAGACTGGCATGAAGGAAGACCGGCTGATCTACCGGCATTATTTCAACGAACGCGATCAGAAGAAGCGCTTCTATGCCGCGTTCGAGTTTCAAAAGAAGTTCAACCTGACCCGCGATATCCCGACAGATTTGCAGATGATGATCGGGTCGCAATGGTGGTGCTTGCGCCGCCGCACGATCGAATGGATCCTTGATTTCTGCAAAGAGCGTCGCGATGTTCTGCGCTTTTTCAAAACCACATGGATCCCCGATGAGACCTTCTTTCAGACCCTTGTGCGCCATCTCGTCCCCGAGGCGGAGATTGAGAACCGAACGCTGACATTTCTGATGTTTACCGATTACGGGATGCCGGTAACGTTTCACAATGATCATTTCGACCTGCTCTTGTCGCAAGGCTTTCTATTTGCGCGCAAAATCTCCCCTGAGGCGCTGGAGCTGCGCGCGCGGCTGGGGGAGCTTTACGCCTCCGACCGGACGGATTTCCAGACTTCGAATGAGGGCGTGCCGCTGTTCAAGTTTCTCAGCAGCAAAGGCCGCGTCGGCCGCCGGTTTGCCCCGCGCTTTTGGGAACGGGACGCAAGCCTCGGTCGGGAACGCGAAATTCTGGTGATCACCTGCAAGAAATGGCACGTCGCCAAGCGACTTCTGGCGCGGATCACCGATTCTGAGGATTTGCGCGGCATAGAATACCTATTCGATGAAGAGGAGACGATCCTGCCCGATCTGGGCAATATCGAAAGCAGTCTGGATAAGCGCAACCGCCACAGGCGCGCCTTGCTGCGCCTGATCTACGACCACTACGACACCAATCGGCTGATCATCTGCCTTGATCCGTCCAATATCGATCTGATGCGTGATCTTTTTGCTGACGGCTCCACCGGACAACTGCTGGAGATCGAGTGCCGCTTTGAAGATGAATACCTGCTGGGTCACGCCAAACGCGTCGGGCTCGCCGGTGAAATGACGCCGCCTGATACGATAGCGCGGCTCTTGCCGACCCTGCGCCAGAACTTCCTGTTCGAGAGCGATCAGATCAAAGCGCAGGATTTTCCCAACGCCTACCGGCTGGGCGAAGATCAGGACAGCGCAGAAAATATCGCGGCGTTGATGGGCTTTTTAACCGTTTCGGAGGATAAAGCCCGTGACATCCTCGCAATTGACTACTTGTTTGTAGATTAAGGAGCTGCCCAGATGGCCTATACCTACGATGACCAGAATATCTTCGCCAAGATCCTCGCGGGCGAAATCCCCTGCAACAAGGTCGCGGAAACGGACCATTCACTGGCCTTTACCGATATTGCCCCGCAGGCACCGCATCATGTGCTGGTGATCCCGAAAGGGCGGTATGTCAGTTATGACCACTTCTCCCGGGTCGCGTCAGACGCCGAGATTGTCGACTTCACCCGGTTGATCGGCACGATCTGCGACGAACTTGGGATCACGCTGGATGGCAAAGGGGATGGCTTCCGGCTGGTGTCAAACGCGGGCGCGGATGGGGTGCAGGATGTGCCGCATCTTCACGTCCATATTCTGGCTGGCAGATCCCTTGGGCCGATGCTGGAACGGCGCACCGCCTGACAGGCGCATTCACCACAAATGATCCGCGGTTTTGCCCTTGTGGCAGGGCGTCGATCTACGTAATTTGGCATTGATCAACGGAAGGGATACTCACCATGGCAACCGCCGCACCTGAAACACAGATTGTGGACAGCTACCGGATTGCATGTGATGGCGGCGAAGGCGCGCTGGGCCACCCGCGCGTATGGCTACAAATCCCGGAAAACGCGGGCTTCGTCGAATGCCCGTATTGCGACAAGAAGATCATCCACAGCGATTTCAAAGACAAGATCAGCTAGGTTAATCGCCCCACACCGTTTTTAATGGCAGGAGCGGTCAAGAACTCCGGCAAAGCATCTCGCAAAGCTGCGCGTCCTCCTTTAGAACTGTCAGGACACTGAGTCCGGGGGCAAAACATGGAAAAGACGCAATTTGGAAAAGGGTGCCATCTGCACCTGATCGACGGCTCAGCGTTCATTTTCCGCGCCTATCATGCGCTGCCGCCCCTGACGCGTAAATCCGACGGGTTGCCCATTGGAGCGGTTTCGGGATTTTGCAATATGTTGCAGCGGTATGTTGAAGGCAATGTCGGCGGCGATGTCACCCATGTTGCGGTGATTTTCGACAAAGGGTCGCACACATTCCGCAACGACATGTATGACCTTTATAAGGCCAACCGCGACGAGATGCCGGAAGACCTGCGCCCGCAAATGCCACTGACCCGTGCGGCCACCAAAGCCTTCAACATCGCCTGTGAAGAGATGGAAGGCTATGAGGCCGACGACATCATTGCGACACTGGCGGTGCAAGCGCGTGACCTTGGCGGCCGTTGCACGATCATTTCGTCTGACAAGGACCTGATGCAGCTGGTCGGCGGCGGGGTGGAGATGTTCGACGCCATGAAGAACAACCGCATCGACAGCGAAGGCGTGGAGGCCAAGTTCGGCGTCGGTCCTGAGCGGGTTATTGATGTGCAGGCGCTGGCCGGTGACAGCGTTGACAACGTGCCGGGCGCGCCGGGCATCGGGATCAAGACGGCTGCCCTTTTGATCAACGAATACGGCAGCTTGGAAGAGCTTCTTGATCGCGCCGAAGAGATCAAACAGCCCAAACGCCGTGAAACGCTGATCAACCATCGCGCGCAGATTGAGCTGTCAAAAAAGCTGGTCACGCTAGACGACAAAACACCGATCACCTTCAGCATCGATGATCTGGAAGTGCGCGATCCAGACCCCGAAGCCTTGATGGCGTTTCTGGCGGAAATGGAGTTCCGCACGCTCACCAAACGCATCGCAGATAAGCTTAACGTTGAAGCGCCGGTGATTGAGGACGCGCCTGCGCAACCCGCAGACGCCCCCGATATGCCCGACCTGAATGACGCGAAATACGAGGCCGTGACGGATGCCACCGCGCTATCCGCGTGGGTCGCGCAAATCTATGAGCGCGGCTATGTCGCGTTTGACACCGAAACCACGGGCCTGAATGAGATGACAGCCGATCTGGTGGGCATTTCGCTGGCAGTGGAGCCGGGCCACGCCTGCTATATCCCGATTGCGCATAAGGAAGGTGGCGACGATCTGTTTGGCGGAGACGCTCTGGTCGAGGGGCAGATGTCCGAGGCGGATGTTTTGGCCGCCTTGAAACCGGTTCTGGAGGACCCGTCGATCCTGAAAATCGGCCAGAACATGAAATATGACGCCAAAATCATGTCGCGCTACGGCGTGGACATCGCGCCTATCGATGACACGATGTTGCTGAGCTACGCGCTACATGCGGGCCTGCACAATCACGGCATGGACGCGCTGTCGGAACGCTATCTGGGCCACACGCCGATCCCGATAAAATCGCTTCTGGGCACCGGCAAATCGGCAATAACCTTCGACCGGGTGCCGCTGGAAGATGCGGTGCCATACGCGGCAGAAGACGCTGATATCACGCTGCGGCTTTGGAAATTGTTCAAGCCTCAACTGCACAGCAAGCAAGTTACCACCGTCTATGAAACGCTGGAGCGTCCACTGATCCCGGTTCTCGCCAAGATGGAGATGAACGGCATCAAGGTCGACCGCGACACGCTCAGCCGCATGTCGAACGCCTTTGCCCAGAAGATGGCAGGGCTTGAGGCGGAAATTCACGAGCTGGCAGGCGGGCCGTTCAATGTGGGTTCCCCCAAGCAATTGGGCGAAATTCTGTTTGATAAGCTGGAGTTGCCGGGTGGCAAGAAGGGCAAGACCGGGGCCTATTCCACGGGCGTCGATATTCTTGAGGACCTGGCGACGGAACATGAATTGCCCGGCCGGGTTCTGGATTGGCGGCAATTGTCGAAACTGAAATCGACCTACACGGATGCGCTGCAAACCCATATCAACGCGGACACAGGCCGCGTGCACACAAGCTACTCCATTGCGGGGGCGAACACGGGCCGTTTGGCCTCCACCGATCCGAACCTGCAAAACATCCCCGTGCGCAGCGAAGAGGGCCGCCGCATCCGGGAGGCTTTCGTAGCGGAAGAAGGCAACACCTTGGTTTCGCTTGACTATTCCCAGATTGAGTTGCGCATTTTGGCCCATATCGCGGACATTCCCGCGCTGAAACAGGCGTTCAAAGACGGCCACGATATCCACGCAATGACCGCCTCAGAGATGTTCGATGTGCCTCTGGAGGAGATGACACCAGACATCCGCAGGCAGGCGAAAGCGATCAACTTCGGGGTGATCTACGGCATCTCCGGCTTCGGTCTGGCGCGCAACCTGCGCATTCCACGGGCCGACGCGCAGGGCTTCATTGATCGCTATTTTGAGCGTTTTCCCGGCATCAAAACCTATATGGACGACACGATCGCGTTTGCGAAGGCGCACGAATATGTTCAGACGCTGTTTGGCCGCAAGATCAACACGCCGGAGATCAACGCCAAAGGACCTCATGCAGGCTTTGCCCGCCGCGCCGCGATCAATGCGCCCATTCAGGGAACAGCCGCCGATGTGATCCGGCGCGCGATGATCCGGATGCCCAAAGCCATCGCGGATTTGCCCTGCAAGATGCTGCTGCAAGTCCATGACGAGTTGATCTTCGAAGTCCCGCATGCGGCCGTGGATGCCACCATCGCGCGGGTGCGCGAGGTGATGGAAAACGCCTCGGAACCGGCGGTGAAATTCAGCGTGCCACTGGTGGTCGATGCAGGCCAAGGGGCCAATTGGGCGGAAGCGCACTAGACACGCACTAGACGCGCACTGACAGTTTCTTGATTTGCCACGGGCGGGGCGACGGGCAAACTGTAGCAAATAGCTCTTGAAGGACAATATTTGATGAAACGCCTGACCGCCTCCGTTTTCGCAGCTCTGATGACCACCACACCGGTGCTGGCCTGCGGTGCCGACACAGATTGTCAGATTGGCGAGCGTACTTATCGCATCCACATGCCGTCGGGCCATGATGGGGCCTCCAAGGTGGGCGCGATCGTGTTTTCACATGGCTACCGAGGCTCTGCCGCCGGGATCATGCGCAACCAAAACATGCGCCGGATGGCCAATGAAATGGGCGTGGCGCTGATTGCGACCAAATCCCTGCGCGATGATTGGGCAATCCCAGGTGCGCCCTCGGATATGGAGAATTCCGGCGAGGTTGAGTTCACCTATTTCGACGCGGTCATTGACGATGCCAGCACCCGTTTTGCGGTTGACCCGGATCGCCTGATGGCCACTGGCTTTTCGGCAGGGGGCATGATGACCTGGAACCTGGCCTGCCACCGCTCTGACAGTTTTGCGGCCTTCGTTCCGGTGTCTGGCACGTTCTGGAACCCTGTTCCCGACACCTGCACGACGCCTGCGGCGTCCATCCTGCATATCCACGGCGATGCCGACCGGACGGTCCCGCTGATGGGTCGCAAGATCGGGCAAACCAAACAAGGCGAGGTTCCCGGCGCGCTTGAGATGTATGCAGATTATGGCGATTTCGGCCCAGTGAAGCCCGCGCAAATGTCAGATATGGGCTGCGAGATGCGCGAGAATGCACAAGGGGCCACGCTCGGCTTTTGTATGTTTGCAGGCGGACACTCGTTCAAGTCGAGCTATCTTCGGATGGCATGGGACATGTTCGCGGCTGAGGGCAAGCTCTAGGCGTCTTCCAGCTCTTTCTTGGCGGCGACGTCAGGGGTTGAAAGCTGCGGTGTTGAAAGCGGGCATTGGCAGGCTTTGTAAACGTTCTTGCGCACAAACGGTCCCAAAAGGACCAGGACGGAAAACGCCACCGGCCATGCGAATATCCAGCCACTGAGCCAGGAATGGACAAAGGTCTCGCCCATCCCGGCCATGTTGTAGGTTGCCAGCGCACAGACCAGCGCCGACATCAATCCGGAGGTGACCAGACTGAACAGGATATGGGCGAACATTGGGCGTTTCACGATTCGATACCTATACTTTTCAACGTCTCCTCAGATAGGACGCCCTGTCAGTTGAGAATAGCCTGCCCGCGAACGAGGTCTGTGCATTCACGCGCAGAAAATACCTTAAGTCATTGATATTATGAAATTCGTTTGAGGTCGCTGACGCAGCTTCCGTTACGTCCTGCGGCCTTCCCGCAGCCATGCAGCAATGCTGAGCAGCGCTGCCAGCGCCAGAAATAGCAATGGGGAGACCAAAGGCGTGATCGTTAGATTAGTGGTGACATAGGCGTTGCGCGGGGTCAGCCCGATCCAGCCGCGCCCAGACGCGTTCCGGCCTTCGCCGACCAGCCGGATACCCGGAACACCGTCTTCGATCCGCACGGTTCCACCGCGGGTTTGTTCGACGAAGGGGCTCAAGACCTCTCCACTGGCGATTGTTTGCTCGAACTCTCGCGGGGCTGAAGGGCCAAGGGCGATCACGGCGTCTTCGTCGCCTTCTGATATCCGGTAGAGCCCCGGCTCCGGCCCTTCGAAATCCGCCGTAAACCGCCCCGGAGAGACCTCTTCCAATGGCACGGTAACAACGGTGCCATCCGGGCTGGTGATCGTGACATCGCCTATCTGCTCAGACAGGGTTCGGCGGGTCAATGTCATGGTCTGACCTTCCGCCAAAGCGGTCAGGGCCTCTTCTTCCAAATCAGGCTCTTTCATCATCCAATGGGCGAGCCTGCGCAGCAGTTCCAGTTGCGGCCCGCCGCCCTCAAATCCGCGATGCCAAAGCCACGCATGATCAGAGGCCAGCAGCGCCACACGCCCTTCGCCAACCCGGTTGAGTGTCAGAAGCGGTCGGCCCTCGATGCCGGTCATCACGGTCTGGCCCTGAAACGCCTCCACATCGATCTGACGCATCCAACGGCCCCAGCCGGGTCCGTCCTCGGTTGCCGCCGCGGGGGCCAAGCGCTCCAGACCCTCGGTCACCGGATGGCGTTCGCCCAGATCCGAAATCTCCGGTTTGAAGCCTTGCTCAAACACCCGCGCGGTGGGTTCTGCCGGGATAATTTCGGCCAGAGGCGAGCGGTAGATCGAGTCGGCTGAGGCGAAATCAGGCCCCGCCGCGATCAGCACCGCCCCGCCATTGCGCGCATAATCCGCGATGGAAGAAAAGTAGAGCGCGGGCAGAATGCCACGCCGTTTGTAGCGGTCGAAAATGATCAGGTCGAACTCGTCGATCTTCTCCAAAAACAGCTCGCGGGTCGGGAAGGCGATCAGCGACAGCTCCGAGACCGGAACACCGTCTTGTTTTTCCGGCGGACGCAGAATGGTGAAATGCACCAGATCAACCGCAGAATCCGATTTCAGCAGGTTGCGCCATGTCCGCTCGCCTGCATGCGGTTCACCTGAGACCAGAAGCACCCGCAGCCGGTCGCGCACGCCGTTGATCTGTACGACAGCGGTATTGTTACGGTCGGTTAGCTCGCTGTCTTCGACGGCAAGCTGGAATTGCAGCACGTTCATCCCACCATGGGGCAGTGTCAGCGGCAGTTCCAGATCCTGGCCCACTGGCACCCGGAACGGGCGCGGCGTGTCACCATCGATGGAAATGCTCAGATCGGCCTGAGGGACGATATCACCGGGCACATTGCCTTGATCTTCGATCCGTATTGTCAGGATAATCTCTTCGTCCAGAATGGCGAAAGCGGGCGCGTTTTTGACGATCAGCCGACGGTCCCAATCTTCGCTGCGCCCGGTGAGGATCGTATGCACAGGCGCGGTCATTGACGGCGTGCGCTGGATGTCGTGAACCTGCCCATCGGTGACAAATATCTGGCCTGCGATGCGCCCGCGCGGCTCTTCGGCGAGAGTCTCAGACAGGGCAGTCATCAGTTCCGTACCCGCATCGCCCACGCCATCTGGCACGTCGACAATGCGCAGCTCCATGCCTTGGGCGGTGATATCGGCGCTCAGCTCGGCGACGGCCAGCGCGGTTTGATCCGCGCGGTCCGACAGGCGTTGCGATGCGCTTTCATCGACGACCATGACGACGATGTCGGACAGCGGCTCCCGGTCTTCATCTTGCAGTGAGGGGTTGAACAAAGCAGTCAGCAAAACCAGCGCGGCCAGCGCCCGCAGCCACCAGCCGGGTAACCTGCGCCACACCGCCAGCAGCGTAACGAACGTCATCAAGACAGCGACCCCGTAAAGGGCGATCATCGGCAAAAGCGGGTCGAAGATCACGCCGGTCATCGTCTAGTTCCCCAACCGGTCAAGCAAAGCGGGGACATGGACCTGATCGGATTTGTAGTTGCCGGTCAGCACATGCATCACCAGATTGACGCCGAACCTGATGGACAGCTCGCGCTGACGCTCCCCGCCGAAGCCGCGTCCGACCGGGTAAAGCGGATTGCCCCGCGCGTCGCGGGCCCAAGCAGCCGCCCAATCATTGCCACCGATCAGCACTGGCGTTACGCCGTCATTGAGGTCGCGGAAGGGCAGACCCTCTACTTGTTCCGCGTTTGCGGTGGCTGCTTCGACCCAGACATCGCGGCCAGCATGGCGACCGGGGAAGTCCTGTAAAAGATAAAAGGCGCGCGTCATCACGTGATCTTCGGGGATAGGCTCTAGCGCGGGGATATCGAGCGGGGCCGCCAATTGTTGCAGTTTGCGCCCTTCCGGCGTGCCAGAGCCAAACCCGCCCAAATGCGCGTCGCGCGTGTCAAACAGGATCATGCCACCGGTGCGCAGATACCGGTTAAGTTTCGCATAGGCCTCTGACGAGGGCAGCGGCTGGGCGGTGACAACAGGCCAATAGATCAGCGGGTAAAAGCTTAACTCATCGGTTTCAAGATCGACCATAATCGGCAGTGCGGGTTCCACCGAGGTGCGGCGAAACAGGCTGACGCCAAGACCGCTGAGCCCTTCGTCTGACAGGCGGTCTTGTTGCGCGTCTCCGGTACGCACATAGGCCAGAACCACTTCGCTGGTAGCAGCCAAGGCACGTGTGTCCGTCTCGGATTGGGCATAGGCATCTTGCGGCAAGGTAAACGCCAAAAGGGCCAAGGAAGCCGTGGTCGCCCGCGGGCCGGTGAGTCGCCCACCGCCCCCAAGGGCCGC
>CAYGQQ010000067.1:2547-5810 GCA_964352105.1 uncultured Rhodobacterales bacterium | reverse complement strand
CATCAAGAGCAACCCCATCAGCGGGGTTTCTTCGGCGGTCACGATGCCCTCCACGACGGTGCCCGCGGGCCAGACCATCGGCGCGATTGCATCGCCGGAAGACAGGACGTTCAGCGCAAGCCTGCGGTCGTTGCCTGCATAAAGGCCCGGTGGCAATGCAGGGCCCAGATCACCCTCAGCGATCACTTCGCCCGCAATTCCGGCGGAAATGTCAGATCTGCGCACTTGCCCAAAGCCGTCCATCGCGTCTTCGAGGACCCATGTGGTCCCGGTCAGCTCCTCGGGTGAAATTTCGGCGGGGCGGGTGGAGATGGCCAGCCGTTCCAGCATCTGCACAAAAAGTCCCGACAGGGGCAGGGACGACCAGTCCGCATTGGCGGTGACATGGAACAATATCACTTGTCCTTCGCCCAGATCAGCGCGAGTGACCAAGGGCGTGCCATCGGTCAGCGAGGCCACGGTGCGCGCAGCAAGGTCGGGGTCGGGCTGCGCCACAACCTGAGACGTGACGGAGACATCATCCGGCACTGGCAGGCCGAAAAACGGGGTATCTTGCAGAAAGCCGCGCAGCGTTTTGGGCTCTCCCCAGCTCATCGCGCCGCCGACACTTCGGCCACCGGCACGAAGCCGCACGGGCATCAGCGGGTCATCGGCTTCAAGCGAGGCAGCAGCAAGACGTGGCCCGGCAAAGCGGACCAGAAAACCACCCTTTTCAACCCAGGCCTGAAGCGCCTCACGCTCAGCGGCGCTGAAGGTGGCGACATCGGCCAAAATGATCGCATCCGGACTGGCTAGGATCATGTCCAGAAGGCCCACTTCGATGATATCGGCTGTGGGCGACAGCGCTTTGCGCAAGTAGTGAAGTGGCGACAGAAGGTCCTGCGCCTCTTGCCCTTCGCTGGCGGAAATCAAGCCAATCTCGCGCCGTTTCAAGGCGTCATCGGTCAGGCTGACTGCCCCGGCAGAGCGTTGGCCCACGATCTCGAACCGGCGCAAACGGTTGCGCAGTTCGGTGGGCAGACTAAGGCGGGCTGTGGTCTCGGTCTCACCTGCCGGGAAGAGGGCCTCTACCTCAGCCAAGGTCTGCTCGTTGCCATTTGGATCGGGGCCAATGGCCGCAATGGTGATCGCGCGCTCTGTGCCGGAGCCAGCGCGCACCGCATTAAGATTAATCGCTCCGTCTTCAAATGTCGCGGGGGTTAGACCAAAGATCGGACGTCCGCTTTCGACAATGCGCAAACCCCCACGCGCCTCAAACGCGTCCGCTAAGGCTGGTTTTTGCGGGGTTTCCAGCCCGTCGGAGATCCAAAGTGTTTCAAAACGACCGCTTTGCGCATTGATCCAATTCAAGGCCTCATTGCCAGCGACCCAAGGCGCAGGGGAAAGGCCGGGCAAACTGCGCAAGGCCACATCCGCGGATTGGAAGCTGAGCGCATCAGCAGGCAGGTCCGTCAGCGTTACAATCGCGACCGTGCGCCCATCGCGGCCCGCCTCCCGCAATGCGGTCTCGGCGCGGGAAATCCGTGCAGGCCAATCGCGCGCGGACGCCCAGCTGGCATCCATCGCAATCAGCAAAGGTCCGTCGCCCGAAGCTTCTTCGTCAGGGTTCAGAACCGGACCGGCAAATCCCACGATAAAGGCCGCAATCGCAAACATACGCAGCAGCAACAGCCACCACGGCGTCGTGTCTGTCTGGCTTTCGTCATCCTTGAGGCCCAGCAGCAAAGCCACGCCGGGAAAGCGCCGCTTGATCGGCGCAGGTGGGACCGCACGCAACAGCCACCACAGGATCGGCAGCGCGAAAAGTGCCAGCAACAAGAGCGGCGTGGTGAAGGCCAGCGCTCCCATTATGCGCCCTCCAACATCTGATAGAGCCACAGCATCGCTTTGGTCGCAGGGGCATCCGTGTGATGGGTGGTGAACTGCCAGCCCGTACGGCGACAAAGCTGGGACAATTGGTGCTTACGCTCGGCCAAACGCGCCAGATAGGCGTCGCGCAGGGATTTGGCCTTCAGTGTTTCAAACTCGACCGCGCCGGACATCGACTGGAAGACTGTGCGCCCGTCATAGGGGAAAGCTTCCTCATCGGGGTCCAAAATCTGCACCAGCGCGCCTTTGACGCCCCGGTCAGCCGCTTGTGTCAGGGCTTGTGTCGCAGCCTCGATATCGCCCAGAAAGTCCGACAGGAACACCGCGCGGGAGCCCGCTGGCAACACGCGTGCGTTTACCGTGCCGTAGTCGTCATCTGTGCCGGCTGCCATCAAATGCCCCGCGATCCGGCCCAATTGGCCTTCGCCGCGCCGGGGTGGGGTACCGCGATTGGCCAGCCCAAAGCGTTCGCCGCCTTTATTCAGCAAAACGCACATCGCCAAGGCCAGCACGCGCGCGCGGTGGCCTTTCGTGGGTCTGTCGGTCCCGCCGGTGAACCCCATGGATTGCGCGTCGTCCACCCACAACATCACCGATTGCGCGGCCTGCCATTCCTTTTGTCTGACGAAATGCGCGTTCGAGCGCGCCGAGCGGCGCCAATCAATTTCGCGCAAACCGTCGCCATGTTCCGCCGGGCGATATTGCCAGAACTCGTCGCCGATACCGGCGCGCCTGCGGCCATGATCGCCTAAAAGAACCGTCGCCGCCAAATGCTCCGCCTCGGCCAGCAGCGCAGGATAGGCCCCGGCATGGGCCTCCGCGCGGTGCCGGAGCTGTGCGGGCGTTGTGGCGGGGTCGTGCTGGCTCACCTTATGCAGCCACCGCGCGGGTGGAGACGCCTTCAACGACCGAGGCGATCACATCTGACAGGACGCGGCCTTCGGCGCGCGCGGCAAACGACAGCGCCATCCGGTGGCTGAGCACAGGATCGGCCATGGCTGCGACATCATCAAGTGACGGCACCAGCCGTCCTTCGATCAGCGCTTTCGCGCGGACCGTCAGCATCAAGGCTTGTGCCGCACGTGGGCCGGGCCCCCAGGACACGGTCTGGCGCACCAGATCGGAGGCTTCCGGCTCATCAGGGCGGCAGGCGCGCACCAGATCGAGGATCGCATCGACTACGGCGTCGCCAACAGGCATCCGGCGCACGATTTGTTGCGCGGCCATCAACTCCTCGGGCGCGAACACCGTGCTGGCAGCGGCCTGCAGTGTGCCTGTCGTGGCCAAAAGAATATCACGCTCCGTCGCGCGGTCGGGGTAATCAACGTTGATCTGGATCAGGAAGCGGTCAAGCTGCGCTTCGGGCAGCGGGTAGGTGCCTTCCTGCTCCAACG
>CAYGQQ010000067.1:0-2537 GCA_964352105.1 uncultured Rhodobacterales bacterium | reverse complement strand
GGGAATGATCGACCCCAGCGATCGACACGGAGCGTTCCTGCATCGCCTGCAACAAAGCCGATTGTGTCCGCGGCGAGGCGCGGTTGATCTCATCAGCCATCAAAAGCTGCGCAAAGATTGGACCCTCGATGTAGCGAAACGCACGCGTGCCATCATCTCCTGTTTCCAAGACCTCGGAGCCCAGAATATCCGCTGGCATCAAATCGGGCGTAAACTGCACCCGGTTGGTGCTGAGCCCCATAACGGTCGACAACGTGTCCACCAAAAGCGTCTTGCCCAGGCCCGGCAAGCCCATCAACAGCGCATGCCCGCCCGATAGAAGCGCGGTCAGTGCCAGATCAACGACCTTCTCCTGACCGACGATTGTTGTTGCTATCGAGGTTTTCGCCTCTGCCAGCTTGGCCCCCAGATTTTCGATCTCCACGACAAGATCGTCGGAGGATGTGGTCTCGGCCATGGCAAGTCTCCCAAAACAGCTCTATATCAATACCTGTAGTAAGGCAGATATGGCGCGGAGAAGAAATGGCAAAGGGACAAGGTGCACAAAAGCTTGATCTTCCATCGGCGGAAAGCATCGCAGCGGCTGCCCAAGAAGTCGGCAAGAAGGGGCTGCCACCGGTCGAAGACTGGAATCCACCTTTTTGTGGCGACCTTGATATGCGAATCGCGCGCGATGGCACGTGGTTTTATCTAGGCACGCCAATTGGTCGGGCCGGGCTGGTAAAACTGTTCTCCAGCATCATCCGCAAAGACGGCGCGGATTACTTCCTTGTCACCCCCGTTGAAAAGGTGGGCATCACTGTCGATGATGCGCCGTTTGTGGCGATTGATTTTGAGCCGCGCGGGACCGGCAGCGATCAGATCCTGACTTTTGAAACCCATGTGGGGGATGTCGTGCAAGCGGGCCCCGAAAACCCCATTCGCGTGTCCTATGATCAAGACGGGGAGCCGTCGCCATATGTGCTGGTACGCCGCAATCTGGAGGCACTGATCGACCGCAAGAGCTTTTACCGGCTTGTGGATCTAGGCGCGCATCACGACCATGACGGCGAAAGCTGGTTCGGCCTGTGGTCAAACGCGCAATTCTTCCCGATCATCCGGTCCGCGGATTTACCTTAAAAAGTTAGTTCAGTTTGACCCTGTAGGTCTCTTCAGACCAGCCATGCACGGAATCATGGGCGCGGATCACAACCTCACTCACGCCGTCGGGAACTGACACTCCGCTTAGCGAGCGGGTGAAGGGCTGTTCGTTCTCATGCGGGTGCAAAAGCTTGCGAAACCCAAGTTCGGTCCCATCAGGTGTATTGACAGACCAACCATCTGCATAGTGATCCCAGCCAGTATCGCCGTGCCGGATCGTCACGTTGATCGTCCAGCCATTGCCGGATTGACGCGCTTCTGCGCCTTCGATCACTGCCGGACCCGCAAATGCAGGCCCCGCAGCGACCAAGAGTGAAAGCAAAACTCTTTTCATAACGCCTCTTTTATCAAGAATTTGTCTGGGTTGGGGTCACAGTTTCGTGTCCCCGTTCGCAGGTGCCGATAGTTCAATTCCCGAAGCTTGCGTCGCGTAGGAGCCGCCATCGGGCGCGTTCAGCAAGATCATTCGCGCATGGGACGAATATTCGCGGTTCCAGATTAGCCATGTGACAAGGCAGGCCGACATCAAAAGCGCCTCGGGGCCCAAAAGCCACGCCAAGGCGCCCAACGCGTAATAGATCGCGCGCAGACCTCGGTTGAAATTCCAGGCCGCGCGCACATTGATCTCACCGGCTTGGGCGGCCATCGGGTAGCAACGTGGATCGCTGAGGTCATTGGGCACCGCCGCCATCAGCACTGCGCAATAGCCAAAGAGCCTGTTGGCCCAGACAAATTTCAAGAATCCATGGGTCAGGAAGGCCACGCAGACCAGAAGTTTCATCTGCCAGATCACCGATGGAATCGATTGACTGGTCAGGTCTTCGGCGACCATGGAAATCTGCTCTGTATTGCCGATCACGGCCAACACCCCGCCAATGGCGATCATGCAGCCAGAGGCAAAGAACGACGTACCTTGGCGCAGGTTTGCCAGGATCGTGGCATCAAAAATACGCGGGTCGCGGGTGACCAGTTCGCGCATCCAGGCGCGGCGGTAGTCCGCCATCAGCATGGTCACCGACGGATTCTTCAGGGGATGCTCGATCAACCAGCTCAAAATAAGCCAAGAGGCCACCAAAAGGCCAAGTGCGGCCATGTCGAGCACGGAAAACAGAGCGAGGCGGTCGAGAAAAGTCATGGCGC
Source organism: uncultured Rhodobacterales bacterium (assembly GCA_964352105.1). Lineage (GTDB taxonomy): Bacteria > Pseudomonadota > Alphaproteobacteria > Rhodobacterales > Rhodobacteraceae > Litoreibacter. The sequence continues at coordinate 257 of CAYGQQ010000067.1, read as the reverse complement.
ACCCTATGCCGGGTTTGCGAGACTTGCCATACGGGAAAATTGGTAATATGATTTTACCAATTCGTGATATTGAGGTGCCAGCGATGGAAATGCCAAAGCCAGACCAGATGGTCATCGCCAACAAACCGCGCATTGTCGCGCGGCTCCTTGCGGCCCTGTCCCCAGATGCGGTGATCCATGATGAGGCGGAAACCCGCGCCTATGAATGCGACGCGCTGACAGCCTACAAATGCCCGCCGCTTTGTGCGGTCTTGCCC
>CAYGQQ010000066.1:6210-18177 GCA_964352105.1 uncultured Rhodobacterales bacterium | reverse complement strand
ACCGAGCCAACCATCTGGACAAACATCGCCGCTGCCTTGGCGGCCAACGGGTCACTGCCTGCTTCAAATCCCTGCATGATTTGCGCGGCGGATTTGTCCGTTTGCTGACCGCTTTCGTGTGCCAGCCAGCGATAAAGGCGCTCAAACCCGCGACCCGACAACATATCCTCGGTCGCAGCGTAGCCCAAGGTTTCTTCAAGATGCGCGGCAAAGCGAAGCTCATCTTCTGAGTGGGCTGGAAGGCCTGTATGACCCGCTTCTGAAGCTGGAATTATCCGACCCTCTGGGCTTTCGAAAACCGGGGCAATGTTGAACCCGGTGCCAATCCCGATCACCAGTTTCGCCGCTTTGGCGGGTGTTGCGGGCGCGTCGATCAACTGGCGCGCAGTGCCGTCCTGCAAGTGCCCGATTGCATGACCTTGTGCCTGCAAGTCGTTGAGAAGGGATACATTTGTGGCATCCGTCGTTTGTGCGAGCATCGCCTCTTCGATGTCCCAGTTTAGGTTGGTCAGTTGTCCGTGCCCGTCTTGCACTGGACCTGCAAGCGCCACGCAGACGCCGTCAAATTTCGCGCCGGGATGTTTGCCCATGAAATCAAGAAGGATCGGTCTCAGGCTCTTATGGTCCGTGTTGCGGTACCGCGCGACGGTGCCTGTCAGAACCTCGGCCCCGCGCGCAAGCGCCACCCGTGTATTGGTCCCGCCGATATCGGCAACGATTGCAAATCTTTCGGCGGACACGAACGCTTACCTTCCTATTGCGCCAACGCGGCGCTTAACGCGTGGTAAGAGGCTTTCGGCTGGCGTTCAAGGGTTTCAAAATCCACATGCACCAGACCGAAGCGTTTTTCATAGCCCAAGGCCCACTCGTAATTGTCGAGAAGCGACCAGAACGTGTAACCCTTCAGCGGTACACCATCGGCCAGTGCAGCATGCGCCTGCGCCAGATGCGCCTCCAAATAGTCAATGCGGGGCTGATCTGCCTGACCCACACGGTCGTCATTGGCCATGCCGTTTTCCGTCACGAGCAATGGCAGGCCTTTGGTGTAATCGCGATGCACCATGTTGAGGAAATGGCGCAGGCCTTCGGGGTAGATTTCCCAACCCATTTGGGTCTTTGGCAAAGGCCCGTCGACCTCCGCATGCGCGGGCCAGGGCCTGTCATCCGGCGCAATCACTTTGCGGGTGTAGTAATTCAACCCGACCCAATCCAGCGGCGCACGGATCGTATCGAAGTCCTGCTGCCAGCCTTTTGGCATATGCGGTTCTAACCCCTCCATGACGTTATCGGGATAGCTGCCTTTGAACAGACCGGAGAGGAAAAACCGGTTGTAGTAGCCATCGTAAAGCGCGGCTGCCTTGGCGGCCTCGGGGCTGTTATCTACGGGTTTGGCATATTCGAAATTGCACACGGCCCCTAGGTTGCTCATGCCCAAGGCACGCATGGCTGTTACCGCGTGCCCATGCGCTACAAGGATATGGTGCATCGCGTGCGCGGTGGCGCGGATGTCGCGCATCCCCGGCGCGTGATGTCCAAGGAAATGACTGAGCCAGCCGACGCACCAAGGCTCATTCACCGGTGCGCAGGAATAGATACGGTCTCCGATCCGGCCCATGATCGTTTGCGTGAAATCAGCAAACCAATGCGGCATATCCGGGTTACGCCAACCGCCTAAATCCGCAAGCGGCACCGGCAGTTCCCAATGATAGAGCGTGGCCATTGGTTTGAGGTCGCGCGCCAGCATCGCATCCACCAGCCGGTCGTAGAAATCCAGCCCCTCTTCGTTAACCACCCCGCGACCTTCGGGCAGAACTCGTGCCCAACTGGTTGAAAACCGGTAGCAGTCCAGCCCCATTCCTGCCGCTAAATCAAGGTCTTCCTCGAACCGGTGGTAGTGATCGCAGGCAATATCGCCGTTTTCCGCGCGCACCACATTGCCGGGCGTCTGGGCGAAGCTGTCCCAATGGGTTTTGCCAGCGCCACCGAAGGAATGGCCTTCAATCTGATAGCTGGAGGTGGCGGCAGCAAACAAAAACCCGTCCGGAAAATCAGAGCGTTTGAAGTTCATGGCGAGGCTTTCAGAAGGGCAGGGCCAGTTGACTGGCCAAGGATCAAATCGGCGCGCCACAACTCGCGCGCGGCAGGGGTGTCGGGGGTATTGATCTGTTCAATCAGCAATTCAGCGCAGCGCTTGCCTGCGTCCGAGACGGAGGACCGAACGGCGGTAAAAATCGGCTCGTCGGAACCATTGGGCAGGTAGGAAATTCGGTCATCGAAACAGATCACGGAGACGTCCTTGCCAATCGCGAGCCCGCATTCCTCGATCGCGCGACGGACGCCCAAAGCAATCACAATCGAGGAGGTCAGGATCGCGGTGGGGGGTGCATCGGATCGCAGCATATCCAGCGTGGAGCCGTGTCCGAACGGCTCCGTCATCTCGCCCTCGCGCATCAGATACGGATCCTCGGTGATATCAGCCTCATGCAGCGCATTGATATATCCGGTGCGCCTGCGCCACGCGAAGTCCATATGCTCAGGGCCATTCAGTAATGCGATCCGAGTATGACCTTGATCAATCAAATAGGCCGTCGCCCGCCGCAAAGCCTGTACATTGTCCACATCCAGCCAACTATAGGCTGTGGTCACCTCGCTGGAGCGGCCATGTACCAGAAACGGCAGCTCCAGTTCCTGCAACAGCGGGATCCGGAAATCATTGCGCACCGGCCCATGCACGATCACCCCATCGACCGAGCGCTTACGCACCAGATCGCGGTAGGTTTGTTCCTGTTGGTCATCGGTAACGAAGGAAATCAGCATGTCATAGCCGAGGTTTCCGTAGACCTCGCCCGCGCCTGCTATGAAATCGGCAAAGACCACGTTGGCCATTTGGTGCTGGCTGGAAACTGGGATCACATGACCGATGGCCATCGCCCGCCCCGTGGCCAAAGACCGCGCACGGGTGTCAGGGCTGTAGCCATGTTTTGCTGCGGCCTCGCGCACGCGTCTGCGGGTTTCTTCCTTCACTTCGGGAAAGCCGTTCAATGCGCGGCTCACAGTGGTTTGTGACAAACCAAGAAGGCCTGAAAGCTCGCGAAGATTCATTGTCGTGTCGTCCAATTCAAAGCGCTTTGAGTCTGCTTAGCATTGCGAAGGTTGCAGCGGTCGTCAAAGGTTTTATCAGTTTTTCGCGATATTTTATTGCGAATGGCGTTTATTCGTGGGTCAAACTCGTCCGAGTTGACATAAGTGCGGACATAGTCCAATTTCGGAATTACCAAAGCGCTTTGGAAAATCGATTCCCAAGCGCGTAAAACGAAAATCTGGGCGGAATTGCCGCTTATTGGGAGGAAATCATGAAGACTCGTTTATATGCTGGTGCTGCTGCACTGGCCCTTACCGCTGGTATGGGTCACGCCGATGGTCACTTGTTTGCGGCTCCGGGAGAGGGCGCGTTTAACTGGGGCAGCTTTGACGAATTTGCTGCCAGTACGGACCTGTCTGGCCAGACACTTTCGATCTTTGGCCCTTGGCGCGGCGATGACCAAGCGCTGGCTGAAAGCATCTTTGCGTATTTTTCCGAAGCGACCGGTGCGGAAGTGACATACGCGTCCTCCGAGACCTATGAGCAGCAGATCGTGATCGACACGGAAGCTGGCAGCCCGCCCAATATCGCGATCCTTCCGCAGCCCGGTCTGATCGGCAATCTTGTGTCCAAAGGCTTCGTCGCCCCGCTTGGCGATGAGACCGAAAGCTGGTTGGCAGACAATTATGCGGCTGGCTCAAGCTGGGTTGGTCTTGGCAGCTATGCAGGTCCTGACGGGGCTGAGGCGCTTTATGCGTTCCCCTACAAAATCGACCTGAAATCGCTGGTCTGGTACAGCCCGGAAAATTTTGAGGATGCAGGTTACGAAGTGCCGAACTCCATGGAAGAGCTGAAAGCGCTGTCAGATCAGATCGTCGCGGATGGCGGCACACCTTGGTGCATTGGTCTGGGATCAGGCGGTGCGACAGGCTGGCCTGCGACCGACTGGGTTGAGGACATGATGCTGCGCACACAACCCGCAGATGTTTATGACGCTTGGGTCGCCAACGAGATCCCGTTCACAGATGAGCGCGTCGTAGCAGCGATCGACGAATTTGGCGCATTTGCGCGCAATGACGCCTATGTCTCGGGCGGTGCGGGTGCTGTTGCTTCCACCGATTTCCGTGACAGTCCGGACGGTATTTTCTCATCGCCGCCACAATGCTATATGCACCGTCAGGCGTCGTTTATTCCAACCTTCTTCCCGGAAGGAACAGAACTTGGTCTGGACGCGGATTTCTTCTACTTCCCAAGCTATGACAGCAAAGAGCTGGGTAACCCGGTGTTGGGCGCAGGCACATTGGCCTTCATCACCAAGGACAGCGATGCGTCACGTGCGTTTATCGACTTTCTGAAGACACCGATTGCGCATGAGTTGTGGATGTCCCGCTCCGGCTTCCTGACACCGCTGAAATCGGCCAACACCGAGCTGTACGCAAACGATGCGCTGAAAAAGCAGGGCGAGATCCTTCTGGAGGCAACCACGTTCCGCTTTGACGGCTCCGACCTGATGCCTGCGGGCGTTGGCGCGGGCTCCTTCTGGACGGGCATGGTGGACTATGCCGGTGGCAAGTCTGCCGCAGACGTGGCAGCAGAAATTCAGTCCAGCTGGGACGGCCTGAAGTAAGCTTCCGCACATAACTTCGCCCGCCCGGTCCTTTTTTGATCCGGGCGGGTATTTATCCGAGTGAACTCCGTCGCGCGGACGACATCCTCAGGGAGAAGCCAGATGCATCCAGCATTTCAAGGACTGTTGACGATCTTCATTGGGGTGGGCGGCTGCATCGGCTACTTCTACTTCTCCAACCAGTTTCTCGACAAAGTGCTGTTTCCGGCACGCGGTCCAAATGCGGGGCGCAATATCAACCGCGCCAATATGATCCGGCCATGGCTATTTCTGGCGCCAGCGATCCTGGCGCTTGGGGTCTACCTTGTGTATCCGGTGATCGCGACGCTGTGGCTATCGCTAACCGACCGCGACCAGGGCGGGGCCTTTGTAGGGCTTGCCAATTACAACCAGATGTTCGGCGAGGCGAAGTTCTGGGAGGCGATGCGCAACAACATGATGTGGCTGATCGTGGTGCCTGCCATGTCCACCGCCTTTGGGCTTTTGGCGGCCCAGCTGTCAGACCGGATCAGCTGGGGCAGCATCGCCAAGTCGATGATTTTTATGCCGATGGCCATCTCCTTTGTCGGGGCTTCGGTGATCTGGAAACTGATCTATGACACACGGCCAGAGGGCACCGACCAGATCGGTATCCTCAACGCGATTTGGGTGTATTTCGGGGGCGAGCCGCAGACATGGCTGACGATCCCGCTATTGAACAATTTCCTGCTGATGGCGGTTCTGATCTGGATCCAGACAGGTTTTGCCATGGTGATCTTGTCGGCAGCCCTGCGCGGCATCCCCGAAGAGACGATCGAGGCCGCCATCGTTGACGGTGCCAACCCGCTGCAGATCTTCTTCAAGATCAAAGTCCCGCAGATCATGGGCACAATCGTGGTGGTCTGGACGACGATCACGCTGGTGGTCCTGAAAGTCTTCGACGTGGTTCTGGCGATGACCAACGGCCAGTGGGAAACGCAAGTGCTGGCCAATTACATGTATGACAAGCTCTTCCGGTCGTTTGACTGGGGTGTTGGGTCGGCCTCGGCCATGGTGATCATGATCCTGGTGCTGCCGATCCTGATCTGGAATGTGCACAATGTGCGCAAAGAAATGCGCTAGGGGGCAGGGATCATGAACAATATCGCTGGTAAAAAGTCGAGCCTGACCTGGGCTGTTCACATCTCGGTCGTGGTGCTGGTTCTGGCGTGGCTGTTGCCAACGCTGGGGCTGCTTGTGTCGTCGTTTCGCACGGCAGATCAAATCTCAACCAGTGGCTGGTGGTCGGCTCTGTCCTCGCAAGAACGCAACGTACCCGCCATCCGTGTTGCAGGTGACGAGGTCTTGGAGGGCGATCTCTACACGATCTCGGGCGAGCTGTTTCCCGACACCGCCGCCGTGGTCAGCGCTTGGGGAACGTCGTCTCGGGCACCTGCTGAATATGCTCCCGGCGATGTGGCCGATCTGAAGGACGGCGCAACCCTGACCTTGGACGAGACCGGCCAATATGTGTTGTCTGGACCTGAAAGTTTTGAGGGGACGCGGCTACCACGGATTTTTTCCAGCACTGCAACGCCGCCGGAATTTACCCTCGGGAATTATGAAAACGTGCTCTTCAGCTCCACCGCTGCCGCGGGTGTCGGCAAGGCGTTCCTGAACACGCTCACCGTTGCGATCCCGGCCACGGTGATCCCCATTCTGGTGGCGGCATTTGCGGCCTACGCTTTGGCGTGGATGGAGTTTCCGGGCCGCGCGCTGCTTGTAGCGATGGTCGTAGGGCTTCTGGTTGTGCCGCTGCAATTGGCGCTGATCCCGCTGTTGCAACTGCACAATTCCATTGGCATCGGCAAAGGCTATCTGGGGGTATGGCTGGCCCATACCGGCTTCGGATTGCCGCTCGCGATTTATCTTTTGCGCAATTACATGGTCGGCTTGCCGCGCGACATCATTGAGAACGCCAAGGTCGACGGGGCGACGGACTTCCAAATATTTACCAAGATCGTTCTGCCGCTGAGCTTCCCTGCGCTGGCGTCCTTCGCGATCTTCCAGTTCTTGTGGACATGGAACGATCTGCTGGTTGCGCTTGTGTTCCTGGGCACTGATGACGACACACTGGTGCTGACAGGCCGCTTGGTCAATCTTCTGGGCTCACGCGGGGGGCAGTGGGAAATCCTCGCCACCTCTGCGTTCGTGTCCATCGCGGTGCCGCTTCTGGTATTCTTCGCCATGCAAAAATATCTGGTGCGTGGCCTGCTTGCAGGATCAGTGAAATGACAAAATCTGAAGTAATTACTGCCGCAAAAGTTGATGCGGATTGGTGGCGCGGTGCGGTGATCTACCAAATCTACCCGCGCAGCTATCAAGACAGCAACGGCGACGGAATCGGCGATCTTTTGGGTATCGTTAAGCGTCTGCCTTATATCGCCAATCTGGGTGTCGACGCGATCTGGATTTCGCCGTTTTTCACCTCGCCCATGAAGGATTTTGGCTACGACGTCAGTGATTATTGCGATGTTGACCCGATGTTCGGGACCTTGGCGGATTTCGATACGCTGATCGACACGGCTCACAAGCTGGGGCTGAAAGTGATGATCGATCTGGTGCTTAGCCACACGTCTGATCAGCATCCGTGGTTCGGCGAAAGCCGGACCAGTCGGGACAATCCGAAAGCCGATTGGTATGTCTGGGCCGATCCGAAACCCGACGGCACGCCGCCCAATAACTGGTTGTCGATTTTCGGCGGACCGGCCTGGCAATGGGATGCCCGCAGGGAGCAGTATTACCTGCATAATTTCCTGACCACGCAACCTGATCTGAACTTCCATACGCCTGCGGTTCAAGACGCGCTACTTGATGCGACGCGCTTCTGGCTGAACCGCGGGGTCGATGGTTTTCGCCTCGATACGATCAATTTCTACTTTGCAGACAAGGAGTTGCGCGACAATCCTGCGCTCCCCAAGGAAGAGCGAAACGCCACCATTGCGCCCTCGGTGAACCCGTATAACCATCAGGTTCATCTGCATTCGAAAAACCAGCCGGAAAATCTGGAGTTCCTGAAACGCTACCGGGCATTGCTGGACGAATATCCCGGCACTGCCGCTGTTGGGGAGGTTGGGGACGCGCAACGAGGCCTGGAGCTTCTGGGGCAATACACCGCCGGCACAACCGGCGTTCACATGTGCTACGCGTTCGAGTTTCTTGAAACCGCGCCTTTGACGGCGTCAAAAATCGTCTCGGTCATGCAACGTCTGGAAGCGGCCGCGCCGGATGGCTGGGCCTGTTGGGCATTTTCCAACCATGACGTGATGCGCCATGCGAGCCGTTGGAACCTTAGCCCTGTGGCGCTACGGCTCTATACATCCATGATGATGGCGCTGCGTGGCTCGCTTTGCCTGTATCAGGGCGAGGAATTGGGTCTGCTGGAAGCCGATGTTGCATTTGAAGATTTGCAGGACCCCTACGGGATCGAGTTCTGGCCAGAATTCAAAGGCCGCGATGGCTGCCGCACGCCGATGGTCTGGGAAGCTTCGAACCAAAATGGCGGCTTTTCGACGGGCAAACCATGGTTGCCTGTGGCCCCTGACCATGTCCACAACTCGGTCGCGTCACAGGACACTGATCCGGGCTCGCTCTTGCAGCACTACCGAAACGCGCTGACCTTCCGCCGCGCGCACAAGGTTCTGAGCAAAGGCACTCATCACGAACTGGCCGCACAAAGCGACGTGCTGCATTTCACCCGCCGTCACGAGGGCGCAGCGATGTTTTGCGCTTTCAATATGTCGGACAAGCCGCAAACGATTGAGTTGCCGAACGGTCACTGGAGCGCAACCGGGGCGGAGCTTGGCAGCGGCGAAATAGGGCAAGACGGACGGGTGCAACTTGGCGCGTGGCAGCCATTCTTTGCATTGAATACAAACTGAATTCCAACCGGGGGAGGGCACGACATGGCTGATCTGAAAATGACCAATGTCGGCAAGGCATATGGCGGCACCGTTGAGGTGCTCAAGGACATAAACCTTGATATTAAGCAAGGCGAGTTGATCGTTTTTGTGGGCCCGTCTGGCTGCGGGAAGTCAACCTTGCTGCGTATGGTGGCGGGGCTGGAAAAGATCACTTCCGGCACGTTGGAGATCGACGGCGTACCGATGAATGACGTGCCCCCTGCGCAGCGCGGCATCGCGATGGTGTTTCAATCTTACGCACTTTACCCGCATATGACGGTGCGCGATAACATGTCTTTTGCGTTGAAAATTGCCAAGAAAAGCCCGGCGGAGATTAACGAGGCCGTTGAGAATGCCGCGCGCATTCTGCAACTGACGGAATATCTTGATCGCCTGCCGAAAGCCTTGTCCGGCGGGCAGCGTCAACGGGTGGCCATCGGGCGTTCCATCGTGCGCGACCCGAAAGTGTATCTGTTTGATGAGCCGCTTTCAAATCTTGACGCAGCCCTGCGTGTCGCCACACGGATCGAGATCGCGCAGCTGAAAGAGGCGATGCCCGACAGCACGATGATCTACGTCACCCACGATCAGGTTGAAGCAATGACGCTGGCCACGCGCATCGTGGTTCTGGCCAACAAAGGCATCGCACAAGTCGGCACTCCGCTGGAACTGTATGAGACACCAGAAAACGAGTTTGTTGCGCAATTCATCGGCTCTCCGGCGATGAACCTGCTGTCGGGTGAGATCGTCGAAACAGGTCAGCTCACCACTGTGAAGTCCGACCAAGGGTCTGGCACATTCAAGGCCAATATGCCAACCAATGACGCCGACAAGGGTCGCAAGGTAAATATCGGCATCCGGCCCGAGGATATGGTCACCACGGGTGGCAGCGATTATGCTTTTTCCGGCAAGGTTCATATCTCGGAAGCCTTGGGGGAGGTTACGCAGCTTTACTTCGGTAATCCAAATGACGTGGGCAGCTCGGTCATTGCCAAGCTGCAAGGCATCCACACCGACATACGCGGGCGCGACATGCAGTTGAGCGCCGCGCCTGAGAAAGTGCATTTGTTCGCGGACGGGCAATCGCTTCTTTACAGATAGCGCGCTGCAAATAAGTGGGGCCAGTCACTGGACTGTTAGCGCTAACATGATCTATATACCGGGGAACAAGCCCGGAGGATTCTATGTCGCTCAATCCAGTCATTGCAGATGTAACCGCGCGGATCGTAGCGCGTTCGAAAGACAGCCGAGCAACTTATCTTGGCCGGATGCGTCAGGCCGCAGATGAGGGGCCCAAGCGCGGGCATCTGACCTGTGGCAACCAAGCCCATGCCTATGCGGCGATGGGCGGTGACAAGGACGCGTTGTTGGCTGAAAAAGCGCCCAATCTAGGGATCGTGACGGCCTATAACGACATGCTGTCGGCCCATCAGCCCTTCGCGACGTTCCCGGATCAAATCAAGGAAACCGCCCGCAAGAATGGCGGAACCGCGCAAGTCGCGGGCGGTGTGCCTGCAATGTGCGATGGCGTCACCCAAGGGCAGGTCGGCATGGAGCTGTCGCTGTTTTCGCGCGATGTTATAGCGTTGTCGGCGGGTGTCGCGCTCAGCCACAACACCTTTGATGCCGCCGTTTACCTGGGCGTCTGCGACAAGATCGTTCCGGGCCTGATCATTGCGGCGGCTACTTTCGGCTACCTGCCGGGGATTTTCCTGCCAGCGGGGCCAATGCAATCGGGCATTCCCAATGATGAGAAATCTAAAGTGCGCCAGAAATTTGCCACCGGAGAGATCGACCGCGCGGAGTTGATGAAGGCGGAGATGGCCTCCTACCACTCACCCGGCACATGTACATTTTACGGCACCGCCAATTCTAACCAGATGCTGATGGAGTTCATGGGGCTTCATTTGCCCGGTGCCAGTTTCGTCAATCCCGGCACTGATCTGCGGGACGCGCTGACCGATGCCGGGGCAAAGCGGGCGCTGGAGATCACCAATCTGGGCAATGATTACCGCCCGGTCTGTGACATTCTGGACGAGCGGACATTTGTGAACGGGTTGGTCGGCCTGATGGCCACTGGCGGCTCCACCAATTTGGTGCTCCATATTGTGGCGATGGCGCGCGCGGCGGGGGTTCAGCTGGACCTGCAAGACCTTGCCGATATTTCGGACGCGACCCCTCTGATGGCGAAGGTCTATCCAAACGGGTTGGCAGATGTGAACCATTTCCACGCCGCAGGTGGCCTTGGCTATATGATCGGAGAGCTTCTGGACGCGGGCCTCCTGCACAAAGACACCAAAACCGTTATCGGCAACGGGCTGCAGGATTATGTCGCCGAGCCGAAATTCCAAAACGGAGAGGTCACATGGGTCGACGGCCCGCGCGTCTCTCAGAACGAAAAAATCCTGCGCCCGGCCTCTGATCCGTTCCAGCCGCAAGGTGGTCTGAAGCAGTTGGATGGCAATCTGGGGCGCGGCGTGATTAAAATTTCCGCCGTGGCTGAGGATCGCCAGATCATCGAAGCGCCTGCGCGGGTGTTTCACAGCCAAGATGCGGTGAAGCAGGCCTTCAAGGACGGAACGCTGGCGCAGGACTGCGTCATTGTGGTCCGCTTCCAGGGGCCGAAATCCAACGGCATGCCGGAGCTCCACGGGCTGACACCAGTGCTATCGGTTCTGCAAGATCGCGGTTTCAAAGTGGCGTTGGTCACCGATGGACGCATGTCGGGCGCATCCGGCAAAGTGCCCGCGGCCATTCATGTGAGCCCTGAGGCGATGGATGGCGGCTTGATTGCCAAGCTGCAAGACGGCGACATCGTGCGCCTTGATGCACCCGCTGGTAAGCTGGTGGTTGTGACGGACGGCGTGGAGGCACGTGCGCCCGCAACCCCTGATCTTTCTGACAACGGCCACGGCATAGGGCGAGAACTGTTTGAGGTTTTTCGCAAGAACGTTTCACGCAGTGATACCGGCGCAGCGGTGGTTGTATAAACCGGCGCAAGCCCCGATAAGACCGTAATTCCAAAAGAGGACGACCCAATGACCCCGCTACAGGCCAGCGCACAAGCCCGAGACATCTGCCTTCTTGCCCCCATTGTTCCAGTGCTTGTCGTTGATGACCCGGCTACAGCCGCGCCTTTGGCAACTGCGCTGGTCGCCGGTTGCTTGCCCGCTTTGGAAGTCACACTGCGCACACCTGCCGCGCTGGAAGCCATCGCGGAAATGGCGAAAGTGGAAGGCGGTGTCGTCGGTGCAGGCACGTTGATGACACCCGAGGACGTGATCGCGGCAAAGACCGCAGGCGCGCTCTTTGGTGTGTCCCCCGGTGTGACGGATCGG
>CAYGQQ010000066.1:0-6200 GCA_964352105.1 uncultured Rhodobacterales bacterium | reverse complement strand
CCGCTGTTGCCGGGGGCTGCGACCGCGACGGAGGCGATGCGCTTGCTGGAGCGCGGCTATTCCATGCTGAAGTTCTTCCCGGCGGAGGCGTCGGGGGGGGCTGCCGCGCTCAAGGCTATTGGTGCCCCGATCCCGCAGGTCAGTTTCTGCCCCACCGGCGGGGTCAGCCTTGCCAATGCAAACAGCTATCTCAGCCTGCCGAACGTGGTCTGCGCAGGCGGCTCCTGGGTGGCCCCGAAAGACATGGTGAATGCGGGCGATTGGGCGGGTATCGAACAGCTGGCCCGGGATGCGAGCCAGCTGCAACGGTAAGGCTTTTAGCTGACCGGTAGGTGGATCTTGAACGCCTCGCGGATTTTTTGATCAAGCTGCGGCGAGAACTGAGCCTCTGACGGCGCGGCCAAAATCCGCTCTTTCTTCGCAACGGCATTTTCAATCAGGTCGGGGCGATCTTTTTCAGCCCATTCTTTGGGCGAGGTCCTGTCGCCCAACGTTGGATAAACATAATTGCTTTCCATCAGGCCAAGCGTCTGATCCGTTCCAAGGTAGTGCCCGACGCCGCGACTGCCGTCAGGTGCAATGCACGTGGCGCGGATCACTTCCAGAGAGGTGGTGTCGTCATTGACCTCGATCCCGCGCACGCAGCGCTGCGCTTGTCCGATCAGATCATCGCCGAGGATCAGCGACTCGTGACAGAAGCCCAGAAGCGAGGCATGCATGCCCGCCGCCTCATAAACCATGTTCAGCCCTGACAGACCCGCCATCACGTTGGAGCACATCTGCTCCCATCCGGCTTGCATATCGGGCAATTTCGAATCTGAGGCACCCGCAGCTGCACCGCCGGGGATGCCATAGAACTGATGCATCTGGGCACAACCCGCAGTCAGCAATGCCTGCTCGCCCGAGCCGACGGACATCGCGCCGGTGCGCAGATCTAGACCGAAGGGCCAGGTGCCGAAGACGGCAGGGTGTCCGGGCGCAATGGAATTGACATAGACGATGCCCGCAAGACATTCGGCCACGGCCTGCACAATCGCACCCGCGATGGGCGCTGGGGCGGTGGCCCCGGCCATGCCCGCAGACAAAAGCAGCACTGGCATGCCCGCCCTGATGCAGTTTTCCATGACTTCGCAAGACTCGGTCGCAAACTTCATCGGTGGAACCACGAAGCAATTGGAGTTCGACACAAATGGCCGTGCGCGCCAGGCGTCCTCGCCCCCCGCAATCATGTGCAGCATCTCGATGGCACCGGCAACAAATCCCGGCTCCGTAAAGGAGGTTCCGATATGCTTCTTGGTGCCGCTGACGGTCGCGTAGATCGTGTTGAGGTCCATCTCGTAATTATTGGCGATATCGCGGCAGACCATCGGGCGTTGCAGGAAATGGATATTGTCGAGAGTTTGCACGATCTTGGCGGCATCATGCAGATCCTGCACTGTGCTTTCGCGGTAATCGCGCCCGAGAACGTCAACCATATGGACCGCTGCGCCCGCTGTGCCGTAATGCACTTTGGTGCCGGACAGATCCAGATCAAAGACAGGGTCACGGCCGGGCAAGGTGATGGTTTTGGCGGCCTTGGCCAGCATATCTTCCACCAAGGCGCGCGGGTATCTGATCCGCCCATCATCGCCTAGAATAGCCCCGGCTTTGGTCATGTAATCAATGCCGCTTTGCGGGGCATCTGCCAGCCCGATCTCTTCCAGCGCGCGAAGGGCGGCCTCATGAATGCGGGCGATATCGGCGTCGCTGAGCGGTTTGTATGTCCCGCCTTCCATACCGGGGCGGACAGGGCGCTTGGCTTCCTCCAAAGGAGCGGCGCGCAGCGCGTGACGGGCTTTTCTGCCGCCGGAGCGGCGCGGGGCAGTAGAAGGAACGGTCGTTGTGTCGGTCATGTCAGGTCTTTCAAACAAGGGTCAAAGAAGGGGCTTTGAACCTGTCTGGGGGCGCCCACGGGCTGCACGGCCTCTACGCGCACCGATGGTGCGGAACACGATAATCTGTTTGCAGAAATGTCGTTGCATGTCGCGCTGTTCTCCCGGCTTTATCGTCGGCAATTGCAGCGGTCGTAATCTGTTCTGTTTGCGTCAAATATTTCTATTTCAGAAGCATTTTGTCGATTTCAGACCCTGAAGCTGCGTTTTGCAGGGGCGAAAAGTCGCCTTTCGACAAAATTGCACCCCCTGCCTGCAAAATCGCGGCATGGGTTACCCGTGCCAATGAAGAGCCCAGAGAGACCCGTGCCACCCCCATTTTCGCATAGGTCGCGAGCGTGTGTTTGGCAAAAGGACCCGCTGCCAGAACATTGACGGGTTTGTCGGTCACATCAACGATGCGTTGCAGATCATCAAGCGTCTTGGGAAGCGGGACATAAAGCCCATCTGCCCCCGCGGCATCATATGCTTTGATGCGGCGCAAGGCCTCCTCAATATCGTAGGCACCGGTCATGATGCCATCGGCACGAGCTACAAAGAAGAAATCGCTTGGCAAAGCCTTCGCGGCCGAAGCTGCCGCCCGCACACGCTCCACGCTGAGATCAAAGTCATAGACGCGGTCGCTTGCTTCAATCGTGTCCTCAATACAAATGCCCGCCAGTCCGATCTCGCCGGACAGACGCACTGTCTCGGCGCACGTTTCAGGGCTTTCGCCGAACCCGTCTTCAAAGTCGCCGGAGACCGGCAGATCAACGGCTGCAATCAGATCTTGGGCATGCGCCAGCGCCGTATCCCGTTCCACCTTGCCGCCATCGGGTTTGCCCAGCGTGAACGCATGTGCCGCTGAAGAGGTTGCGATAGCTTTTGCCCCCATCGCCGCCAGCATTTTGGCCGATCCGATATCCCAGGCATTGGCCAGAACAAACGGTGCCCCTTTGACGTGTAGGTTGCGAAAAGTGGTCATTTGGCGCGCTCCTGTGCGAAGGTCAGAATGGTTTTGAACGCCTCGGAAAAGGCCTTGTCTTCAACGGTCATCGCGATGCGGATATGACCTGCCGCAGAGGCCCCGAAACTTTCGCCGGGCATGGTTGCGATATGTTTTGCATCAAGCAGGGCGTTCGCGAAATCCAACCCGGACAGGCCCGTCGCGCGGATATCGAGCATCACATACATTGCGCCACCCGAGGGCACCATGCTGACCGTGTTTTGGACGGCGACCAGCGACTGCGCCAGTGCTCTGCGCCGCTCAAACGGAGCAGCGACCTTGTCTTCCAATCCCGCCCCTTGGTTTAAGGCAAACAAGGCGGCGTCCTGGATGTAGCCTGGCACACCGTAAGTGGTGTTTGTGGCCAGATTGATCAGGTGCTTGATAAGCGGGGCAGGACCTACGACCCAGCCGATCCGGCTGCCGGTCATCGCGTGGCTTTTCGACATGGAGCCGATAACCAGCGTCCGATCTAACATACCCGGCAAGCTGCGCGGGCTGATATGTTCGCCTTCCCAGACTTGCGTGTCATAGACCTCGTCCGAGATCAGCCAAAGGTTATGTTTTTTGCAGGCTTTCGCGATGCTCTCCAGAGCCTCGCGGGTGTAGACCACGCCAGTTGGATTGTTGGGCGTGTTGATCAGCAGGGATTTTGCGCCGCCCGGCAGGGCTGAGGCGACGGCATCAATATCTTCAAACCGGGGCTGGAACCTGTTGCTGGCATGGGTCGGGACGGGGTGGTCAGACGCACCGATGCTGCGGATTGTCCCGGGGTATGTGGCATAATATGGATCAAGGTAAAGGGCGGCATCACCGGGATCACAAACGCTGCAATGAGTGGCAAAAAGCGCGGCTTGTCCACCTGGGGTAATAAGAACATTTTCCCGCGCTGTTGCCACGCCGGTGCGCGCCTGAATACGCGCGGCGACCTTGTCGCGCAGCGCGGCAATTCCGGGAATACTCGGATAACCCGTGTGGCCGCTGGCGGTGGAGGCGGCCATCGCCTCTAGGATCATCGGGTCAGTGCCGATGTCATGCTCACCCGTTGTCAGCTCTGTGATCTTGATACCGTCCCCGATCATCTCCCGGGAGCGGTAAAACACCTCCCAACCGTCCGAGCCGCCGCGGTTGATATTCGTTATCCGATGAGAGAAATTCATGGCCCTGCCTTTTCGCGTCTTTGACCGCGATGGAGCCAGCCAATGCCGCCATTGTCAAATCGCTATTCGTTACTGGGCGGTAACGCGGCTTGAACTTTTTTGGGCAGGCTTGCGCGGACGGTCTGATAGGATTGCCGCAACCGCAACGTGGTCTCTGAGGGATCAAAGCCCTCCCATGGAATTTGTACCCATCCGCCGCGTTTTAGGTAAGGGGCAGGCCGCGCGATGTTCAGATCAATCAGGAAGGCGGCGGTCTCTGGATCCTTGCATTTCAGGCTGACCCCATCATTCATCGCACCAATGATGGCAAACATCTTTCCGCCGATCTTCCAGACGTCGTGATCCGGCCCGAAGGAGTGCTCCAACGTGGCGCCGGGCAACGCTTCGCAAATTTCTCTGACATGGGCGCGTGACATTAGTCCCTCCAAATTCAGCCTAGGCGGGGCACGTAAACTCTGCTAGTCATCCCCCCATGATCCAAATTTGCACCATTATTTGCTGCATTACCAACTGACATTGCTCAGGCGGGTCCGCTTTCTGTTTCCATCACGTTCCAGACTTGTTAAGCCCGCCGCGCGCAGCGCATGAAAAGGCACGACATGAGTATCAAGCTCTACAATACCGCGACCCGCTCCAAAGAGGTGTTCACGCCGATCGATGACAAGAACGTGCGGATGTATGTCTGTGGGCCGACGGTCTATGACCGGGCGCATCTGGGCAACGCGCGGCCCGTTGTCGTGTTCGATGTGCTGAACCGCCTGCTGCGCCATACTTACGGCGACGATAACGTGACCTATGTGCGCAACTTCACCGATGTCGATGACAAGATCAACGCGACCGCCTTGGCCCGTAAGGAAGCAGGCGCAGAAGGCACTATCGAAGAGCTGGTCCGCGAACGCTCCGACGAGACGATCCGCTGGTATCACGAGGATATGGACGCGCTAGGCACCCTGCACCCCGATCACGAGCCCCGCGCGACGGAATATATCCGCCAGATGGTTGAGATGATTGAGGAGTTGATTGCCAAGGGGCACGCCTATGCCGCCGAAGGGCACGTGCTGTTCAAAGTCAGCAGCTACGCGGAATATGGCAAACTGTCTGGCCGCAAGGTCGAGGACATGATCGCCGGTGCCCGTGTTGAGGTGGCCCCATACAAAGAAGACCCGATGGATTTTGTGCTGTGGAAGCCTTCGACGGATGAGCTTCCGGGTTGGGACAGTCCCTGGGGTCGGGGTCGCCCCGGCTGGCACATCGAGTGCTCAGCCATGGCGTTTGAGCTCCTTGGCGAACGGTTCGATATTCACGGCGGTGGCAATGATTTGCAATTCCCCCACCATGAGAACGAGATCGCCCAATCCAAATGCATGGGCCACGGTTTTGCCGAAGTCTGGATGCATAACGAGATGCTGCAGGTCGAGGGCAAGAAAATGTCCAAGTCGCTTGGGAATTTCTTCACCGTGCGGGATCTGCTGGAACAAGGCGTCCCGGGCGAGGTGATCCGCTTTGTGATGCTATCCACGCATTACCGCAAGCCGATGGATTGGACGGAGAAGAAGCGGGTTGAGGCGGAGAAGACGCTTCGGAAGTGGGCCAAGGTAATTGAACTCGCTGATATCAAAGCGGAACCATCGAAAGAAGTCTTGCGTGCTTTGAATGACGACTTAAGTAGCTCACTTGCATTGTATTATTTGCACCATAGAGCTGACGATGCGATAACGTTTGCAAGGTGGGAGCAGCAAGGTGTTGAATATGAGGGCAGATCAAGCTCGGAAGTAGCGTCTGAGTTTGTCGCATCATTAGAGCTACTTGGGTTCAATTTGCAGTCCATTGCTGGCGGGTTCGCTGAAAAAAGTGCAGATTTGAGTGCCTATGAAGCGTGGCTGTCATCAGTCCGTGCCGAGGCCATGCGTAGCAATAACTTCAGCGAATTAGATCGTGTTAAACAAATTTTTATTGGCGCTGGAGTCGAAGTTCAGATGTCAAAAGAAAAAGTAAAACTCTTTCCGACTCCTCTATTCGACCCCTCCAAGTTGGAGGCCCTCAAATGATCCGCGCGACGCAAGGGCCGCGCCCGACCTGGAGGGCGTTTACCGCGCTCTTTCAGATCGCTGCACACCAAAGCAT
>CAYGQQ010000065.1:2336-18473 GCA_964352105.1 uncultured Rhodobacterales bacterium | reverse complement strand
TCGGTATGTTTTGCGTGCGCTTCTGCGGCAGGGGCCTCGGGTGAGTCGGCCGCAGGCGCTGCTGGCTCTGGCTCTGGCTCTGGAGAACCAACTTCTTGCGCGGCCATCTCGTCAACCTCTGATTTCAGGTTTTCAAGATCAGCCTCAATATCATCGAGCGCGGCATCCAAAGATGCCTCAATGCTGTCTTCGGGCTCTTCCCAAGGAACCTCTGCCTCCGCGGCGGCGGCATCTTCAGGTGTAACGGCCTGCATCTCAGCCATTAGCGCGTCAAATTCTGCATCTTGTGCGGTGTCGGTGACGCTTTCCAGGTCCTCGACCGGATCTGGAGCAGGCACCACCTCAGCCACTTCAGGCGCGGAAGGCGTTTGCTCCAAAACCTCTTCGACCTCGCCGCCATCTTCAACAATCGCGTCCAGCCCCTCCTCAAGTTTCGATGAGGATTTGAACAGCTTGTTCTTGAGCTTTTTAAAGAATGACATTGGATCCCGCGTTTTGACCTTCCTTCCACCTAATACGCTTGCTGCGCGGATGGAAGAGTTTGCCGAGAATTCTGCAACCACCGCCTGCACCTGCGACGTCGCGAACGATACCGTTTTGCGGCGGCCTCTGCTAAAAGTCAGACCATCAATTACTGCCAGACCACGTGAGAATGACCCAAACCAACCCTCTCTTTGCGATTGCGACCTTGCTGCCCCTGCCATTTTTGGTCGCGGGGCTGGTTTGGGGCGGTGCAATTGCGTGGCTGGCGGTCATCTATGTTTGTGTCCTGACCGCGTGCATCGACCTTGTTTTGCCGGAGACCAACCTGCCGGATGGTGCGGAAACTGGGGCTGCGCCATGGCTTACCACCGCACTGGCGACGCTACATTTTCCGCTGCTCTATCTGGCGATCTGGTCGCTGTCCGGCGCGGGGGTGTCGGTCCTCAGCGTCACCGGGTTCGCACTTTATCTGGCAGTGGGGACCTATTTGGGACAGGTCAGCAACTCAAATGCACATGAGTTGATCCATCGCGGCGCGCGTTTGCCGAGATCGCTTGGGCGCTGGGTCTTTACCTCGGTTCTTTTTGGCCATCACGCCTCGGCCCATCCGGCGGTGCATCACACCCATGTCGCCACCCCGCTTGACCCCAATACCGCCCGCCTGAACGAGCCGTTCTTTCGCTATTTCAGACGCGCCTGGATCGGGTCGTTCAAAGCCGGTTTGCGGGTGGAGCTTGCCCGCCGCGCGCCTTGGCAGAACCCCTATCTGGTCTATGTGCTGGGCGGGTTGGCTGCGCTGTTGGTGTCCTTTGCCCTTGCCGGTTGGAAAGGCGTCGCCGTGCATCTGGGGCTGGCCAGCTACGCGCAGATGCAGCTTTTGATGAGCGACTATGTACAGCATTACGGCCTCAAACGCGCGCAGACTTCGAAAGGTTATGCGCCGGTCGGGCCGCAACATTCCTGGAACGCGCCGCATCTGGTATCGCGCCATTGGATGCTGAACGCGCCGCGCCATTCCGACCACCATATGCATCCGGGCAAGGAGTATGCGGCGCTGGAGCCTGCACAAGATGCCCCGCAACTGCCCTACCCGCTGCCGGTGATGGCAGCGATTGCGCTGTTTCCACGCCGCTGGAAGCGTTTGATGAACCCACGTGTGGAGGCTTTGGAACAGATATGACCCGGACGGAATTATTCATAAAACCACTGCTCGCCGCACTTGCATTTTGCTCGCCACTGCAAGCAGAAACGCTTTTGACAGCTGATCAATTCCGCGCTTTCACCGAAAACACGACGGTCTATTTCGACCGCCAGGGAGAGCCCTACGGCGCGGAGCAATACTTGTCGCGCAGCCGGGTCATCTGGACCTTTCTGGATGGCCAATGTCAAAGCGGGGTCTGGTTTGCGGAAGGTGACGGTATTTGCTTTCTCTATGACGGCCAAACCGCCGCGCAATGCTGGCATTTCTTTGAGGCTGAAACCGGCAAATCCGCGCGCGTCATCGGCGATGATCCGGCATTTGATCTGAAGGTTACCGGGCAGGATCGCGCGCCCTTACGCTGCCCCGGCCCAGAAGTCGGCGTCAGCTATTCCTCGCCATCAAAGAGCGATCCCTGATCTGCCGCAGGTTTGGCCGCTTTAGACTTCCCGCCTGAGCCGCCCAGCTTGAACCGTCCGTCGCGGAATTGCACATCTAACGCGGGGGCGTTCGCGGCATCGGCTTTGGTGGTGATCACACTGTCCCCTGCCCACACGACCGCATAGCCGCGCTCAAGCGTGGCCTCATAGCCAAGTGTCAGACGCAACCGTTCCAGCGCGTCCAGCCGCTCTGCCCAGCTTTTTTGCTGACGGCCTGCCGCGTTCGACAAGGCTTTGACCGCGCGGTCTGTCGCTTGCGTCTTTTGCGCCAGATCACGCTGGATATGCGACAGAGTCAAACGGCCAGAGACACGGCCAAGATCGGTGGATTTGCGCGCCACGCGGGCTTGCAAGGCGCGGCCCATCGCGTCACTGACATTGTCCAGTTTTGCGGCCATCTGACTGGTGCGCTGGGTCAGTAACGTTTTGGTCAAACGTGCGCCAACCCGCTCAAACGCAACAGTTTTTGCCTGTGTCGCTGCGCGCAAAGCAGCCGGAAGACGGGCACTGACCGCATCCAGACGTTGCGTGGCTTGCGCGGTAAGCTCATCACTGCGAGGCAAAGCCCGTCCAAGATCGCGCACCCTTTGTCCACGTGCCTCAATCTGGCTGGCCATGGCCCGCGACAGGCGGCTTTCAAAGCTATCCAGCGTCGCCAGAAGATCAAGACGAACCGGCACGGCAAGCTCGGCCGCCGCCGTGGGCGTGGGCGCGCGCATGTCGGAGACATAGTCGATCAGGGTCGTGTCGGTTTCGTGCCCCACCGCCGAGATCAGCGGAATGTCTGAGGCCGCGGCCGCGCGGGCCACGGCCTCTTCATTGAAGCCCCAAAGGTCCTCCAGCGATCCGCCGCCACGCGCGACGATGATCAGGTCGGGTCTGGGCAAGGCCCCGCCCGGCGTCATGGCATTGAAGCCTTCGATGGCGGCACTGACTTGCGGCGCGCAGCCCTCGCCTTGCACGGCCACAGGCCAGATCAGCACTTTGCGCGGGAACCTGTCGCGCAGGCGGTGCAGAATGTCGCGGATCACAGCGCCTTGTGGCGAGGTCACGACCCCGATGATTTCCGGAAGGTAGGGAATGGGCTTCTTGCGCTCCGTAGCAAAGAGGCCCTCGGCTTCCAGCATCTTTTTGCGCTTTTCCAGCATTGCCATCAGCGCGCCGACCCCTGCGGGGCGGATATCTTCGATCACCATCTGGTAGCGCGACTGACCGGGGAAGGTGGTCAGCTTGCCTATCGCCACGACCTCCATGCCTTCCTCGGGCCTCACCGTCAGGCGCGCGGCTTGGCCCTTCCAGATCACCGATGACAATACCGAGCGGTCGTCCTTGAGGTCCAGATAGACATGGCCCGAACGCGCGATGGTTACACGGCCAAGTTCACCCTTGACGCGGACGCGGCCAAACTCCCCTTCGATCATGCGTTTGACCGCGCCGGAGATTTCGGAGACGCTGAATTCCGGCTCGTTCCGGCCCGGTGTTTCGTCTTCCAGAAGATCCATAGGGATTGCCCGCTTGTGATGATTTGAAAGCCAGCATAAAACGCCCCAAGCGTGGGCGAAAGCCCGGGAATGGCGAAACTTGGGGGCAGGTATGAACATTTTGATCTTGGGCGGCGGTGGTCGCGAACATGCACTGGCCTGGGCCGTGCAGCAGAACCCCAAATGTGACCGTTTGATCGTGGCCCCCGGCAATGCCGGGATTGATGCTATTGCGGAATGCGCAGCGCTGGACATTGAAAACGGCGACGCGGTGGTGGAGTTCGCTGCCGCACAATCCATTGATCTGGTGATTGTGGGACCCGAAGCGCCTTTGGCAGCTGGCGTCGCAGACAGCTTGCGCGCAGCGGGCATTTCGACTTTCGGGCCGTCAGCGGAAGCGGCAAAACTGGAGGCCTCCAAAGCCTTCACCAAGGAGATTTGCGACGCCGCCAACGCGCCAACGGCAGGCTATGCGCGGTTTACCGAAGCGGGGCCTGCCAAGGAATATATCCGGAAGGAAGGCGCGCCGATTGTGATCAAGGCGGATGGCTTGGCCGCGGGCAAAGGCGTGGTCGTCGCGATGGAGTTGCAAGAGGCTTTGGACGCGGTCGATGACATGCTGGGCGGGGCCTTCGGCGATGCTGGTGCGGAAGTTGTGATCGAGGAGTTCATGGAGGGGGAAGAGGCCTCTTTCTTCATCCTCTGCGATGGCAAGGACGTTCTGGCCGTGGGTACGGCGCAAGACCACAAGCGTGCTTTTGATGGCGACGCGGGTCCGAATACGGGCGGCATGGGGGCTTACTCCCCTGCCCCGGTTCTAACGGGTGAGGTCGCCGAAAAGGCGATGACCGAGATTATTCGCCCGACAATTGCGGAGATGGCCAAGCGCGGAACCCCCTATCACGGCGTGCTTTATGTCGGGTTGATGATCAAGGATGGGCAGCCCCGGCTGGTGGAATATAACGTCCGCTTCGGCGATCCCGAATGTCAGGTGTTGATGATGCGGCTGGGTGCGCAGGCGCTGGATCTGATCCAGGCCGCCGCAGAAGAGCGCTTGGGCGAGATGCAGGTCAATTGGGCCGATGATCATGCGATCACGGTTGTGATGGCGGCCAATGGCTACCCCGGTGCCTATCAGAAAGGCAGCGTTATTGCGGGGCTGGATGCTGGGGCTGAGGACAGCAAGAATATGGTGTTTCACGCAGGCACGGCGGCCAAGGACGGCAAGATTATCGCCACCGGTGGGCGCGTTCTAAACGTCACCGCGCGTGGTGAGACATTGCAGGAGGCACGTGACCGTGCCTATCGGGCGGTGGACGGCATCGATTGGCCGGAAGGTTTCTTTCGCAAAGATATCGGCTGGCGCGCACTGTAGCGCGGCAAGCTAACAGGCCCAAACTAGCAGGCCAAGGCCTGTGCGAAGCTTTCGGGACCAGTGAACGGAATGGGTTTCAGTGGGCTCAGATACCCGCCGATCCAGCGCAAGGTTAGCACTTCGGACCAATTGGCACTGGCCACGACAATCTGTGGGTTACCGCCGCAGTTGCGAATTCCGCCCGAGATGAAATCCTCGCCAATTCTGTGGTTCGTCACGGACGCAAAGCTGACCCAAGGCGTCAGGGCCCGGTCCTGGTATTTGTAGACCTCCAGCGACTTTCGCAGATGTGGGCGGTCGACGAACATCACCTCGGTGATCCCGTCGCCGTCGATATCAGCGGCACCCACCGGGGACAGCCAGCGGTTGGATCGCCCGATATGAGGGGTTGCGGTGACTTTCCCGGTCTGGTCGTAAATGGCCAGCTGCGCGCCGGTGCGCGCCTCCGTCTCCACCACGATTACCTCCGCGGCACCGTCCCCATCGAGGTCCTGCACACGCGGGGCGAGATCTTCAAAGACCCGCGATTGCGGCAGCGTCACAGTGACCCGTTTGCCCGATTGCAAGACCATCTCCAGCGCGCCCCATTCGACAGCGTCACCAAGGACACCATGGGCATAGCGGGTTGTGGGTTCGGTGTAGCGCGCGCTTTTGACTGCGTCAGCCGCTTCAGCCGCAAGGGCCGATGCCGCCCAAAGACCCGCAATGCAGGCCCAAAAAACTGCGCGAAAGATCAAATCTGCTTTTCGGGCATCTGAACCACAAGACCGTCCAGCGCGTCAGTGACTTTCAGCTGGCAGGTCAGGCGCGAGCGGGTCGCGTCAGGCTCATAGGCGAAGTCGAGCATGTCTTCTTCCATCGCTTCTTTGCCGGGCAGCTTGGACACCCAATCCTCAGACACATAGACATGGCAGGTGGAGCATGCGCAGGCACCGCCGCAATCGGCTTCGATGCCCGGAATATTGTTGTCGCGTGCGCCTTCCATAACGGTCAGACCATTTGCAACATCAACAACGTGTTCGGTTCCGCCATGTTCGATATAAGTGATCTTAGCCATGTCTCATCCTGTGGTTCACTGAGTTAATCCGGGATAATCCGTCTTCTCGTGATTTGCCAGCCCCGTTTCGCGCCTGCGGGTAAAACTCCGACATTCTCGGTGCCGGAAACGAAAAAGAGGCACACGGGTGGTGCCTCTTTCAGTGTCATTTATCTGGTCAGATCAGCCGCCCAGCGACAGGGCCACAAACCGTGGGTCGCCTTGGCGGCGCACCAGCATCAGGAAGGACTTGCGTCCAGCCTCCTTGGCTTCTTCCAGGCGGGTTTCAAAGTCGGACAGGCTTTCAACCTTCTTCTGACCCGCTTCAACGATCAGATCACCGGCGCGCAGGCCTTTTTCAAAGGCGTCGCTATCTTCGGCCACGTCGGAGACAACCAGACCAGTTGCGTCGTCGCCAAGGCCAAGCTGGCTGCGCAGCTCGTCATCGAGAACTGCAAGCGACATGCCGAGGATTTCAGCCTCTTCCTGCTCACTTTGCTGGACAGCGGCAGGCACGGCCGTGGCTTCCGCATCTTCGCGGCGACCCAGTGTGACTTTCAACGTTTCGCGGGTGCCGTCCCGCACGACGATCACGCGAACCGCTTTGCCAACTGTTGTGTTGCCCACGATGCGCACAAGTTCCCGTGTGTCAGCGACCTCTTTGCCATCGAAGGACATGATCACGTCACCAGCCTCGATGCCTGCGTCTTTGGATGGGCCATCAGGCACATCTGTGACCAAAGCCCCGGCAACTTTCTCAAGGCCCAGCGCTTCGGCGACATCATCGGTTACATCCTGGATGCGCACACCCAGCCAACCGCGACGGGTCTCACCAAACTCTTTGAGCTGGTCGACAACCCGGGTCACAACTTTCGACGACATCGAAAACCCGATCCCGATGGAGCCGCCCGACGGCGACAGGATCGCGGTGTTCACACCGATCACTTCGCCTTCGATGTTAAAGAGCGGACCACCAGAGTTGCCTCGGTTGATCGCAGCATCGGTTTGAATGAAGTCATCATAAGTGCCCGACAGCGCGCGTTCCCGGGCTGAGATAATTCCGGCGGAGACAGAAAAGCCCTGTCCCAGCGGATTCCCAACCGCGACGACCCAATCGCCAACGCGGGCTACGTCACTGTCGCCAAACGGCACGAATGGCAGCGGCTCGTCGCTTTCAACTTTCAAAAGCGCGATGTCGGTTTTCGGATCCGTACCGATCACGGTCGCGTCCAGACGTTCGCCTGAGAAAAACTCAATCTCGATCTCGTCAGCCTTGTCGATCACGTGGTTGTTGGTGACGATGAAGCCATCTTCGGAAATCACAAACCCCGATCCCAGTGCAGATGATCTCCGCGGGCGTTGGCCCTGTTGCTGGCGATCCATGAAATCCTTGAAAAAATCTTCCAGCGGGGAGCCCTCTGGCACAACGGGGGTTGGGCCGCTTTGCTCTGCACCGGCAACGGTGGTGGATGTGGTGATATTGACAACTGCGGGGCTGACCTGTTCAGCCAGATCGGCAAAACTTTCCGGCAGTTTTGCGTTCGCTGCGAGTGTCTGGGCGAGGGCAAGCACAAGGCCCAGGGCCAACACTGCAAACCCGCGGGACGTATTGGGTCTTGAAAGTGTTCGAGTTCTAACGTGAGCGTTCACTTGAGGCTCCTCCAAAATAGTACGATCTTTTCGTCTTGATCTTGATTATTACACCCCATGCTCGTCGGGGCTCTGATAGGAATAGAATTGGGCCTTTTGGCAACAGGTTCAAGGTTTCTTGCGTTTCAAGCTGTCAATAAGTCGTGTACGGAGTGTGATACCACCGTGCGCAGACCTCAGAAATTGGCAACGGATTTTGCGATCCAGACCAGAATTGTGCCAATGGTAAGCGCAGTTAACCCGATGAGCCGACGTGTATCGGGTGGGATCGCCAAGATCATTTTCAGCATGTCTTCGATACGCGAAGGGGCCAGTGCAAGCACCAGCCCCTCGATAACCAATACCAGACCTAGGCCCAGCAAAAGTGCTGTGATCATCGACCGGTATCCGACTTCAGGTAGTCGAAGAACTCACTGTCAGGTCGGATGACCATGGTCGAATTGCTGCCTTGCAAGGACCGCTCATAGGCTGTCAACGACCGGTAGAACTCGAAAAACTCCGGGTCCGCGCCAAAGGCTTCCGCAAAGATATTGTTGCGAAGCGCGTCGGCTTCACCACGCACGATGTCGGCGTTCTTTGTGGCGTCCGAGACGAGCTCCACAACGGTCCGGTCTGCTTGCGCCCGAACCCGCTGTGCGGCTTCTTCACCACGCGCGATCTCGTCTGCGGCTTCCCGTTCCCGTTCTGCACGCATCCGCGCGAAGGTCGCATCAAGGTTTTGCTCCGGCAGGTTGGTTTGCTTCAAGCGCACGTCGATCACCTCAAGGCCAAGCGGCAAAGCGCGTTCGCGCGCTTGCTGCGTGATCCGCGCCATCAAGGCCCCACGATCAGCAGACAAGATGGTGTTCGATGTGACACCGTCAGAGCCAAGCACCGCCCGGATGGTCGGGTTCAGGATGCCTTCAAGGCGATCTTCTGCGGCCCGAAGACCGCCCACGCCCACCGCTTGGCGGAACTGAACAACGTCAGCAATCCGGTAGCGCGCGAACGCGTCTACGACCAAACGACGGTCATCAGAGGGCGTAACCTCGGTAACATCCGTGTCCAGCGCCAGAATTCGGTCGTCATAGCGGACCACTTCCTGAATGAACGGGATCTTGAACGCCAGACCGGGGTCTTCCTTAACGTCCCGGATCTGACCAAATTGCAGAACCAGAGCTTTTTCACGCTCGTCCACGATAAAGACCGAGGACAGAACAACGAAAACGATCGCGGCAAGTGCGATCAATGCGCCAATACCTTTGGTCATCAGTTTGACCCTCCTTTGCGCAACTCGTTCAGGGGCAGATACGGAACTACGCCGGAGCCGCTTCCATCTGGGCCCGCATCATCAAGGATAACCTTGTCGACGGATGAGAAGACCTTTTCCATGGTTTCAAGGTAGAGCCGTTTACGGGTCACTTCCGGGGCTTTAGCGTATTCGGCCAAAACGGCGGAAAACCGGCTGGCTTCACCTTGGGCTTCGTTCACAACCTGTGCGCGGTAGCCTTCGGCTTGCTCCAGCTGTTGGGCTGCTTCACCACGGGCCCCGGCCAAAACGCGGTTGGCATAGGCGTCAGCGGTGCGTTGCAGGCGGTCACGCTCTTGCTCGGCGGCCTGAACTTCGCGGAAGCTGTCGATAACTTCACGCGGAGGGTCAGCACGATCAAGGTTGAGACGCACGATGTTCACACCCGAGTCGTATTGATCGAGCGTCGCCTGAATAAGATCGCGCACATTGTCTGCAATGGCCTGACGATCCCGGTTCAGGATCGGTGCCAATTCGGAGCGCGCAATAACTTCGCGCATCGCAGATTCACTAACCGAGCGGATGGTTTCTTGCGCATCCGCCAGATTGAACAGGTATTTCGCCGGATCATTGATGTTCCAGACAACCTGGAAGTCGATATCCACGATGTTTTCATCGGTGGTCAGCATCAACCCCTGATCGCCACGACCAGACCCACGGCCAACGCCGATATCTTCGGTTTGCTCGCGGGTTACCGGAATAACCTCTGCCGTGACCACTGGCCATGGTGCGAAGTTCAGCCCCGGGTTTCCGGTTGAGGAATACTCCCCAAGGAAAAGCTCCACGGACTGCTCTTCAGGTTTGACCGTGTAGAAGGAAGCAAAGACCCAAAGCGCCACAGCGCCCAGTGCCACGAGGCCCAGCGAGCCTTTGGAGAACCCTCCGCCGCCGCTTCCGCCACCTTGTCCGCCACGACCACCGCGACCGCCCATCAGGACGCGCAGCTGTTCCTGGCCCTTTTTCATCAGTTCGTCGATTTCAGGGATTTGTGGCCCTTCACCGCCCGGTCCGCGGCCACCGCCGCCCCCACCATTATTGTTGCTGCCCCGGTCATCTCCGCCGCCGCGGTTTCCACCGCCGCCGCCCCAGGGTCCGCCATTATTACCGGCCATTCAGGTTCATCCCTTTTTGGTTTATCTCAAAATCGGTCGATCGCATTGTTAATTGGGTGCATTTCGCGAATTTTCAAGCGCTTCGCACCGGTGTTTTCATTGTCACCAGCTCTTCTGACATAGTCGGATGAACAGCGCAAACCTGATCAAACTGTGCTTTTGTTGCGCCCATCTTCACTGCGATGCCTGCCAGCTGGATCATTTCGCCTGCTGCGGGTGCTACAATGTGACACCCCAAGACGACATCGGTTTCCTTGCAGACCACCAGTTTCATCAAGACGCGGTCCTCGCGGCCAACGAATGATTGCTGCATTGGTTTGAAGGAGGTGCTGTAGATATCAATCGGTCTTTGATCGCGGGCGTCTTCCTCTGACAGGCCAACAGTGCCCATTTCAGGTTGGGTAAAAATCGCCGAGGGGATAAGATCGTGATCGACCGGCGTAGGGTTGCCGTTAAAGACGGTTTCCACAAATGCCATGCCTTCGCGAATAGCCACAGGGGTCAGGTTCACGCGGTTTGTCACGTCGCCGATTGCGTAAATCGACGGCTGCGCGGTTTGGGAATATTGATCGACGATGATTTCGCCGCGACGCCCGACCTCCACAGACGTGTTCTCAAGCCCGAGCCCGTTGGAGTTCGGTGTGCGGCCCGTTGCAAACAGGACCTTGTCAAACACCGCCTCGGAGCCATGTGAGCCTTTGACCCAATAGCCGCCATCCTGCGCTTTCATATCCAGCACATTGGCCCCGGTGTGAATGTCGATCCCATTGGCCTTCATTTGCTCGGCCACGAGACCGCGTGCCTCATCATCAAAGCCACGCAGGATTTGTGCACCGCGATAGTAAAGCGAGGTTTTCACCCCGAGCCCGTTCATGATGCAGGCAAATTCGCACGCGATATAGCCGCCACCGACGATCAGGATGGATTTGGGCAGGTCTTCGAGATCAAAGATATCGTCAGAGACCATGCCAAGGGAGGCATCGAAACCTTCCTCTGGTCGAACAGGACGCCCCCCGGTCGCAATCAGGACATGTTTCGCGGTCAACGTCTTGCCGCTGGCCAGTTCAACTGTATGCGGATCGGCAATGGTTGCGCGTTCAAGGAAAAACTCCACCCCGGAGTTTTTCAGCAAGTTCTGGTAAATACCTTCAAGGCGATCCAGTTCGGCATGCAGTCTTGGCTGAAATTTCGTCCAGTCGAAATCGCCGATATCTGCGGACCAGCCATAGTCCTGCGCCTCGCCAACGGCGGCGCGGTAGCTTGACGCGAAAACCATCAGCTTTTTGGGCACGCAGCCGCGGATCACGCAGGTCCCCCCCCTCCGCCGTTCCTCGGCCAGCCCGACCTTCGCACCACCGGCGGCCGCGACACGTGCCGCACGCACACCGCCGGAACCGCCACCGATTACAAAAAGGTCGTAGTCAAACGCCATCAGCTCTTCCTCAATTCCAATGCCACATCAGCTGTCAGCGATGCCTGCAAATACGTTTTCGTCGTTGGGCTCCGGGGCGTCATCATGGGTGACAGAGCCATCAGTGATGTCGCGGGTTTCAACCGATCCGTCGCCCATACCGATGATCACCACATCCGCAATATCAATGAACAACCCGTTTTCGACGACACCCGGCACTTGGTTCAACACCAGGCTCAGGCGGCGTGCATTGCCGATCCGTTTGAGGTTCAGGTCCAGAATGTAGTTGCCCTGATCGGTCAGGAACGGCTCATCATTATTCATCCGGCGCGACGCTTCGCGGCCCATGACATCCAGGTTAATCAACGTCTCTTCGATCAAGGCCTTCGTGGTTTGCCAGCCGAACGGGATCACTTCAACAGGCAGCGGGAAGGCACCCAGCGTTTCCACCTGTTTGGACAGGTCCGCGATAACGATCATCCGGTCGGACGCAGTCGCTACGATCTTCTCCATCAAATGCGCGCCGCCGCCGCCTTTGATCAGGTTCAGGTTGCCGTCATATTCATCGGCCCCGTCAATTGTCAGGTTCAGCCACTTTGCCTCGTCCAGTGTGACAACGTTAATGCCTTCCGAAGTCGCCTGATCCGCTGTGCGGGTTGAGGTCGCAACGGCCGTGATCTTGAGGCCTTCATTTCGAACCCGTTCGCCCAGGCATTTCACCATGAACGCGGCGGTCGATCCGGTTCCCAACCCAACTTTCATCCCATCTTCAATGAAGCTCACGGCTTTGCGGGCAGCTGCAAGCTTGGCGGTATCGGTGGGCGAAAGATTGGTCATGGGGCAAACTCTCCTTTAATCTGCTCTGTCTATAGTTGGATTGACGTTGCGGTGCGAGAGGCAATTCACCTCAATTAATTTTGAATAGGTTAAACTCCGATTAGGGCGTCCGCGGCCAAAGCCAAACAGTCCAGCGGCAAAATCACCAGCATTGTACGCTGCTCGAAGATCAACTCGACCGGACCTGTGGCCATATTCGATGTCCCGATCGTGGCTGCCGGTGACATGTCCAGACCGTCAATTGGGTAACGCAACCCCGTGCTGGTGCCTTGCGCCTGCGCCATCGGAAACAGTGACACCCGCGTGCCTTCGCGCAGGTCCAGCTTCAAATCAGACGGCGCGAGAAAACAGATGTCTTCTTCGCCGATCAGAATGCAGGTCTGATGCGGAAACTTCACCAGCGCGTTCAAGGCCGCCAACTCATGATCAAGTCGTCCACCGAGAAACCCAAAGCCGAGGATCAGGTCAGCCTCAACATTTTGCAGGCATTTCTCAAAATCCGTGCTGTTCTGATCATCGACAAAAAGCAGTTTTTCCGGGCCAAGTTGTTCTTTTGCCTGCTGACTCACTGAGTCTAAATCCCCGATGATCAACGCAGGTTTGATTCCCAGTTTTAAGGCCTCATCTGCCCCGCCATCGGCCGCAATCAAATGCGGAATTTCCTTAAGGCATTGTTTCAAAAGTTTTAAATCAACAAATCCGCCGCCCAATAGTGTCAAAACTTTGCCAGAGCGGCCAACACGGTGCCACATTCGCTGATTAATACCTTTTTCGGACATAATCCTTATGTTTCCTCCTGATTAATCCGCTGGAGCAGACAGTTTTCGTTAGGGTAGTGTCAAAACGCAATGATAGTTTCCCCAAGTGTGTCGGGGAGAAAGAGAGCTTACCGTGGTTGGTGATAGCAAAATTCTTACAGTCTCTTATGGGACATTTTCGTGTACTCTTGAAGGGTTCGACGATCCGTTCTCGACGATGAAAGCAATTGCGGAGTATTTCCGTGACCTTGCTGCCGGCGACCGGTTTTTCGGTGCCGAGCCTCCGCAGCCAGATACCGATCTGCTGCACAGGATTGCAGAAGAAACCATTCAACGTCAGGTGAATGCAGAAGTGTCGGGCGACAGCCTGATCCTGCGCCAAGCCGATACGACGCCGGCCCCTGTTAGAGCCCCCGTCGCCGCGCCTGCGGTCCAGCCCGCTGAGGTCGCCGAAGACGCGCCGCTGAGTTCCGTCGCGGAAAAGCTTAAACGCATTCGCGCGGTTGTGGCAAATGAAGCGGCCCGCAATCTTGCCTTTGACGAAGACCAGCATGCAGATGCAATCGACGCCGAGCCTGTCGCGGAAGCGGCCCCTGTCACAGATGAGTTCGCAGCCCCCGAGCTTGACCAGCCGGTTGAAGAGGATTCTGCCGAAAATTTTGACGTAGCATCGTTTATTGCGGACGATGCGACGCTCGAAGACGCAGAACCTGTTGCCCCTGCCGCTGAGACAGTCACGGACGCAACACCTGCCGACTACGAGAATGTGCTGGAAGATGAGGCGTCTTCCGAGGAGGAGGATGCCGAAGATCACGCGGCGCTTGATGAGGAGCCTGTCGAAGAGGCCTCTTTTGAAGACGAATACGAAGACGAGGCGAACGAAAGCCCAGTCCCCGCCTTTTCCGCAGAATTCGTGGAGCAGATGCAAGAAGACACCGCTGAGGTAGACGCAGGCGAGGTAGACGCAGGCGCTGACGCTCTGGTGGAACCACAAGAGGATCTGGCCGAGGCGGAACTGCCTGAGACATTTGACGCCTATGAAGAGGACAACATGGAGTTGTCTCCTGAAACACTGGCGGCTTTTGCAGAAGAACTTCCTGAAGAAGACGCAGTCGCGCTGAGCGGACAGCTGGAGAATACTTCTGAAGACAGCCTTTCTGAGGAGATCGAGGACGGATACGCGTCGTATCAGTCCACCGAAGAGCTTTTGGACCTGGAAGAAGACCAGCCCGAAATTTCTGAATTTGAAGAAGAGTTTGGCGAAACCACCGAGGCCGCAATTTCCGAAGATCTGGTGGAAGATGAGGTCGCTGAGGATGACATCGCGCTGGAGGATCACGCTGAAGAAGATGTGAAACCGCGCCTTGATGTCTTAACCTTGGTTAACCCGATCAACACCGGCACAGACAGCGACGACGACTTCGAAACTGCGCTGGAAGCAGAACTGGAACAAGTCGAAGAGGAAGAGCAGCCAAAACCACGCGTGGTTGTGCAGCACATCTCGCGTGCGGACCTTCTTGCGAACCTGTCGGACGAAGTCGCATCCGAAAACGCTGACGATCAGGCTTCTGACGACGCAGATGTTGTCGATATCGAAGCTGAACTTGCCCGTGAACTGTCCGCAATGGACACGTTCGAGGAAGAGGCCGAGGAAGAAGAGCTTGGCACCGAAGACATGGAAGCGCTTCAGTCGATGCTTGCCGAATCTGCGCAGGCTGAGGCTGAAGATGCACGCCAGGCGCGTATAGAACGCCGCACGCAACAGCCGTTTGAAGATGGCGAAGCTGCGCTCTCGCGCCTGATGGATGAAGCCAGCAAAGTTGAAGAAGACAACGAAGGCACGATCCGCCGCGCCTCAATCGCGCATCTGAAAGCCGCGGTTGCTGCGACGAAGGCTGATGCCTCGATTGCGGAAGCTGCTGCGGCGGAAGACGAGCGTGAGATGGACCAATACCGCGAAGACTTGGCCCGCGTCGTGCGCCCTGGCCGCGCCCGCAAGCGCAGTGATGGCGAGACAACAAGCCGCCCGGATTTGGCATCTGAAACCAAGCAACCGCTTGTTCTTGTTGGCGAACAGCGGATTGAAGATGAAGGTGCACAAGCGCCATCAACGGCCTCTGTTCAGCCGCGCCGGATCAGCGCAAGCGAATTGGCGTTGCAAGAAGAAGATGATCTGGGCGCGCAAGACCACGCCCCTGTTGAAGACGGCCTGAGCTTTGCGGAATACGCCGATGCGATGGAGGCCAGCGAATTGCCTGATCTTCTGGAAGCCGCCGCCGCCCACACGATCTATATCGAGGGAATGAGCAGTTTCACACGTCCGATGCTGATGCGCAAAATGGACACTGTGAACCAGGATGGCGTCTACACACGCGAAACCATTCTGCGGTCTTTCGGTACGCTTTTGCGCCAAGGCAAGATCATCAAAAACAAGGACGGCAACTTTGTGATCGCGAAAACATCGCGTTTCACTCCCGAGGCCCGCTACGCCGGAGAGTAATCCGGACGGGCATGCCAACCATGGGAACGGGGTGCGCTCATGCGCGCCCCGTTTTCAGTTGAGTGAGGACTAATCGTCCGGGTCTCGCTTGGCGTCCGGGTCCGCTTGTCCCACGCCCCGGAATACAAACTTGAGCGGAAAAACCCACAAAACTCCCAGAACAACGTAGATCAGCAGCTCTAAGAGCATATTCGGGCGGTCCAGCAGCGCCACAAGCGACACGCAGGCCACGATATAGACCGGCAACCCGATCACCAGAATAAACAACGACCAGCGCCGTCTTGCTTTGTAGCTTAGTGCCATGTCGCCCCTTTCCGCCCGATAAAACCGTCAGTCCTGGAACGGATCAGTGACCAAAATCGTGTCATCGCGCTCCGGTGAGGTAGAAAGTAGGGCGACAGGGCACTCGATCAATTCCTCAACGCGCCGCACGTATTTGATCGCATTGGCCGGCAGGTCCGCCCAACTGCGCGCGCCTTCGGTGCTTTCCGACCAACCGGGCATTTCTTCATAGATCGGCACGCAACGGGCCTGTTGATCAGCGGCAGTCGGAAGATAGTCCAGCCGT
>CAYGQQ010000065.1:0-2326 GCA_964352105.1 uncultured Rhodobacterales bacterium | reverse complement strand
CCGTTTGCCGTCCAGATCATAGCCCACGCAAATTTTCAGCACCTCGAACCCGTCCAGAACGTCCAGTTTAGTCAGTGAAATCCCTGTGACGCCGGAGGTCGCGCAAGTCTGGCGCACCAAAGCGGCATCAAACCAGCCGCAGCGTCGTTTGCGCCCGGTGGTTGTGCCAAACTCATGACCCCGCTCGCCCAGCCGCTCTCCATCGGCGTCTTCCAATTCGGTTGGGAACGGCCCCTCGCCCACGCGGGTCGTATAGGCTTTGACGATGCCCAGCACATAGTCGATTGTGCCCGGTCCGACGCCCACGCCCGTTGCGGCCTGCCCCGCGATCACGTTGGAGGAGGTCACGAACGGGTAGGTGCCAAAATCAATGTCGAGCAGCGCGCCCTGTGCCCCTTCAAACAAGATCCGTTGGCCACGTTTCTTGCGATCGTTAAGCTCTTTCCAGACGGGAGCTGCGTAGGGCAAAATTTGTGATGCGATGTCGCGCAATTGCGCAATCAGGGCGTCGCGGTCTACCGGTTCGATCCCCAGACCACGGCGTAGCGGGTCGTGATGTTGCAACGCGCGATCAACCCGCGCCTCCAAAGTCGCTTCATCGGCCAGATCGGCAACCCGGACAGCGCGTCGCCCGACCTTGTCTTCGTAGGCCGGCCCAATACCGCGACCGGTCGTGCCGATCTTGGTGCCTTTGGAGGCCGCCTCTTCCCGCGCGCGGTCAAGTTCACCGTGGATAGGCAGGATCAGCGGAGTATTCTCGGCAATCATCAGGTTTTCAGGCGAAATATCGACGCCTTGCGCCTTGATTGTGGCGATCTCCTTGATCAGATGCCAAGGGTCCAGCACAACGCCGTTTCCGATGATTGACAATTTGCCGCCACGCACCACGCCCGAAGGCAGTGCATGCAGCTTGAACACCTCTCCGTCGATGACCAGAGTATGGCCCGCATTATGCCCCCCCTGAAAGCGCACGATAATATCGGCACGCTCAGACAGCCAGTCGACAATCTTGCCTTTTCCCTCGTCGCCCCATTGAGCGCCGACAACGACAACATTCGCCATAGTGCAGATCCTTCCCCGCGTCAGAAAACCAGCGCCCGTATAACCAGCCACTAGGCGCGGGGAAAGCGGAAATCCGGGTTGCAAGACGGCGGGCGCATAGCTAGATAGCAGTCTACAGTTGAAAGAGGCCACCGAGCTCCATGGAAAACATCGTTCTAACCGTTCATTTGATCATCTCGCTTTGCCTGATTGGCATCGTGTTGATCCAACGCTCGGAAGGTGGCGGCCTTGGGATCGGCGGCGGCGGCGGTGCGGCGACCGGACGGCCGGGCATCTCGGCGCTAGGCAAGCTGACATGGCTTTTTGGCATCGCTTTTGTTGTCACCTCAATCACTTTGACGGTAATCGCGGCGCAAAATGCGTCCGGCGGATCTGTTCTGGATGGCACGACCTTGTTGCCACCAACATCGGAGGCACCGGCTGACACGGGTCTGTTGCCACCAGTGTCAACAGATGCGCCTTTGGCCCCGCCTCGCGCTGATAACTAAGCGTTTTTGCTACAAGTTCTGGTTTTTACCCGGGCCATCAACACATTATATTGCGTTGGGGAGTTGCAGAAACGCTGCGAATCTTCTATGACTTAAATCCCGTGGACATGGGCATTTGCTGCCCGTTTTCGCCACCAAAAAATGGCAAGAAACACGGGGCATTCTCAGGAATATGGCGCGATTTATATTTATTACGGGCGGCGTTGTATCGTCTTTGGGCAAGGGGCTTGCCTCGGCAGCTTTGGGCTCACTTTTGCAGGCGCGTGGGTATTCCGTCAGGCTGCGCAAGTTGGACCCGTATTTGAACGTCGATCCCGGCACAATGAGCCCGTTTGAACATGGCGAGGTATTCGTCACCGATGATGGTGCGGAAACAGATCTGGATCTGGGCCATTACGAGCGATTCACCGGCGTGGCTGCCCGCAACACAGATTCGGTGTCCTCCGGCCGGGTCTACTCCACCGTGTTGGAGAAAGAACGCCGCGGCGATTACCTGGGCAAAACCATTCAGGTCATCCCCCATGTGACGAACGAGATTAAGGACTTCATTTCCATTGGCGAAGATGAGGTTGATTTTATGCTCTGTGAGATCGGCGGCACGGTGGGCGACATTGAAGGCCTGCCGTTTTTTGAGGCCATCCGCCAGTTTAGCCAAGACAAGAAGCGGGGCCAGTGCATCTTCATGCACCTGACTTTGTTGCCCTATTTGGCAGCAAGCGGGGAATTGAAGACCAAGCCGACCCAGCACTCGGTCAAGGAATTGCGCTCTATCGGGA
>CAYGQQ010000064.1:0-18509 GCA_964352105.1 uncultured Rhodobacterales bacterium | reverse complement strand
GGGAAGGATCAAAGGGCGCTTTGGTTTCGCGGTCTTCGACAATCTCAATGCCGCAGAACAGGCCGCGCCCGCGAATATCACCGATATAGGGATTTTGACCGAAGGCCGCATGAAGCGCGGACATCAGTTTTTTGCCCATCTCTGTCGCCCGCGCGGGCAGGTCCCGCTCTGTCAGCTGCTGCACGACCGCAAGCGCCGCGGCAGTCGCGACCGGGTGGCCAAGATAGGTATGCCCGTGCTGGAAAAAGCCCGAGCCGTTTTCGATCGCTTCGTAGATTTTTCCCGTGCACAGCATTGCGCCGATGGGCTGATAGCCCGCACCAAGACCTTTGGCGATGCACAAAATATCAGGCGCGATCTCGTCATGGTCGCAGGCAAACAGATGCCCCGTACGCCCCATGCCGCACATCACCTCGTCGAGGATCAGCAAGATACCGTATTGATCGCAAATCTCGCGAATGCGTTTGAAATAGCCGTCTACTGCCGGGACCGCACCCAATGTAGCCCCGACCACAGGCTCCGCCATGAAGGCCATCACAGCCTCAGACCCGACGCGCAAAATCTCTGTCTCAAGCTCATTGGCGACCCGTTGGCCATAGTCGAAACTGCTCTCGCCGTCGGCGCGCCCAGTGTATTCGTAGCAGGCGGAGATATGGCTCATCTCGACCAAAAGCGGCGCGAATTGTGCGCGGCGCCATTCATTGCCACCCGCTGACAGCGCCCCCAACGTATTGCCGTGGTAGCTTTGCTTGCGCGCGATGACATGCCGGCGGTCTGGCTGGCCAATCTCAAGGTAATATTGACGGGCCAGTTTGATCGCGCTTTCGATGGCCTCAGACCCGCCGGAGACGAAATAGACCCGGTCAAGATCGCCCGGCGCGTGTTTGACCAACAGGTCCGCCAAAGCCTCCGCTGGTTCAGAGGTCATGAACCCGGTATGGGCGAAGGCTATCTTGCCAAGCTGATCCTGGATCGCTTGAGCCACCCGCTGGTTCGAATGACCCAGACAGGACACCGCAGCATCGCCGCAATCGAGGTAGCGTTTGCCCTCGGCATCGATCAGATAGCAGCCGTCACCCCCCACCGCTGTTGGCAGGTTGGCTTTCGTGTGCCGCGGGAACACATGGGTCATGGGGTCGTCTTTCGCGCTTAGAGGCTAGGTCACAGCGGAGCGTACCTGAAATCGGTCCTCTTTCCAGATGTCATTGCGCAGGATGTCTTCGAGGATATCCACCGCGCCCAAGATTTCGGCCTCACCGATGAAAAGCGGCGTGACACCAAAGCGCATCACATCCGGCATCCGAAAGTCCCCGATCACCTTGCGGGAGATCAGCGCCTGCATACAGGCATAGCCATGCTCGAACAGGAACGAGACCTGACTGCCACGCGCCTCTGGGTCGCGGGTTCCCGCAAAAACCACCCCGGGACAGCGGGCCTCAACCTCGGCGATAAACAGCTCCGACAGCTCAATTGAACGTGCTCGGACATCGCCGATGTCGACATGGTCCCAGACGTCCAGTGCCGCATCAAGCAGTGCAAAGGCCGCGATGGAAGGCGTGCCGATCCGCATCCGTTCAATCTTGCCTGGCATCGGGCGGAAACTGGTCTCAAAGGCGAAGGGGGCCTCATGGGCGAACCAACCCGAAAGCGTCGGCTCGACGGTATCAATAAGGCGCGGGGCAACATAAATAAATGCCGGCGCGCCGGGCCCCGCATTGAGGTATTTATAGGTGCAGCCAATGGCGAAATCCGCATCAAACTCTGCCACATCAACCGGGATAGCACCTGCGGAATGCGCCAGATCCCACACCACCAAAGCGCCATGCGCATGAGCCTTGTCGATGATCTGTTTCATGTCGTGCTTGCGGCCTGTGCGGTAGTCCACCTCCGTCAGCATCACGACCGCGACCTCACCCGTGATGTTGTCCAGCACCTCTTCCGGTGCAGGTGTGCGCAATTCGTAGCCTGCATCTTTCAGCGCCATCAGCCCCTCGACCATATAGAGATCGGTCGGGAAATTGCCGTTGTCCGACAGGATCACCTTGCGATCAGGCACCATCGCCATCGCGGAGGACACCGCCTGGAACACCTTGATCGACAGCGTGTCGCTGACAATGGTTGTGCCGGGGGCCGCACCAATCAACTTTCCAACCCTATCGCCCAAAGTGTTGGTCTGCATGAACCAGTTTTTGGTGTTCCAGCCTTTGACGATATCGGTGCGCCATTCTTCCATCAGAAAGCGTGTCATCCGCTCCGGTGCGGCTTTCGGCATCGGCCCAAGCGAGTTGCCGTTGAGGTAGATCATACCCTCCGGGATATCGAACATCGCTTTGGTTTTCGTGAAATCCGTCATCTGCTCGCCATCACCCCGGTTGCCGCTACTTCGCCCCGAATCCTACGGGGTTTTGAGTATCGCGGAAACTGGGATTGAACAGGGCTTGGCTTTTAATTTGGCTCCGGGCCGATTATGAAATGGCTTAGAACAACAGATGGAGACGTCCATGCCCAGTTACGCCATTGAAACACCGCCTGTTGTGGCGCTACCGATCAAGGGCAGTGATCAGCTGTTTCCGGTGCGGCGCGTCTATTGTATTGGACGAAACTACGCAGCCCACGCGATCGAAATGGGCCATGACCCTGATCGCGAGCCGCCGTTTTTCTTCCAAAAGAACCCGGACAATCTTGATCCGTCAGGAGAGTTCCCCTACCCGCCGCACTCCAGCGACGTCCATCACGAGGTGGAGATGGCCGTGATGCTGAAATCAGGCGGCGCAAATATCGCGCAGGAAGACGCGCTGGATCATGTCTTCGGCTATGCCCTATCGCTTGATATGACCCGGCGTGATTTGCAAGGGGCGCAGAAGAAGTTGGGACGGCCCTGGGAGATCGGCAAAGCCTTTGAACGCTCTGCCCCGGTTGGTCCCATTCATCCTGTTAGCGAGGTTGGGCACCCTAGCGATGGCACAATCTCACTACACGTCAACGGGGCGCTGCGCCAAAGCGGCGATCTGAACCAGATGATCTGGAAAGTGCCTGAGATGATTGCCTATCTGTCGGACTATTTCACCCTTGCCGCAGGCGACGTGATCCTGTCAGGGACACCGGCCGGTGTTGGTCCCGTCGCACGCGGCGACGAATTGGTTTTAAACGCGGATGGATTTGGGCAGATGACCGTTCGTGTCACCTGATAAAGGGCCGGCTCACGCGCGCCGATGAAGCGCGCGTGAGAAGCATTTAAGCGAGGATATCGCTGAGCGTTTTGGATGGGCGCATCACAGCTGCGGTTTTAGCTGCGTCCGTGTGGTAATAGCCGCCCGTATCCGCAACGCTGCCCTTGTTTGCGGCAATCTCTGCAACAATCTTGTCCTCATTTTCGGCCAGTGCCTTGGCAATTGGTGCAAAATGCGCTGCAATCTCCGCGTCATCTGATTGGGCTGCCAGTGCCTGCGCCCAGTAAAGCGCG
This sequence comes from uncultured Rhodobacterales bacterium, assembly GCA_964352105.1. Classification (GTDB taxonomy): domain Bacteria; phylum Pseudomonadota; class Alphaproteobacteria; order Rhodobacterales; family Rhodobacteraceae; genus Litoreibacter. Next base: position 15,046 of record CAYGQQ010000064.1, on the reverse strand, counting down.
AAATAGAAATGGCTGTCGCGGTTGTCCGGCTGGCCCACTTTGCGCCCCGGCGATTTGTTGTGGTCAAGGATGCCTTGGGTCGCCGCATCGACGCCTTCACCCAGCACTTTGGCCTTCGCATTGCCCTTGACCTGCGCGAGGAATTTCAGGCTTTCGCCCAGCGCACAGAACTCCCCCAATGAATCCCACCGCAGGTGGTTTTCTTCCATCAGCTGCTGGACGTGCTTCGGCGCAGAGCCGCCCGCCCCGGTCTCAAACAACCCGCCGCCTTTCATCAGTTTCACGATGGACAGCATCTTGGCCGACGTGCCCAGCTCAAGGATCGGGAAAAGGTCTGTCAGGTAGTCCCGCAGCACGTTGCCGGTGATCGCGATGGAGTTTTCACCCTTGCGGATCGTCGTGAAACTGACCGCGGTCGCCTCTCGCGGGGCGAGGATCTGGAATTTGTCCGCGACACCTGCCTTGTCGAGCAAAGGCCGCACGTAGTTCAACAGCTGGGCGTCATGGGCGCGGGTGTCATCCAGCCAGAAGATCGCCTGAAAGCCCTCCATCGCCTGGCGGTCGATGGCCAATTGCACCCAGTCTTCGATCGGGGCCTGACGGGTTGATGCAGACCGCCAGATATCACCCTTTTCAACCACATGCTCATGCAGCACATCGCCATTGGCCGCGATCATTTGCACGGTGCCATCTGCGGGCATTTCGAATGTCGTCGGGTGGGAGCCGTATTCCTCAGCCTTTTGGGCCATCAGACCGATGTTTTGCACGGTTCCGGCTGTGGACGGGTCCAGCGCGCCTTGGGCTTTGCAGTCCTTGATGGCCTCATCATAAACAGCCGCGTAGGAGCTGTCCGGGATCACGCAATTGGCGTCCGCTTCCGCCCCGTCAGGACCCCAGCCCTTGCCGCCTGCGCGGATCAAAGCGGGCATCGACGCGTCGATGATCACGTCAGAGGGCACATGCAGGTTGCTGATGCCTTTGTCTGAATTTACCATATAAAGCGGTGGGTTATCAGACATTGCGATATCAATCGCGGCCATAACCTCGGACGCATTGTCCATCTCGGCCACGGCCTCAAGAACGGCACCCAGACCGGAGTTCGGGTTCACGCCAGCCGCGTCCAATGCGGGGCCAAACTGGTCGAAAACAGGTTTCAGATACGCCGTTACCGCATGACCGAAGATGATCGGGTCGGACACCTTCATCATCGTGGCTTTCATGTGGATCGAGAACAGGATGCCTTGTTCTTTGGTCTTGCAAAGCTGCTCGCTCAGAAACGCGCTGAGGGCTTTGACAGACATGAAGGTCGCATCAACGATGGTGCCTGCCGGGAAGTCCACAGCGTCCTTCAGCACGGTCTCGCTGCCGTCTTTACCTGTCAGGACAATTTTTGCGGGCCCGGCTTGCGCCGCACTGAGTGTGACGGAGGTCTCGTTGGAGCGGAAATCATTCGCCGACATCGTGGAGACATGGGTCAAGCTGTCGGCGGACCATGCGCCCATCGAATGCGGGTTGGCTTGCGCGAAATTTTTCACGGCCACTGCGGCACGCCGGTCCGAATTGCCTTCGCGCAACACTGGGTTCACGGCCGAGCCTTTGATCGCGTCAAACCGCGCGCGAATGGCTTTTTCCGCGTCTGTCTCGGGCGTTTCGGGATAGTTGGGGATGTCATAGCCCTGCGATTGCAGCTCTTCGACGGCGTCCATCAACTGCGGAACCGAGGCCGAGATATTGGGCAGTTTGATGACATTCGCATCCGGCGTCTTGACCAGTTGTCCAAGGATCGCCAGATCGTCTGATTGGCGCTGAGCCTCGGTCAGGTTTTCCGGGAATGCCGCGATGATCCGCCCCGCAAGGGAAATATCGCGCGTCCCGACGCTGACACCAGCCGCAGAAGCAAAGGTCTTGATGATCGGCAGCAGCGATGTGGAGGCAAGCTCCGGAGCCTCATCAACTTTCGTATAGACGATATCTGGGTTTTCCATCGGGCTGCGATTCCTTTGCTTTGGCTTTGCGTTTCCCCCCGTATTTACCAAACGTGGTCCTGAGGTCTACCTGCTCCGCGAAGGCGCGGGACAATCAACTGCGAAATCGCGGATGGGTTATGCAAAAAATGAGGCACGCGCACCTCCCTTGCATGTTATTTTGCAACTCGATGACGGCAATGCTTGAACCTTTGGCTAGAGTGGACTGGTGTAGCCTGAAGCAATACGCCCTGATTGGTAAGATGCCGCGGATTACGAGCGATAGGTTTCGGCTGACCTGTAGATCGTCGATCTCTATTTCCAGACGCCTGCGCTCCAAGCTATTTTCTGCGGGTAATGCCCAGCCCTATGGGTTTTCTCTGGTTGCCGGGCAAGCTGGGATCAGGACCCCAAATTGCCTGATAGGTGTCTACAGCCATATTTCGGCGCTGGAACAGAACACAGCTGACCGCGAGGATCGCCCACCAAAGAAGTATCCCCGCCATCATCCAGTTTGGCGCATTGGCCTGCCAGAGACCGGACAGGATCGCCAGCGCTGACATCAGCAAGGCCACATACCCTGCGCTTTTGTGAACAGCCTCAAACAGCAGGCGACGCGGGGTCATGTCGTAGTGATCGCCGTGGAGCGATCCGTCTATTGCGGGATCCGTCGGCCCGCCTTTTGTCCCGCGCAACAGGCCACCCATGATTTGCACCAAAGCCAGACAGAGCGACGCCCAGCCCAGAAACCAATGCGGACTGTAGGACGCGCCAGAGCTTGGTGCGTTCAGAATAATCCACAGCCCGGCGAGCATCAAAGCGCAGGCACCGTATTGGCAGATGCGATGCGTGTTCCACCATAAATGGTGATCAAGCCTACGGGGCCAGTTCTGGCTTGGAACAATCTTGAAATAGCGCGCAACGATCACTCCAACGGGTGCCAAAACGCCCCATGCAAGGACCATAGATCGCGCGTGCCAGCTTATGTGCCAGCCGACATCATGGGCTCGGCTCGCATCCATTGGGGCCAACAGCCACTCCAACATCAGCCCTTAACCGCGCCTGCGGTCATTCCTGTGATGATCTGGCGCGAGGCGACAAAAGTGAAGATGATCGGAGGGATCGCCAGCAACATGCCTGTGGCCATGATCACGCCCCAGTCGATGTCGAACTCGGTCATGGAGTTCACGATTGTCACCGGCACCGTGCGCGAGTTTCGATCCGCCAAGGCGTTGGCCAAAAGGAACTCGTTCCAGGCCACGCGGAAGGTGAAGATTGCCGCCGCCGCCAAGCCCGGTTTGATCAAGGGTAGGACCACGAGGAAGAAGACCTGAAACGGCCCTGCCCCGTCCATGCGGGCCGCTTCCTCAAGTTGGATCGGCACTTGGACGATAAAGCTTTGCAGGATCCAGATCACGAAAGGCAGGTTCATCGCAACATAGACCAGAATGATCCCTGCGCGCGTACCGTCGATTTGGAACTGGAATGTCCAGATGCCAAAGACCGGCACCAGCAAGACCGCAGGTGGCACCATGCGCATGGCCAACGTCGACAAAGATACCGTATCGCGCCCCATGAACCGGAACCGCACCAGCGCATAGGCAGCCATGCACCCAATGACCAGCGTCAAAACCGTCGAGATCAGCGAAATCACAAGCGAATTCACTAGTGCCCGCCCGAAGGTCTTGTCGCAGTAATCTATGTGCGCGGCCTCATACCACAGGAAGTCACACAGCGCGGTCTCGTAGTTGCGGATCGTCGGCATGAACAGCAAGGACGAGGTGTCGGACATGATGTCTACGTTCAGTTTGAACGACGTCATCAGCATCATCACGATGGGTCCGACCGCCATGACGACCAAGGCCACAAGCAGCGCATAAAAGGCGGGGTTTTGTTTGTCGTAGACTTTCTCGGCCATCAGTCTTCCTCCGCGGCGGCGCGCAATCTGGCGGCGCGCAGCTCTACCGCTTTGTTGTAGAAGAACATACCGAAGGTCAGGACCATCAAAAGGATCAACAGGAAGTTCGACATGGCGGCGGCTTCGCCGAGCTCCCGGAATTCAGAGGCCGTGCGCGATATTCGAAGCGACAGGATTTCGGTGGACAGACCCGGCCCGCCATTGGTCAGCACCAAGATCACCTCCAGCACTTTGAAAGCGTCAATCAGGCGCAACAAAAGCGTGACGATGAGGACCGGCATCATCAGCGGCAGCTTGATATAGATGATCTGTTGCCAACCCGTGGCCCCGTCAATGCGCGAGGCCTCCATCGCCGATTGCGGCAGCGATTGCAGCGCGGCCAGTGACAGGATGAAAATGAACGGAGTCCATTGCCAGACATCGGCGATCACAACCGAGGCAAACGCCCATGAGCCGTCAGACAACCACGGCACCGGATCAAGTCCCAGCGATTTCAGAGTTCGGTTGAAAATGCCCACCGTTGGGTGATACATATACCGCCACATCAGACCCACGACGATGGGCGCGATCATCATCGGTAAGATGAAAAGCGTGCGAAGAAGGCTCATGCCGCGAATGTTGCGGTCCAACAATAGCGCGAGGCCCACGCCCACAACCATCTCGATGGTGACGACAACCGCCGCAAAAGTGATCGTGACCCGGAAGCTTTCCAAAAACGCCGCATCACTGAGCAGGTTGATGTAGTTGCGAAGACCGACGAACTCCGCCTCGCCGATGCGCTGGCTGGGGTTCCAGTCCAGAAAGCTCGCATAAATCATGTAGCCAATCGGGTAGAGCAGCGCGATGGCCATCACCAGCGCCGCGGGGGCGAGGAACAGGTAAGGTGTCAGCCGATTTACGTTCGCGGTTTGCATCTTGCGGGTCCGGTTGGAGGGGGATTGGGGGCCAGCCATCTGTCAGGCTGGCACCCAGGTTTTTGAGGGATCGGGTGCCGGTTCAAGTTGATCCAGCACCCAGGTTTTTGGGGCTTCGGGTTAACCCGGCACCCAGGTTTTCAGGGGTGTTAGGCCGCAATTCTTCTGCGAAGAACCGCTTTCCCTCACCCTGCGAAACTGGGTTTCGCCGCTATTGCCAGGTGTAGTAGCCGGCTTCCGCCATAATGTCCTTGGCCCGTGCCGCCACGCCGTCCAGCGCTTCTTGCGGGTCCAAACCTTCGGTCAGAACCTGGCTCATCGTGGTGCCGATATCCGCGTTGATCTTACCCCATGTCGGGATGATCGGACGCCAGTCGGGGTCGGCATATTTCAGCGCTTCACCGAATGTGGCCGAATACGGATACTTCTCGTTCAGGCCCGCATCTTGGTACGTAGAGAACCGCGACGGGTTCCCGCCAGCCATCGCCGTTGCCAGATCGCCCTTCTTGGAGGTCAGCCACTGCATCAGCAGGAACGCGGCTTCCTTGTTCTGCGCGTTTTTCGGAATGGCGATCCCGAAGCCACCGGTTTGCGAACCACGACGAACACCCTCAGGGTGCAACGCATAGCCAACTTTGCCTGCCACTTTGGACTTGCTTGGATCTTCAAAGCCCGCCGCAAACGCGATAGAGTCCATGAACATCGCCGCATTGCCTTGGCTGAAGGACGCCGCAGCTTCCGCAGGACCAAAGGTTTGCGAGCCTTCTGGTCCACAATCAACGATTGTTTTCAAAGCATTGGCAGCAGCGACACCGGCTTCATTGTTAATGATCGGGTTCCAGTTGTCGTCAAACACCCGGCCGCCCAAAGGCGCAAGATGCAACAGGAACGCGTGGGACGCCTGGTGGCCAGAGGCCGCACGCGACGCCATGCCGCCCATGCCTGCTTCGACCTCAGGGATCTTGCAGGTCGCATCTAGAAGTTGGTCATAATTCTGCGGCACATCGATGCCGTGCTTCTCAAAAATGTCCTTGCGGTACGCCAAAACAGACGTCTCGGATCCGTAAGGGATGCCGTAAAGCGATCCGGTCGCACCCGGCAGGTAGCCTTTTTTGCCGCCCGCGATTCCAATATTGGCGACATAGCCGTCGATCAGATCCTCTGCGTTATAGTTCGGATCGGACAGCTTCGGGTTCATGAAATACTTGGCGAGGTTTTCCAGCTGATCGGCAAACACATAATCCGCCTTGGAGAACACCACGTAGGCGATCATGTCGTAATCGCCCTCATCCTTTGTCAGCTCAAGCGTCTGGCGTTCGCGCATTTTGAGGTATTGCAACTGGTCAACTTCGACCTCGATACCGGTCTCTTCCGTGAACTGCGGCAAGACTTGCATCATTGCGTTGTAATGTGGGTGCGCCGGAACGTTAATCACCAATGTCGTGCCCGCATATGGCGCGTAAGGCCCGCCATGGCCGTCGGCACTTGCAACACCGGCCAGCGACATGGTGACCGCCGTTCCAGTCAGTAGTGTTCTAAGTGATAGCATCCTTGAATCCTCCCTGATTCGTTTACTATTCAAAGCCTCAAGCCAGAGGCTTTGTCGAAAATTCGGATCTCGTCCGTGAGCACGCCGAAGGTTTGCACGGTCGCCGCTTTGATCGGGGCCGCACTTTGGGTTTCGACCAAAACATCTGCCTCGCCGCAGCGGGTCACCAGAACAGATTGCGCGCCCAAATATTCTGAGACGATCACTTTCAGCTCGATCGGTGCGCCCTTGGTCAGATCAGTGGTAAAGCTGGAGGGGCGCAGGCCAAGCTCAACCTGGCGTGTGTCGAGCTTTTGCATGCGGGCTGCGATATCTGCATCAAGGGGCAGCTTGAAGCCCGCGCCTTGGACGAGGGTTTTACCGCCCTCGTCGATCAGCTCACCTTCGATGAAATTCATACTTGGCGAGCCGATGAAGCCCGCCACGAACTTGTTCACCGGGGCATTAAACAGCTCTTCGGGGGTGCCTTGTTGCTGGATCAGCCCGTCGCTCATCACCACGATCCGGTCCCCAAGCGTCATCGCTTCGACCTGATCATGGGTCACGTAAACCATGTTCTTGTCGATTGTATCCCGCATCTCGGCAAGTTCGGCGCGCATTTTGCCGCGCAGTTTCGCATCCAGATTGGACAAAGGCTCATCAAACAGAAACGTGCTGGCATCGCGCACCAAAGCGCGGCCCATGGCGACGCGCTGGCGCTGCCCGCCTGACAACTCGGCAGGCTTGCGGTCGAGAAGCTGGGAAATATTCAGCGTCTCCGCCACCCGCTTCACCTTTTCTTCAATCTCGGATTTCGACGCCCGTGCCAGTCGCAGCGCGAATGACATATTCTTGGCAATCGTCATATGCGGGTAGAGCGCATAGTCCTGAAACACCATCGCCAGATCACGGTCTTTCGGCTCCAGCTTGGAGACCGGTTTGTCATCGAAGTAAATTTCACCACCGGAAAGCGTCTCAAGCCCGGCAAGCATGCGCAGCGTCGTCGATTTGCCGCACCCCGAGGGGCCCACGAGAACGGTGAACTCGCCGTCATTCAAGTCCAGATCGAACGGGGGCAAGACCTCAACCGAACCGTAACTCTTTGCAACTTGATCGAAGATTATTCGCGGCACCGCGCCCTCCCAGACTTTGCCATCGGTCGCGCTGACGTTGCGCCCGACCGATGGACAATCATCGCGCAGAGCCGCCCAACCGGGAAGCCTCGTTAAGGGAAATGAACGTTAGCGTTAACGTAAAACTTCGGCTACACATTGATAAAGCACAAAAATTCCGAAGCGAGAACTGCATGCGTGCCCGATCAAAGACCGCCAGAATCGAAGATGTCGCGGCCAAGGCCAATGTCAGCATCATGACGGTATCGCGCGCTTTGCGGGGCGTAGAGGGGGTGTCGGAGAAGAAGCGCACAGAGATTCTCAAGATCGCGCGCAAACTGAAATACGTCCCCAACAGCAATGCGCGCTCGCTGGCCGTGGCGAATTCCAACCTTGTCGGAATATCGCTGCCAACCTTCGCCGGAGAGGTCTTCGCCGAAATCCTGAACGGGATGCGCCAGACCTTCGAAAAAGCGGGCTATTCAAGCGTGATCGACACGACAGAGTATTCCCGAGATGCGGAGTTGAACTGGATGCGCCGATTGCTGTCATGGCAACCTGCCGCCATTATCCTGACCGGGGTCGACCACCATCGTGAAACCCGGAGCTTGTTGAAGGCCAGCCCGATCCCGGTGCTGGAAATCTGGGACTACACGGATGAGCCAATCGATCTTTGTGTTGGCATTAACCATTTTGAGGCGGGTCGGTCGATAGGCGAGCATGCGGCCGAATACGGCTATCGAAAGCCAGCCTTCGTCAGCACGCCCAAGGGCCACGATATTCGTGCCGATGCGCGCCTGGCAGGTATCCGGGACGTCTACAAAAGCCTGGATGCGCCTGGCATTCCTGTCTCCCGGCCACCGCTGCAAAGCGCGTTCACGACCGGCTATTTCGGCACGCTTGAACTGATCGATACCGGACCCCCGGATCTGATCTGTTTTCTCAACGACCATATGGCTTTTGGCGGCATGATGGCGTGTCAGGCGCGCGGCGTCAGTATTCCCGACGACATCGGGATAATCGGGTTCAACGCGCTTGATCTGGCCAGGGTCCTGCCGAAAAAACTGACCACCATTCGCACGCCCCGGCGTCTGATGGGAATTACCGGCGCGCGAAATCTTCTGGCCCGGATCAATGGCGCGCGGGTCGAGCCGTCAATCGCGCTGACCACGGAGTTTATCGCAGGCGAGACGACCTCTGTGCGGGCGCGTTAACATTAATTCGGTCGTTAAGATTAATTTGGCGTTTACCGTCAATATAGTCGTTAAGGTTAATTCACGGGTGTAAGAAGCGGCTTTCCGGCGAAAAACGCCGCAAGGTTATCGCGCTGCAACTGACCCATGATCTTGCGGGTCTCTACGGTGCCGGACGACTGGTGCGGTTGTAATAGGACGTTGTCCAGCTTCAAAAACCGCGGATCAATATTGGGCTCGTTCAGGTAGACATCCAGCGCCGCGCCATGAATGACATTGCGTTCCAGAGCCTCCAGCAGCGCGCCTTCGTCGATGGTCGTCCCGCGCGAGACATTGACCAGAAGCCCGTCTGCACCAAGCGCTTTCAACGCCTCCGCGCCAACCATGCCGATGGTTTCAGGTCCGCCAGACAGGGTTAACACCAGGATATCGACGGCATCTGCCAGGGCCACGATGTCATCGTGATAGATGTAGCCCGGCGTCTCTTTTTCGCGGCGAGAATAATAGTGAATTTCGCCCCCGAACGGCTGCATCCGGGTCGCAACCGCTTGTCCGATACGGCCCAAACCGACGATCCCGATTCGCTTGCCGGTCACTTTGCGTTGCAGCCCGTAGGATCCGGTTTTGGCCCAGTTGCCGGACATGATCCAGTCCGACGCCCCGACGATCCCCCGCGAGGCAGCGATCACCATGCCCACAGCCAGATCGGCCACATCATCGGTCAGTACGTCTGGCGTGTTGGATACCTTGATCCCCTTCGACGACGCGTATTCGACGTCGATTGTGTCGAACCCAACGCCATAATTCGCGATCATGCCCAGTTCTGGAAACGCATCCATGACCTCCGCCCCGAGGGGGTCATGGCCGCGAAATGCGAAGGCTTGCACGTGTTCGAAAGCCTCCGAAGGCAGCGTGTCCAGCGTCGCACAATGGGGCAGATTGTAAACGGTATACTCCGCCTCCATCGGCGCGATGTCCCAGTCGTCATAGGTCTCAAACGTCAAAATGTGAGGCTTTATCATGGGGGCTCCGATCAAGTCAAAATTGGCGGCGGACACACGTCACGCAGTCCGATGGCCGCACCCAATGCCTCATATTTCAGGAGATATGCAACCCTTTAGAAATCGCCCCGCGCAGTCGCCACCCCGGTTTTGCGGACCATGGCTGTCTGATCCGCCGCATCTTAACCTCACGGCAAAATTCTATTTTTATGTATTATTTCCAATTACTTGAAATGCATGCGACGCATCGAACTTAGCGACGGCACGTCGACCCACGCGGCCATTTCAGATCAGGTGCGCGACATGAATGGCAATCGCTTCTGGAACCGGGCCGGTTGCGTGTGACCCATGGCTGAGGGGTGAATACGCTCCGACGGATCAAGGCCGATCTTGCGTTTTCTGCGCTGAATGAACAGCTTTCCGAACCCCTGCCATGTGCTGACCGAGGGGGCGGTGACATCGCAATGGAACCGCTCCTGCCAATTGTCAGGCAGTGGCAATCCCAGCGCTTGTGCGTTTTCCAGCATCCAGACCAGCGGGATATTTGCCAGAGGCCGTGCCTGCTCAAACCCGTTCAGATGGCCGCCGACATCGCCATGCGTGCCACGAAACCAGACCTGCTCGATATTGCCGGTAAATTCGGAATGGCATTTCCATAAAACCGGCTCAAAAACCCGGCGCGTTTCGTGCATCGCCAAGGCGTGAAAGCCGTTTCGGATCGTGTTTCCCAGGGAATGGTCGTGAAATTCATGCTCCACCGGGGAAAACCGCCACAAGAGCGGCGCGCGAAAGCCCAGCGCGCGGACTGTGTCCCAAACCCCGATCATCTCCACATTGGCCTCGTCATAGCAATGCACTCTACTGAACGCGCGGGCGCTGATCGCATCGGGATCACGTCGGTAGTGCCTGTAGGCCTGACGCACGTTGCGCTCCGTCGCGCAATCGGATTTCAGAAGGCCCACACGGTCGATCACGCCAGCCAGCGAGCGCACGGCATAGGCCCCACGCGAATAGCCAAACAGGAAGATTTTGTCGCCCGGTCGGTAGCGTGACGCGATGTAGCCATAGGCTTCGCGGATTTGGCGGTTGATCCCGACGCCTGCCAATACATCAATGGCGCGCCTGTAGCCTTGCCACTGAATGCCTGCTTCATATTTCAGCGAGACCGAGGCCGACGGGGCCATTTCGCGCAGCAGATTGAATGTCATGCCCGCATTGGTTTCATGGCCTTCCTCAAGCGAGGACATGGTCCCATCAAGGATAATCACATGGGTGACAGGACCGCGCGGGCCGGCAGGATGCAGGTTGCGGGGGGCTGGCCCGAAGCCTGTCAGGCGTTTGAGGCGGTCGGACATAGGGACTGAGTACGCCCCGAGCCTTTCCAGAAACTTAGGCCACCGCACGCTGGCCCCCGATCTTGATCCGTCTCGTCATCTTATAAACTCACTCGCGCTTTCATCCGCGATAGCCGCGTAAAGAGGCGCAAGTTTGTCCGATTTGCGATCCTATTCCGCGGCGATATTATCGCTGTTTAACCATGACCATACACGATGCGGCGTAAACGGCATATCAACATGTCGTAATCCCGCCGCCCAGGTGGCGTCGAGCACCCCATTGGCCACGGCAGCGAGCGCACCGACCGTGCCGGCCTCGCCGCAGCCTTTCATGCCCAAGGGGTTGGCTGTTGACGGGACGGGCTCCGAATGGAATTCGATCACCGGCATCGTATCGGCCCGCGGCATCCCGTAATCCATGAAGGTTGCGGTCAATAGCTGGCCGTCCTCGTCATAGACGACATGCTCCGAGATCGCCTGACCGATCCCTTGCGCAACGCCGCCATGCACCTGTCCCTCGGCGAGCATCGGGTTCATCAGAATGCCGAAATCATCGACGACCGTGTATTTGACGCATTGGGTCACGCCGGTCTGGGGATCAACTTCCATCTCGGCAATGTGACAGCCGTTGGGGAAAGACCGTCCCGGCAAAACCGTGGTTTCAGATGTGCTCAGCAGGTCCGTCTGTCCTGCCGCGCGCGCAAGCTCTGCCGCCTCAACCAATGTCATGACCCGGTTGGAGCCATCGGCGCGGAATGTGCCGTCTTCATAGGCCACATCTTCCACACCAAGCTGATCTGCGACAAAGGGGCGGAACTTTTCGATCATCGTCGCGGCCGTTGCCTTGGTCGCCGTGCCTTGTGTCGTGACAGAGCGGGACCCGCCTGTGCCGCCGCCTTTGGCGATTTTGTCGCTATCGCCCTGCACGATGTCGATCAGATCAACGTCGATCCCGGAAAATTCATGCAGCAACTGACGGTAGACCGTCTCGTGGCCCTGCCCGTTCGACTGGGTCCCGACATAAAGGTTCACCCGTCCGGCGTCTGTAAACTCAATCTTGGCCGTTTCCTCAGCGTCGCCAAGGATACTTTCGATATAGTAGCACACGCCAAGGCCACGCAGCTTGCCGTCGGCCTTGGAGACTTCGCGCCGCGCAGCAAATCCCGCAAGATCGGCCTCCTGTTCGGCGCGGCTCAGAACCTTGTGGAAATCACCCACGTCGTACAGCTCACCCGTAACAGTTGTGTAGGGAAACTTGTCGGCGGGGATGAAGTTCTTGCGCCGCAACTCCAGCTGGTCAACGCCCAACTCCCGCGCGGCGTGGTCGATGGCGCGTTCCAGCACATAGATCGCCTCGGGCCGCCCCGCCCCGCGATAGGCATCGACTTGCGTCGTGTTGGTGTAGATGCCGACATTTCGGTAATAGGCGGTTTGCACGTCATACGTCCCCATCAGCACTTTTGCCGCCAATTCAGACTGAATGAATTGCGCATATCCCGAATTGTAAGCGCCCATGTTGGACTGCGCATAAACGCGATAGGCTATGATCTTGTGGGTGTCGTCAAAAGCCAACTCCGCGGTGGAAACGAGGTCCCGACCGGAATTGTCGCTCAGCATGCTTTCAGTGCGTTCCGCTTGCCAACGCACGGGGCTTTGCAGCGCACGCGCGGCATGGGCGGCAAGGAAATATTCCGGATAATCAAAGGCTTTCATGCCGAACCCGCCGCCAACATCGGGATTGGTGACCCGGACGTCCTGCGGCTTCATCCCGAGCGTTTTCGCGCATTCATCTTTGAAATCCCAAACGCCTTGGCCGGAGATGCTGACATGCAAGCGGGTGCCCTCGATTTCGGCGAAACAGCCCCGCGGCTCCATCGAGTTTGCGATCACGCGGTTGTCAGCGATCTCAAGCTTGGTGGTGAAGGCGGCTGCTTCAAAGGCGGCTTGGGTGGCTTCCTCATCGCCGATGCCCCAGTCATAGGCGACGTTGTCAGGGGCTTCCGGGTGGATCACAGGTCCGCCATGGATGGGCAGAACATGGACCTCAAGGTCTTCATAATCAAACAGGATCAGTTCAGCCGCATCTTTGGCCTGCGCGGACGTGTCCGCCACAATAAAGGCCACAGGTTCGCCCACAAAGCGCACGCGTCCGGTCGCCAGAAGGGGCCGGACCGGCGCGGCCCCATCAGACCCGTCGCGATTTTCAATGATGGAGGCGTCCATCTCGTTGGCAATGCCAGCCTCTTCAAGATCAGCGGCGGTCAGGACCAGATGCACGCCGTCTGCTTCGCGCGCGTCGCTGACGTCCAATTCCGATATCTCAGCATGCGCCACCGGAGACCGGAAGACGTAGCAAAACAGAGCCCCCTCAGGCGTGATATCATCAAGATATCGGCCATGGCCTGTCAAAAACCGTGCGTCTTCGAACCTGCGAACGGATTGGCTTGTGCCAAATTTTGATCCTGATTGCGCCATCGGACCCTCCTGGAAAATTTGCTCCCATGGACACTAGCGGCGCAGGGGGTGCTGTCCAGTACGCAATACCGATTTCCGCTATGCGAAATGACTATTGCCCACGGGGTTTGGCACGCAATGTGGGGTCGGCCTGGGTAGGATCATCCGGCCAGTGATGGCGCGGATACCTGCCACGCATGTCCTTGCGCACATCTGCGTAGCTGGTCTGCCAAAACCCCGGAAGGTCAGTTGTCACCTGCACCGGGCGCTGCGCAGGCGACAGCAGCGTGACCTTCAAGGGCACCTTGCGCGGCCCGATCAACGGATGGCGGGTCACGCCGAACATTTCCTGCAGACGGACGGCGATCTCCGGGCCATCGCCGCTGTAGTCCAGCGCCAGTTTGCGGCCCAACGGCGTTATGAAGCTGGCAGGGGCAAGCTGGTCCAGTTTCTGCGCGAGATCCCAGCCCAACGCCGCGCGCAAAGCGGGTTCCGGATCAACGCGCGCCAGATCGCTGGCGGAGCGTTGTCCTGTCAGGAACGGGGCCAGCCAACTTTGCAGATTTTCCATCAACGCGGCGTCTGACCAATCGGGAAACTCCGCGCTTTGTGCGGCCAGATATTGCACCCGCGCGCGCAGGTTTCGTGCAGCTTTGCTCCAGCCCAGCGCATCCAGCCCAAGATCGCGAACACCGTCAAGAAGCGCGCGCGTCATCATCTCATCGGGGGCTGCGGTCCACTTTTGCGCATCCAGAACCAATGCGCCTAAATGTTCCTGCGTTTGCGCCAGAACCTGCCGATCTTGTTTCGACCAGAAGCACCGGTTTTCCGTGGTGATCTGGTCTTTAAAAACCGCGCGAAGCTCGGCCTCACTGAATGGGGCGGCCAGACGAATGCGCGCCTCTCTGGCATCACCATCCAGATCCAGCGCCACCAAATAGGGATGACCGGCAAGACCGTCTCCGGCGTCAAGTTTGGCCCCTTTGCCCCCCGACAAAAGGTAGCGCGCGTCCTGCCCCGATCTGCGCCGGGCGACCCGGTCGGGATAGGCCAGCGCCGCCATCTCGCCAAGGCTGCGTTTTGGTCCACTGGCAAACCGCGCAAGCCGCTTGACCTCGGCCCGGATCGCGCCAAGCAGGGGTTTTGGACCATCGCCATGATCCAGCGCCCGCAGCCGCAACCCCAGATCACTGTCCGCGCGCGGACCCTGCAGATCACGCTCCGTTAAAAGCGCTGCAATTTTCGCGGCACCGGCATCGCTCGACAGGATCATATGGGCAAGACGGGGGTGGGCTGGGATACGCGCCATTTTGGCCCCGTGCGCGGTCAGCCGCCCGCCTTGATCCAGCGCGTCAAGCAACCTCAGAAGGGTTTGTGCGTTGGCATAAGCCCCCTCGGGCGGTTGGGTAAGCAGCGCCAGATCACCTACCTGAGTGCCCCATGCCGCGACACTTAAAGCGAGGCCGGCAAGGTCTGTGGCTTCGATCTCTGCGGGTGGGAATTCCGGCAAAGCGCCTTCGGCTGCGCGTGTCCAGAACCGGTAGCACATACCGGGTGCCACCCGCCCGGCCCGGCCCTGTCGTTGCGCTGCTTCAGCGCGGCGTACCGGGTCACTGCCAGTCTCATAT
>CAYGQQ010000063.1:0-18859 GCA_964352105.1 uncultured Rhodobacterales bacterium | reverse complement strand
CAGCTTCTTGTGGCGGCGCGGTGACGGCAACGTCATTGACGGCTCCATCAATGGAGTTGCCATGGGGATTGTGCCGTTCTTCACACGCATCGCCGGGCGGGCGCAGTCGGGCTTCATGTTCCACTACGCCTTTGCAATGGTGATCGGGATCGTGGTGTTAATCACCTGGTTTGCCATCGGATTGGGGGGCTAAGATCATGGATAATCTTCTGTCTATCATCACCTTCATGCCGCTGGTCGCCGCGATCATTCTGGGCCTTTTCCTGCGCGGCGATGATGAGGCCGCACAGCGCAATGCCAAATGGCTGGCGCTGATTGCGACCTCGGCCACGTTTCTTTTGTCGATCTTCCTTTATACCGGTTTCGATCCGGCCAATACGGGCTTCCAGTTCGTGGAAGAGCGCGAATGGTTGCTGGGTCTGCAATACAAAATGGGCGTCGACGGGATTTCCGTCACCTTCGTGTTGCTTACAACCTTCCTGATGCCGCTGGTGATCGCGTCATGTTGGGACGTCAAGCACCGGGTCAAAGACTACATGATTGCGTTCCTGCTTTTGGAAACGCTGATGCTGGGCGTGTTCTGCGCGCTTGATCTGATCTTGTTCTACCTGTTCTTCGAGGCAGGCCTGATCCCGATGTTCCTGATCATTGGCATCTGGGGCGGGGCGAACCGGATTTATGCCTCCTTCAAGTTCTTCCTCTATACGCTTCTGGGCTCTGTCCTGATGCTGGTTGCGATGATCGCGATGTATATTGATGCAGGCACCACCGACATCCCGACGCTGCTCAGCCACAGTTTCGGCTCGGAAAGCTTCAGCCTGCTTGGCATTCAAGTCTTGGGCGGTGCGCAGACCCTGATGTGGCTCGCGTTCTTTGCCAGCTTCGCGGTGAAAATGCCGATGTGGCCGGTTCACACATGGCTGCCCGATGCACACGTGCAAGCGCCCACTGCAGGCTCTGTGGTGCTGGCAGCGATCTTGCTGAAAATGGGTGGCTACGGCTTCCTGCGCTTCTCGCTGCCGATGTTCCCTGTGGGCTCCGAGATCATGGGGCCATATGTGTTGTGGCTGTCTGCCATTGCGATTGTCTACACCTCGCTGGTGGCCTTGGCGCAGCACGATATGAAAAAGCTGATCGCCTATTCTTCGGTGGCCCATATGGGCTACGTGACGATGGGTATCTTTGCGGTGAACCAGCAGGGCATTGACGGGGCGATCTTCCAGATGATCAGCCACGGCTTTATCTCCGGGGCGCTTTTCCTGTGTGTCGGCGTGATTTACGACCGGATGCACACCCGCGAGATCGATGCCTATGGCGGTTTGGTCAACAAGATGCCCGCTTACGCGATGATCTTCATGCTGTTCACAATGGCCAATGTCGGCCTTCCGGGCACGTCTGGCTTTGTTGGTGAGTTCCTGACCTTGATGGGCATTTTCCAGGTCAACACTTGGGTCGCCGTCGTGGCAACTTCTGGCGTGATCTTGTCAGCAGCCTATGCATTGTGGCTTTACCGCCGCGTGGTTATGGGCGATCTGATCAAGGAAAGCCTGAAATCCATCACCGACATGTCCAAGCGCGAGCGCGCGATCTTTGCGCCGCTTGTCGTCATGACATTGCTATTGGGCGTCTACCCAGCGCTTGTCCTCGATCTGATCGGGCCAAGCGTCGAGGCGCTGGTCTCCAATTACGACACTGCCGTTCTGAATTCAGACGCGGCCACGGCATATGCCGAGAACTGAGAGCCTGAGCCATGATCCAAACTGATCTCGCCATTGTCCTGCCGGAAGTCATCCTCGCTGTGTTTGCGATGGCGGCCTTGCTTGGGGGCGTCTACACCGGCAAAGACAAGACTGCGCCGCTTATCTTGTGGCTGACCTCGGGCCTGTTCGTGGCGCTGGCCGCCTGGATCGGCTTTACGGGCGAGGGCACGCAGGAAGCCTTTGGCGGGGCCTTCATCGATGACGGATTTGCGCGCTTTGCGAAGGTGACGATCCTTTTGTCGGCGGCGGCGATCCTGCTTCTGAGCCAAGATTACATGGCTCGCCACGACTTGTTCCGGTTCGAATATCCGATCCTAGTCGCCTTGGCCGTTGTGGGCATGATGATGATGGTCTCTGCGGGCGATCTGATGGCGCTTTACATGGGACTGGAGCTGCAATCGCTGTCGCTCTATGTCGTGGCTGCCTTGCGCCGCGATAGCGTCAAATCCACGGAAGCGGGTCTGAAATACTTCGTCCTTGGGGCGTTGTCCTCGGGCTTGCTGCTTTACGGGGCCTCGCTGACCTATGGCTATGCGGGCACCACGCTGTTCTCTGGCATCGTGTCGACACTGCATGAGGGGCACAATTCGCTTGGCTTGATCTTCGGTCTGGTCTTCATCACCGCCGGTCTGGCCTTCAAGGTCTCTGCAGCACCGTTCCATATGTGGACGCCCGACGTCTATGAAGGCTCGCCCACGCCGATCACCGCCTTCTTCGCAACCGCGCCCAAAGTCGCCGCGATGGCGCTGTTCGCGCGGGTTGTGCATGACGCGTTTGGCGGCGCTGTCGGCGACTGGAGCCAGATCGTGGCCTTCTTGTCGGTGGCCTCCATGTTCCTTGGTGCCATCGCTGCAATCGGTCAGCGCGATATCAAACGGCTGATGGCCTATTCCTCCATCGCCCATATGGGCTTTGCGCTGATGGGTCTTGCCTCTGGCACGGCTGAGGGCGTGCAGGCGATGCTGATCTACATGGCGATTTACGTGACGATGAATATCGGCACCTTCGCCTTCATCCTGAGCATGGAAAAAGACGGCCAGCCCGTCACTGATATCGACGCGTTGCAGAACTATTCCAAGCATGAGCCGGGCCGCGCGCTTGCGATGCTGGTCTTGATGTTTTCGCTTGCGGGTATTCCGCCGCTGGTGGGCTTCTTTGGAAAGTTCTACGTGCTCAAAGCCGCCGTGGACGCCAATATGACATGGTTAGCGGTGGCAGGCGTGATTGCCTCCGTAATTGGTGCGTTCTACTACCTGCGGATCATCTACTACATGTATTTCGGCGAGGAACGCGACGCGCTGGATGGCAACATGCCTATGGTGGGATGGACCATGCTGATGGCCTCTGCCGCTATTATGGTGGTGGGTGTGATCAACCTCTTTGGGATCGAAGGTCTGGCGCTGGCCGCTGCGGGTGCTCTTGTCAACTGAGGGTAGCCTCTGGCCGGAAGGCTATGACAAGATCAAGCTGGCCTCTGTGGACAGCACCATGGCGGAAGCGACGCGCGTTGCACCGACCTTGATGCGCCCCACATGGATCATGGCCGACCAGCAAACCGCTGCAAAGGGCCGGCAGGGCCGCGTCTGGAAGAACCCGGAAGGCAATTTCGCAGCCACGCTGGTGATGCGTCCGGAAGGGACCGCCGCCGATGCGGCGCTGCGGTCCTTCTTTGCCGCCAACGCGCTTTACGAGACGCTCAGCCTTTACGCCGATCGCACCAAACTGGCGGTCAAATGGCCCAATGATGTGCTGCTGGCAGGCGGTAAGATCGCGGGGATTTTGCTGGAAAGCGTGGGCCAGGGCAGCGGCGTGGCGTGGCTGTCTATTGGCATCGGCGTCAATCTGGCCAGTGCACCTGATGTGGCCGATGCGATGTTCCCGCCGGTGTGCCTTGCGGATCGTGGCACAGCACCTGACACCACGGAATTCCTCGAAGCGCTCGCAGTGAATTTTGCCACCGAGGAGGCGACTTACGCAAAGCTCGGCTTCGCACCAATCCGCGAAAGCTGGTTGCGTAAAGCGGCGCGTCTGGGCGAGGTGATTACCGCCCGCACGCCGCGCGAAGAGATCACCGGCGTTTTTGAGACCATAGACGCGCAGGGCACTCTTATTCTAAAGACGCCAAAAGGTTTGCGCCCGGTTCCGGCCGCAGACGTCTATTTCTGAGAGGTGAGCCATGCTTCTGGCAATTGATTGCGGCAACACAAACACGGTCTTCTCGATCTGGGACGGGCGCAGCTTTATTGCGACCTGGCGGACGGCGACGGAATGGCAACGCACAGCGGATCAGTATTACGTCTGGCTGACGACCCTGATGAAATACCAAAACATCGAGGCTGAAATTACGGAGATCATCATCTCCTCGACCGTGCCGCGCGTGGTGTTCAACCTGCGGGTGTTTGCGGATCGGTATTTCGATACACGCCCTCTGGTTGTGGGCAAGGATGGCTGCCGCTTACCGGTCGATGTCCGTGTCGATGCAGGTACGCAAGTGGGCCCAGACAGGTTGGTGAACACCGTTGCGGGCCATGACATTTTCGGCGGCGATCTGATCGTTGTCGATTTCGGCACGGCAACAACCTTTGACGTGGTCGATACAGACGGGGCTTATATCGGGGGTGTGATTGCACCGGGCGTGAACCTCAGCCTTGAGGCGTTGCATCAGGCGGCGGCGGCACTGCCGCATGTGGACATCACCAAACCGCAAGCGGTCATCGGCACCAACACGGTTGCGTGTATGCAATCGGGTGTGTTCTGGGGCTATATCGGCCTGATCAAGGAAATTTGCGCCCGGATCAAGGCAGAGCATGGCCGGGAGATGAAGGTGATCTCCACCGGGGGTCTTGCCCCCTTGTTCCAGCAATCAGAAGCGCTATTTGATGACTTCAACGATGAATTGACCATGCATGGGCTGGTCGTCATCAACAGCTATAACAGATCGGAATAACGATGGCGGGCGAGCAGCTCATTTATCTGCCTCTTGGTGGGGCAGGCGAAGTTGGTATGAACATGTATCTCTACGGCTATGGCCGGAAGGGGAAAGAACGGTTCATTCTAGTTGATATGGGGGTGACCTTCCCGGATATGGATGGCTCGCCGGGGGTGGATCTGATCTTTCCAGATATTGAATGGATCGCAGAACGTGCTGACCGTCTGGACGCCATCTTCATCACCCACGCCCATGAGGATCATGTGGGCGCGGTGGGCCATCTTCTGGGCCGTCTGAACGCGCCGATCTATGCGCGGAAATTTACCGCGCATATCGGCCGCTTGAAGCTGGAAGAGCATGGCTTCGACGGCACACAGATCCAAACTGTCGGCCCGATGCCCACGCAAGTGGAGGCTGGTCCGTTCAAGGTTGGGTTCATGCCCATTTCCCATTCAATCCCGGAATCGAGCGCGCTGATCATCGACACGCCGGAAGGCCGCATCGTGCATTCGGGCGATTTCAAGATCGACGAAACACCCGTGCTGGGGGAGCCGTTCGACCGCGCGGCTTGGGGCAATCTTGGCCCTGTCAAAGCGCTGGTCTGTGACAGCACCAATGTGTTTTCCCGCCATGAAGGTCGCTCGGAAATTACCGTGGGCCCTGCGATCACCAAGATCGTGTCGGAGGCCGAAGGCATGGTTGTGGCCACCACGTTTGCGTCGAATATCGCGCGAGTAAAGACGCTGGCCGATGCCGGGATCGCTGCCGGGCGCTCCATCGTTTTGATGGGCCGCGCGATGAAGAAAATGGTCGCGGCGGGTTTGGAAACAGGGGTTATCGATGAATTCCCACCCACGGTTGCGCCTGAGGAAGCTCAAAGCATTCCGCGCGATCACCTGATGTTGCTGGCTACAGGCAGTCAGGGCGAACGCCGGGCCGCATCTGCGCAATTATCCCGTGGGAAGTTTCAGGGGCTGACCTTGAAAGAGGGCGACTTGTTCCTGTTTTCCTCAAAAACCATTCCCGGAAACGAGGTTTCGGTAGGTCGGATCGTCAACGCGCTGTCAGAGATGGGCGTCGATGTGATTGACGACAAAATGGCCGATATCCATGTCTCAGGCCACGCGAACAGGCCCGATCTGGAAGAAATGCACCGCCTTGTGCAACCGCAAATCCTTGTGCCGATGCATGGTGAGCACCGGATGCTGCGCGAGCATGCCAAGCTGGGCACCGCCAACGGGATCGCGTCAATCGTGGCCCCCAACGGCACAATGGTGTCGCTGTCTGGCAACCGGCCGGAAGTGGTGGAATTTGTGGAAACCGGCAGGCTCTATCTTGATGGCTCCGTCCAAATTGGGGCTTTGGACGGTATCGTGCGCGACCGGATCCGGATGGCGCTGAACGGTCAGGTCGTCATTGGCGTTTTGATTGATGAAGAGGACGCGCCGCTCCTGGATGCCTGGTGCGAGCTGAAGGGCCTGCCCGAAACCGGCCAGTCAAACGCGCCTTTGGCCGATATTCTGGAAGATGACGTCGGACAGTTCTTGGGCCGCGCCGATGACAAGACGATTCTGGATGATTCGAAGCTGGAAGAGGCGATTACACGCCTCGTTCGGCAGACCTGCGTTAGTGAGATTGGCAAAAAGCCGGAAGTGATCGTGCTGATCTCCCGGCTTGCTGCTTAGTTTACGACCTAGCTCTCTGCCGCTTCGTCGGGCAGGTCCGGTGTTTCCGGCTCTGCTGCGGGTTCTTCGGTAGAATTGGCTGGGCCACCGCGGCGTTCATCAAAGCTCATTGCGATGAAGCCGGGCAGGTGATCGCCCAGACCCAAAACTTTCGGTCCCCGGTCGTCATTGCGGCCACGCCCACGTCCGCCACGGCTGCGCTGATTGCGATTGTCGCGGCGGTCTTCGGATTGGCCCTCGGGCGTCTCAGCTGGTGTGGCCTCGGATTTCTCCTCCGCCTTCGCGTCTGGCTTGCGACGGCGTGTTGGCTTTTCCTTCGCCTCGACCTCCTGCTGCGGGGCCGCTTCTGCCTTTGTTTCTGCAACTGCCGGCTTGTCGGCGGTCTTGCGACTGCGGCGGCGTGATTTCGGTTTCTCGTCGCTCTGCTCTGCTTCTTCGCGCGGAGCTGGCGGCTTTTGCGCGCCCGTATCGCCGCGTGGAATTTCCGTTTTGATCAGGTCTTCAATGGCTTTGAGAAGCTTCTCGTCTTTCGGCGTGGAGATCATCATCGCCGCACCTTTGCGTCCCGCACGACCCGTCCGGCCGATCCGGTGTACATAGTCTTCCGCATGGGACGGCACGTCGAAGTTGAACACGTGGCTCACATTGGGAATGTCCAATCCGCGCGCTGCCACGTCGGAGGCCACAAGGAACCTTATTTTGCCTTCCCGGAACCCATCCAGTGTCCGTGTGCGGTAGGATTGATCCAGATCACCGTGAATAGGTTCTGCGTCATGTCCGTATTTTTTCAAGGACTTAGCGACAATATCAACGTCAACTTTGCGGTTGCAGAAGATGATGCCGTTGGTCACAGCCTCACCTTCCTGATTGATCAGCTGACGCAGGAAATCGCGTTTTTGCTTGGCTTGCGCGTCGCGGCGGGTGCCAGCAAGTTCGAACAATTGCTGAGTGATCGTGTCGGAGGTCGTGGCCTGCCGCGCAACTTCGATCCGGGCGGGATTGGACAGGAATGTATTGGTGATCCGCTCAATCTCAGGGGCCATCGTGGCCGAGAAAAACAGGGTCTGGCGCGTGAACGGCGTCATCTGGAAGATACGCTCGATATCGGGGATGAACCCCATGTCGAGCATCCGGTCCGCCTCATCGACGACCATGATCTTGACGTCAGACAGGATAAGCTTGCCACGCTCGAAATGATCGAGAAGCCGGCCCGGCGTCGCAATCAGCACGTCAACACCTCGGTCAATCAGCGCATCTTGTTCCTTGAAGGACACGCCGCCGATCAACAGCGCTTTGGTCAGTTTGGTGTGCTTGGCGTAGGCGTCGAAGTTTTCGGCAACTTGCGCTGCCAGCTCCCGCGTCGGGGCCAAAACCAGGCTGCGCGGCATCCGTGCGCGGGCGCGGCCGCGGTTCAGCATCGTGATCATCGGCAGCGTGAAACTGGCGGTTTTGCCCGTACCCGTCTGTGCGATGCCCAGCACGTCGCGGCCTTCCAATGCGGGCGGTATAGCGCCTGCCTGAATTGGCGTTGGATCTGTGTAGCCGGTTTCCTCAACAGCTTTGAGGACTTTGGCGTGAAGTTTCAGGTCAGTGAATTTTGTCATTTATATCCAAATGTTGCAGCATTTTGCGGCAGTGATTTGGGACGCAGGTTCCAACGCGTCCCTGCGTCGTCCCGTGGACGTTTTCCACAGGTAGAGAGCATGTAGCGCGGAACACTGCAAAGGTCAATGAAAGCTGGTCTAGACCATCATTTCCTTGGTCGCAGACAGGGTGACGTCGGGGTAGTCCCGCTCGATCCGGTCGATGTCCCATTGCAGCCGGGTCAGGTAGACCACATCGCCGTCATTGTCGTGGCTGATATGCTGCTTATTGGCCTCGCAGAACTTGTCGACGGCCGCTTTTTCGCCGGTGACCCAGCGTGCGGAGGTGAATTGCGACGGCTCGAACCGAACGGGCAGGCCGTATTCCAGCTCAATCCGTGATGCCAGAACCTCGAATTGCAACGCGCCCACGACGCCCACTATAAAGCCGGAGCCGAACGCGGGTTTGAAGACCTTCGCGGCCCCTTCTTCGGCAAATTGCATCAGCGCTTTTTCAAGGTGTTTGGCTTTGAGCGGGTCACCCGCGCGCGCGGTCTGCAACAGTTCCGGTGCAAATGATGGGATACCCGCGACACGCAGCATTTCACCCTCGGTTAGGGTGTCGCCGATGCGCAGCTGGCCGTGGTTTGGAATGCCGATGATGTCGCCTGCCCAGGCCTCTTCGGCGAGTTCCCGGTCGGAGGCCAGAAACAGCACCGGATTTGAAATGGCCATCGGCTTTTTCGTCCGGACATGGGTCAATTTCATGCCACGTTTGAAATGCCCCGCCGCCATACGCACGAAGGCCACGCGGTCGCGGTGCTTGGGGTCCATATTGGCCTGTACCTTGAACACGAAGCCCGCAACCTTGGTCTCCTCGGGGGAGATCTGGCGCGGCTGAGCTTTTTGTGGCTGGGGCTGCGGGCCGAAATCGGCAATGCCTTTCATCAGCTCCTGCACCCCGAAAGAGTTAATGGCGGAGCCGAACCAGATCGGCGTCATCGTCCCGTCCAGCAGCGCTTGCTGGTCAAACGCAGGCAGTAACTCGCGGGCCATTTCGACCTCTTCAAGGAACTTCTCCAGCAGCTCTGCCGGGACATGTTCCGCAAGCTTGGGGTCATCAAGTCCTTTTATTTCAACACTTTCCGCGACTTTGTTGCGATCGGCGCGATCCATCAACTCCAGGCGGTCATTGAGCAGATCGTAGCATCCCATGAAGTCGCGGCCCATGCCGATGGGCCAGGAAACGGGTGTCACGTCAATCGCAAGGTTTTCTTGGATTTCGTCAATAATCTCGAAGGTATCGCGCGCTTCACGGTCCATTTTGTTGCAAAAGGTCAAGATCGGAAGGTCGCGCAGACGGCAAACTTCGAACAGTTTCTGCGTCTGGCTTTCTACACCCTTGGCCCCGTCGATTACCATCACGGCGGCGTCCACGGCGGTCAGCGTGCGGTAGGTATCCTCGGAGAAGTCAGAGTGGCCGGGCGTGTCCACAAGATTGAAGCGGTACTTACCAAAATCAAAGGACATCGCGGAGGCTGACACAGAGATACCCCGGTCCTTTTCCATCTGCATGAAGTCGGATCGCGTCCGGCGTGCTTCCCCCTTTGCGCGCACTTGGCCCGCCATTTGGATCGCACCGCCATAGAGCAGAAACTTCTCAGTCAGAGTCGTCTTGCCCGCATCCGGGTGCGAGATGATGGCGAATGTCCTGCGCCGAGCAATCTCGGGCGGCAATTCGGGAGTATTTGAGGCGCGATCCAGCATAGGACGCGATATAGGCCTGCGCGGGCCTTAGTGCAATCGGTTCTCTGGAGTGTGCTAAAGCTGAACGGCGTGCAGGCCCGTTTCAGCGGAATGCGATTGCGCGGGCAGGGTGGTATTTCCCGCAGCGTGGACGAATTTGGTGATTTGCGGGCGCGATGTCTCAACCTTAATCAGTTCGTATTTCGTATCCCGCGTGATTTCATCCGAGGCAAGAAGCACGGTTTCATTCCAGGGATCGGTTCCAATCGCGACGGTCAAGCTGTGGCCATTTCTGGTCATCAGAACCAAGAGCGCTTGAAACTGAACAGCGCCACGCAGGATATGACGCGCAAACCCCGCATCCATTCGGTACGTATCGCCTGCGACCAGATCCTGTTCACAGCACATGCCGTCGCGTTGGTTCACGCCCAGAACAACCCGGAAATCACGGCCGAGATAGCCGCAATAGCGTTGCAGCGGATGGATTTCGGATGGACCGGTCTGTTTCATCACGTGGCAGCCTTCATTGGATTGGCACCGAATGGGGGCAGATCCACCCGGCAGAATCATCGAATTTTCCCACAGGTAAACTTTGTCCGATTTGATTTCATGGGCAAAAAACCCGAGCCCTTCCCCGTAAACTGAGATGGCTTTTCCGCGGCGCTTTGCAGTGTTAGGCAAGGAGTAGAGTTTATGATCAAGGAGCATCGTCATGGATCTTGGAATTTCGGGAAAACGCGCGTTTATCGGGGCCTCCAGCAAAGGGTTGGGCCTTGGCTGCGCGCGCGCTTTGGCGGGTGCCGGCGTCGACGTCATCTTGAACGGGCGGACGGCAGACACGTTGGAGCGGGCAGGGGCCGCGATCCGGGACGAGTTTGGGGTCAATGTGACCTGCGTGGCCACCGACATTACCACTGCTGAAGGACAAGCAGAGGTTCTAGAGGCCGCGCAAGGGGTTGATATTCTTGTGACAAATGCAGGTGGTCCGCCTCCCGGTTTGTGGAGCGACTGGAACCGCGACGACTTTATCAAGGCTCTGGACGGCAACATGCTGACGCCAATTGCGCTGATGACGGCCCTCCTGCCGGGCATGATCGACAAAGGCTGGGGGCGGGTGGTCAACATCACCTCCGGCTCTGTCAAAGCGCCGATCCCGCAGCTTGGATTGTCAAACTCTGCGCGCGCTGGTTTGACCGGTTTTGTTGCAGGCACTTCGCGTCAAGTCGCCCCGCACGGGGTCACGATCAATAACATCCTGCCGGGTATTCACGCCACAGACCGGGCAGATGGCTTGGACGGGGCTGTGGCGCAGGCGCAAAATATCTCGGTCGATGACGCCAGAGAAGCGCGTCAGGCGACAATCCCGGCCCGGCGCTACGGGACAGCAGATGAGTTTGGCGCGACCTGTGCGTTTCTATGCTCCCAACATGCAGGCTATATTGTTGGCCAAAACATCCTGCTGGACGGTGGCGCGATCAACGCAACCCTTTGAAAACCGACCTCTAAGGTCTTGTCGGCCCTAGCGTGGGCTGATACCGCCTATCCTGATCGTTTTTATCGGATACGAGGCCAGCGGACGTGGCGCCAAGACTGGAGTTGCAAAACATCAACAAGTCTTTTGACAATGGAAACGTTGTCGGAGACTTGTCGCTGCGCGTCGCTCCGGGAGAGATCACCTGCCTATTGGGCCCTTCGGGCTGCGGCAAATCCACGACCTTGCGGATCATCGCCGGGATCGAGCGTCAAGACAGCGGTGTTATCATCGAAAACGGTGCTGTGGTTAGCAACGAAAGCCTTCATCTGGCACCGGAAGACCGCTCTATCGGGTTGATGTTTCAGGATTTTGCGTTGTTTCCGCATCTTGATGTCGCGGGCAATATCAGCTTCGGTCTTACCGGGTCAAAGCAAAGCAAGGCTGCGCGTGTCAGCGATCTGCTGGAGCGGGTCGATCTGGCGGGGTTCGAGGCGAAATACCCGCATCAATTGTCGGGGGGGGAGCAGCAACGCGTCGCACTTGCCCGCGCGCTGGCCCCAAAACCCGCAATCATGCTGATGGACGAGCCATTTTCAGGCCTGGACAACCGCCTGCGCGACGGCATTCGCGATGAGACCCTGATGGTGCTGAAAGAAGAAGGCACGGCGGTTGTTCTGGTCACCCATGAACCCGACGAGGCGATGCGGATGGCCGACACAATTGCGTTGATGCGGGGCGGCCGGATCGTGCAGATGGGCAATCCGTATAACCTGTACAACTCCCCCGTCGACAAGGCGGCGGCTGCGTTCTTTTCCGATATCAACATCATCCGCGGGCGTTCAAACGGGGCGCTGACGGAGACGCCGTTTGGCCAATTTCTGACACCGGGCCACGCAGATGGCGCAGAGGTGGAGATCATCATCCGCCCGCAACATTTGCGGATCGATTTTGACCGGCAGGGACGGGGCCCGAACCCGACACCGCAAGAAGGCACGCCCGCAAAAGCCACGGTGGAACGCGCGCGATTTATGGGGCGGGAAAGTCTTGTGGAGTTTCGGATGGAGTTTGACGGCTCCATCCTGAAAGCCACGGTTCCGGCAGTGTTTCTGCCCAAGCCGGGGACCACGCTCTGGCTGACGATGGGCCGAGACAGGTGCTTCGTTTTTCCAGCCTGTTAAGGTTAACGGGTGACCATCAGTCGCTCTAACCCATGGAAATGATAGAGATTAGCATATTTCGGTGCTTCGGCGAGGCTTAGGTTTGGGCAGCGCTGAAACAAGATCGGGATGGCCAGTGCGATTTCCATCCGTGCTAGGGGCGCGCCGACGCAAAAGTGAATGCCGCCGCCGAAACTGGTATGTACGGGCTTGCGTCTGGTGACGTCAAAAGCAGCCGGATCGGGGTAGGCGGCGGGGTCCCGGTTCGCAGCCCCGAGCAGCAGGCCAACCTGATCGCCACGTTTGAAATGGTGGCCAAACACCGCCACATCCACCATCGCGTAGCGGGTGAACATATGCAGGGGCGGGTCGTGGCGCAGCGCCTCTTCCGCGAAGGCGGCAGGATCGTCAAAGGGGCGCAGACCAGTTTCCAGCATGGTTTTTACCGCGTTGCCCAATGTGTGCACCGTCGCCTCATGGCCCGCGTTGAGCAACAGGATACAGGTGGAGATCAACTCCCCCCGGGTCAGAGTTTCCCCGTCTTCTTCCGCCGCGATCAGGGCGGAGATCAGGTTGTCTTTTGGATCGGCGCGACGCTGGGTGATGTAATCCGTCAGATAGGCCACGAAGGCTTGCGTGGCCTCCACCGCGCGCGCCTCATCGCGGGCTGTGCGCTTGGCCTGATACATCGCCACCATCGCGTTTGACCACGCGAGAAGCTGGTCGGATTTGTCCTCCGGAACGCCCAAAAGCCGAGCGATGACAATCACCGGAAGTTGTTGCGCAAAATGGCTAAGAAGGTCGAATTCTTCGTTCGGAAATTGATCAATAAGATCGTGACAAAGTTCAATGATTTCAGGCTCGAGCGCAGCGATCCTGCGGGATGTGAAAGCACGTAAGACAAGGCTGCGCAGCCGCGTGTGGCGCGGCGGTTCCAGCTCCAGCATGGAGTTGTCTTCGATGTCATGGAAGGGCTGCAAATGGGCAGGTATGGGCGCGCGTAAATCCGAAGGCTGCTCCCGCCCGAACCGTTTGTCGCGCAGTAGCGCAGCGACCACGTTGTGATGGGCCGAGACAGGCATTTCGTAGTCCTGCCAGTTTACGAACGGGCCTTGCGCGCGCAGGGCGTCATAGAACGGGTAGGGGTCTTGGACGAAGCCGGGATCGGTGGGACTTTGACGAACGTTTTTCACCCGTCAGGCAGCGTCGAGCGCGGCAATTATCCCGGAGAAATCCTGCGCCTTCAACGACGCACCGCCGACCAAAGCGCCATCGACATTGGACACGGCGAAAATCTCGGCTGCGTTCGAGGGCTTCACGGAACCGCCGTAGAGCAGGCGGATCGCGTCTGCTTCGTTTCCAAAGCGGGATTTGAGCTCCGCTCGGATGAAATCATGAACTTCGGCGATCTGCGCCAGAGTGGCGACCTCACCAGTACCGATGGCCCAGACCGGTTCATAGGCGACGACGGTGTTGGCACCACTTACGCTTTTGGGCAAAGACTCTGCCAATTGCGTGCCCACAACATGGAGGGTGGAATTGGTTTGCCGATGGTGGAGCGTTTCACCCACACAAACCACAGCCACCAGCCCGGCGGCGTGGGCGGCTTCGGTCTTTGCACGCACCTGATCGTCGGTTTGGCCATGATCGGCGCGTCGTTCGGAATGCCCCAGGATAACGTAGCTGGCACCTGCGTCACGGAGCATTTCTGCTGAGATGTCGCCGGTATGGGCCCCGGATGTGGCCGCGTGGCAATCCTGCGCGCCAATGGCCAGCGCGTGATCGCCCGCCTCAACCAGCGCGCTTGTGATCAACGTGGCGGGTGGCGCAATCATGATGTCGCAAGCGGGGGTCGGGTGCAGCTTGGTCAGCTTGCCAATCTCGGCAAGATCCGCAGCCAACCCATTCATTTTCCAGTTTCCAGCGGCAAGTTTGCGGCGCATCTCAGCCCTCCAATAGCGTCAAGGTTTCCCGAGCTAAAGAGCAGGCAAGCTCCGGGTCGTCAAGGGCCGCGTCCGGCAGTGTCCAGTAGGGCATGAATGTCACTTTGCCGTTTTTTCTGGTGTATTGCCAACGAGTTGCGCCCATATCGTCCAGCTTTTCGGCCATCGCTCCTTGGGCTTTCAGAAACAGCTGCCCGTCAGAATAAATCAGCGCGAAGATGGTGCCGGAGGCGTAAATGCACAAGCCGCCCATCATCTTGCGGGTCGTCAGGTCATCAATTTCGGAGAACAGGTCGAGCGCGTGCTCAATATCAGCGTCGCTGACGCTCACTTTTCGAACAAGGCGTCGTCAAACTTGATCGATTCACCGCACCCACACGCCTCGGAGACGTTGGGGTTGTTGAACTTGAACCCGGATTCCAGAAGCGAGGTCTCATAGTCAATCTCGGTGCCAAAAAGGAACATTTGCGCCATCGGTGCGATCATCACACGGGCCGCGCCTTGCTCCACAACTTCGTCGTTAGGGTCGATCTCATCAACGTAATCCATCGTGTATTCCATCCCCGCACAGCCGCCTTTCTTGACGCCGATACGCAGACCCTGATGGCCGTCTTTTTCCATGAGTTTCGCGATTTGAAGCTCCGCCTTGGGCGTAATCGTCACCGCTTGTTTGCCGGGAATGCCGAACATCACATGAATCCCAATTCCAGTTTGGCCTCGTCGCTCATCATTTCCATGCCCCAGGGCGGCTCCCAAGTGATCTCCACATCGACCTGTTTGATGCCTGCGATGGGTTCGATGGCTTCGGCCAACCAACCGGGCATTTCGCCAGCAACTGGACAGCCCGGCGCGGTCAGGGTCATCAACACTTTGGCTTCGTTTTGGTCATTGATATCAATGGTATAGACCAAGCCGAGGTCGTAGATATTAACGGGAATTTCCGGGTCATACACGCTGCGACACGCGTTCACGACATCGTCGTAAAGCGGGTGGTCGGTTGTGGATGGCGTAATCAGGGGGGCACCCTGTAATTCTTCGAATGGCTGGTTCATGACTCGCACGCGAATTCTATTGTTGAGTGAATATATAAGGATTGCGGGGCTTTTCGTCTAGGGGCGTCCCTAAAATCTGATTGTAAGTTTTAGAAACGAATATTCGGGCATGGATCACCGGGACGCCCTTGCAACCAAAGGGATTGCGAGGGGCTGGGCGAAGGCGTAGGGCTGGGCCATGACCTACCCCCAACATATCCGCGCGGTTTTGACGCTGGGTTTGCCGCTCATTGGTTCGCAGTTGGCGCTGTTTGCCATCGGGCTGGTTGATACGATCATGTTGGGTTGGTACGGGGTGGAGCCGCTCGCAGCTTCGGTTCTGGCGACCTCCTTGTTTTTCTTGCTGTTTTTGATGGGGGCAGGGTTCGCGTTTGCGGTCATGCCGATGGCTGCGGAGGCGGCAAGTCAAGATGATATTGTGCGCACGCGCCGGGTCACCCGGATGGGATTGTGGCTCAGCCTGATGTTCAGCATCTGCGCGTTGCCGTTGATGATCTGGTCGGGGCTTGTGTTCCGGGTGCTCGGCCAAGAGCCTAATTTGGCTGATCTGGCACAAACCTATCTGCGGATCGCGGGTTTTGGCCTGATCCCGGCCCTTTTGGTGACGGTCTTACGCAGCTTTCTGTCCTCGTTGGAGCGCACGCAGATCGTTTTGTGGATCACTGTTTTGGCGGTGCTGAGCAATGCATTCGTGAATTGGCTGCTGATCTTCGGCAATCTCGGGATGCCGGAGCTGGGCATTCGCGGGGCGGCGATTGCGTCGGTTTTCACGCAATCTCAGAGCCTTGTGTTAACCATTGCCTATATCCTGTGGCTGAAACCTTTGCGGGTCTACGCGCTGTTTCAACGTATCTGGCGGCCCGACTGGCCTGCTTTCATGGAGGTGTTTCGCCTTGGCTGGCCCATCGGTCTGACGAGTTTGGCTGAAACCGCAATGTTCGCGGTCTCGGCGATTTTTGTGGGGCTGATCGGGACAATTCCGTTGGCGGCCCACGGCATCGCGCTGCAAATCGCGTCGGGGACATTCATGGTGCATGTGGGTCTCAGCCAAGCCGCAACGATCCGGGCGGGGCGCGCGCTTGGGCGCAAGGATATCGAAGGGCTTGGAAAGGGGGCCTGGACCGCGTTTGGCCTGTCGATGGTGTTTGTCGCGTTGACGATCCTTGTGTTCCTGATGATCCCTGAAACGCTTGTCTCTGGCTTTATTGCACCCGATGAAATCGCGCGCTCAGAGATCATCGGCATCGGTGTCACGCTTTTGGCCGTGGCGGCGTTGTTTCAATTGGTGGATGCGGTGCAGGTCATGGCCCTTGGCATGTTGCGGGGCATACAAGACACGCGGCTGCCGATGATTTACGCGACTATCAGTTATTGGATTGTCGGCATTCCGGCGAGTTATCTCATTGGTATCCAATGGAATTATGGCCCCGTCGGCGTTTGGCTGGGCCTTGTGATTGGTCTTGGGCTGGCGGCGGTTCTGATCTGGGCGCGCTTCGTGAACCGGTTCCGCCAAATGCAGACAGAGGCCCGAAAGACTGCGTCCTAATCCTGCGAGAGCGCATCCGCTTTCTTGCGCACAAGGACGGCGCGCAGGTCATGCATTGCCATCAGCAAGTCGTCGGTCACCTCGTCCAGTTGTTCTGGCGTGGCGCGGGTTTGGGCCCAATGGGTCGTCAGGTTCAGATAGTCCACGGCGCGGAAAATATCGTCGATGGCGCGGGTTTCCAGCACAGCTTCACGCTCCGCCATCCAGTCGCGAATAACCTCTTTGTCATCGTCAGACAGCTCGGTCTCGCCGTGGGGTTTGATCTCCCCGTTGCGGATGTTGACGACGGCGATCTGGGTCATGTCGATACGGCGGTGACGGTTTTCGGTATCAACAAGAAAAACGGCAGCACCGTTTTCACGGACGCGGAAATAGTAGCGGGGAAGCTCGTTGGACATGGTGGTTTGGTCTTGCTCGTTGGAATTGGCGCAGGCTAGCACATGCGTCGTGGCAACCGGAACCTGATTTGTTAATGAATTGGCATGGGCTGCGCCTTGCGGCGCTCAGAGGGTCTTTTTCATGAACCATCTGATATGCTCTGGCGGTGTGCGGTCCGGCCCGTTTTCAAGCTTTCCAAAGTCGCTATAGCCAAGCTTGAGGTAAAACTCCCGCGCGTCCCGGTTTGAGGTGTCAAGCCACGCGCTGTGACAGCCGAGCCGCTTCGCCTCCGCCTCGATGGCATTGGTGAGTTGCCTTCCCAGACCCGCCCCGCGCGCGCTGTCATCGACCCAGAGCATTTTCAGCAGCAGCCACCCGTAAGAGGTAGACCCGGTCGCCCCGCCCAAACGCCGGCCATCTTTGCTATCTGCGGAAAAGACCAGCGTGGCGTTTTCAGATTGCGCATTCACCTGCGCCAGAGCGCTGAGCAGGCTTTCTTCGATGTCTTGCTTCGCTTGCGGTTGCGCGGAGGCGGCCAGTTTCGATATTATTATTGCGGACATGCCGGGTTTTCCTGTGAGCGTTTCTTCCGCGAAGAAGACGCCTTTGGCGGGCGTCGGTCAAGCGCCACTGGGCGGCAGGTCGGTCGTCCATAGGTGGGACTATTAGCTAGATCAGAAGATCCGCCTTGCGGCTTTGGGTCTGGACGATCTTGGCATTGGCCAGATCATTGCCTTCTGCACGCCTGGTCGCTGCGGCCAGATCGTGGCCATGGTCCAGCCATCGCTGGATCAGGCGTTGGCGGAGTGTGGCAAGCGGCACATCGAGGTGGATCGAATAGTCCCATTCGCCCGCCAGCGCATCCCAAGGCGGGCTGTCCAGCAGCAGGTAATTGCCTTCGACAAGGATCGTCTCGTCACCGGGGGTAATGTGACCGCTCCGCGGGATCGCGCGATCCGCTGCGCGGTCGAAGGTCGGGTAGGAGACATCCGGGCTGGTTCGGCAGGCCCGGATGGTGCGGATGAAGCCCGCCACATCGAAGGTTTCCGGCGCGCCTTTGCGCGGCAGAAGCCCGCACGGTTCCAAAACGGAATTGTCCAGATGGAAGCCGTCCATCGGGACCACGCACGCGTTTTCAATCTGCGCGCTCAAAGCCTCGGCCAGCGTGGATTTTCCGCTCGCTGGTGCGCCGACAATTGCGACGATCCTGCGCCCGTTTTTCAGGGGAACAGCTTTGATCGCAGCAACTGCGTCGCGCGTATTTGGTGGGGTCATGCGTCTTGGGTCTCCGTCGGAGCGTCCTTCGCCCCGGTCATGAAGGCCACGGCATCCGACATCGTATAATCCTTTGGGTTGATCACGCAAAGCCGTTTACCAAGGCGGTGGACGTGGATGCGGTCTGCAACCTCGAACACATGGGGCATGTTATGGCTGATCAGGATTATCGGAATGCCGCGCGATTTCACGTCCTGAATCAGCTCCAGCACTTTGCGGGATTCCTTGACGCCAAGGGCGGCGGTCGGCTCATCAAGGATAATCACTTTCGATCCAAACGCCGCCGCCCGCGCTACTGCCACGCCTTGGCGCTGTCCGCCCGACAGGGTTT
>CAYGQQ010000062.1:7313-19103 GCA_964352105.1 uncultured Rhodobacterales bacterium | reverse complement strand
TTTCCCGTAGCAGGTCGCCAACGCTAGGCAGCGCCGCGCTTTGATCTCCGGACCAAAGCCCGGAGCGCAACAATGCACGGGCGCATTGGATGTAAATTTCTTCAATACGCAGGACAATCACCAGCTTGGGCAATACCTCCCCACGGGCAAACTTTTGGCGCAAGCTTTGGTCTTCCGTCAGCTTGGCGCGCCCGTTAACACGCACCACATTGTTCGAACCCGGCACCATGAACATCAGCGAAACGCGTCCGTCCGTCACAATATTTCGAAGCGAATCCAGTCGGTTATTGCCTCGCCAGTCGGGCATTGCCAGGGTCTGCGGGTCCAACTCGTGCACGACCGGGCCGTCATCACCCCGCGGGGAGGCGTCGGTGCCTCCCTCCCCGACCGTGCTGAGAATGCAAAACTTCGACACCCCGATCCACTTGCGGTAAAGCGGCGTCATCTGCCTTGCCACCTTGACCAGAGAGGCTTCCGAAGGCTCCCCATAGAGCACCTGTAACGCGTCAAGGCTCTCTATGAATTTGGTCATTCTTTGGCCCCGGTGAACCCTGCATCCGCCATCAACCGGTTGGAGTTTTCCTCAATATCGCTTTCAAGACGTGCCAGAAATTCTGCCTTGCCGAGACCCGGATCAATCGCAGGCAGAAACTCGACAACGACCGTCCCGGGCTTGCGGTAGACCCCGCGTTTTGGCCAGAACACGCCAGCATTCAGGGCGACGGGAACGCAGGGCTGTTTCATCTGATCATAGAGAAGAAAGGTGCCGATTTTGTAAGGCTTGTAGCTGCCCGGCGCGACCCGAGTGCCTTGCGGATAGATGATCAGTTGGCCGGGATCTTGCGCGCCGGATTTGACGTCTTGCAGCATCTTGTCAATTGCCGCCCCGCGCTTGCCGCGATTGACCGGAACACAACCGATCCTGAGCCCGTATTGTCCGATGATCGGCGCATAGCTGAGCAACGCCTTCATGATAAACTTTCCCCGCGGCACCGAGCCGAAAATCACGATAACGTCTAGAAAAGACTGGTGTTTTGCAGCCACCAAAGCGGCGTCCTGCGGCGGGGTGCCGCGTATCTCCGTGTGCAGGCCGATCATCCATCCCGCAGTCCAACGCACCCAACGGCAATAACTCAAGCAAGCCATCCGCGCCCCTTCCCGAGACACTAACGCGTAGGGGAAGAACACAATGCCCAGAACAAACATCGCCACATACATATTCGCGTTAAACAGGAGCGAGCGGAGCCATTGAACTGCATATGCCATCGGTCAGGTTACCTCACTCAGCGTGCTGAAAGCTGCACGCCGTGTCGCCCAGAAAGCCACAATTGCACAAAACGGCGGGATAAGCAGCGGCAAGACCCAAGACCACCCTCGGAAACTGATCCCCGTCAGAAACGCATCGCGGTCCGAGGGCTCTGGCAGGAGCGACACGAGGATCATCGCCAATGCCGCGCCAAGAAGCGATCCGTAGAACGCCCTGAGGGTAAAGCGTCGCACAAAGGCGCTCGCGATATAGGTGTCTCGTGCACCGACAAGCCGGGTTACGCGGATCACCTGCGCATTGGCCGACAAAGCGGCCCGCGCAGCCAAAGTGACCATTGCCGCCATCGACAGGCCGATCAAACCCAACGCCGTCCAGCCGAGTAGCCGCAAGGAATTTGCAGCTGAAACCAGAGGTCTACGCCAGCGCGTGTGGTCGTCCAAAAACGCGCCCGGCGCTTCGGCTGACAAGCGCAATCGCAAGCCTTCGGGGTCATAGCCTTCTTCCTCCTCAATCACCTCGATCAAGCGTGGAATTGGCAAGTCGTCCAAAGGCAAATCCGCGCCAAACCAAGGCTCGAGCAAGACCCGCTGTTCCTCATTGCCCAGTACCCGCGCGAAGGCGACACCGCTGGTTGTCTCCAAAACGCTTAGGACAGCACTTGTTTGGGCGTCCATCTCCTCGGCGGGAGCCGAGATCCGGATCGTGGAGCTTTGGCTCAACTCATTTGCCCAGCGATCCGCGACCCGTCCTGTCGCCAAAGACAGTGCCAAGGTGAAAACAGCCAGAAACGCCATCGCACCTGCCGTAAAAATGGTCAGTAGCGCGGTAAACCCGGTGGGTGGCACCAGCCGATCAGATTGCGGCGGCTCCGACCAAACCCGCAGTTTTTCTACAAGGTGTCGCAATCGTACGGCCGCACTCAAAGC
This sequence comes from uncultured Rhodobacterales bacterium, assembly GCA_964352105.1. Classification (GTDB taxonomy): domain Bacteria; phylum Pseudomonadota; class Alphaproteobacteria; order Rhodobacterales; family Rhodobacteraceae; genus Litoreibacter. The sequence goes on along the minus strand of CAYGQQ010000062.1, from coordinate 16,910 downwards.
TCTGCCCCCGCGGCCTGCAATTTCTTGTTCACAATTCTCAATGCCCGAACCGAGATGTTGGATTTCGCGGTTCTGATCAAGTTCAAATCATGGGTCGCCAGCATCACTGATTTGCCCATTTTGTTCAGTTCCATCAACAAGGTAAGCAGCCGAACCGACATCTCCCAATCCACATTTCCGGTAGGCTCATCGGCGAGAATGATGTCCGGGTCCATGATTACGGCACGTGCAACGGCCATACGCTGACGCTCGCCCCCGGATAACGACGGCGGCTTGGCACTGCGTACCTTCTCGAGGCCGACCCAGGCCAGCAATTCATTGAGGTTGTCTTGTTGTGTCGACACATCCCGCCGCGCCACGATCAAGGGCAGAAGGATATTTTCCTCAACGCTGAGGTGGTCGAGAAACTGGCAATCCTGATGCACCACGCCAATGCGGCGTCGGCTGAGCGCTATCTCATCACGCGACAGGGTTTTGACGTCCTGATCGAATACACGAACCGCACCGCGATCCGGCATCAACTCCTGATAGCACAGCTTCAAGATTGTTGACTTCCCAGTCCCCGACGGCCCGGTTAAAAAGTGAAAAGACCCCGGTGCCATCGTCAGATTTACATCCGTTAAAATGTCCTCACCGCCATAGCTGTAGGAGATGTTGTCTAACTCTAGCACGCAAGATTGCTCCCGTTGGTTTGACACAGTTATGCCACGCCACGGGGCAGTTACAACCGGGCAGCGACAACAATGCTTGGATTAGGAGTTTTGCCGCTATATGGTCAGCACACAATTGTGGGACGCGCGAACCCAAGACCAGAGAAACGGGAACGACCATGCGGCTGATTTGTCCAAATTGCAACGCGGAGTATGAAGTTGAAGCTGATCTGATCCCGATCGAAGGCCGGGACGTCCAGTGCTCCAATTGCGACAACACATGGTTTCAGCAAGGCGCAAAAATCGCCCCCCCAGAGCCCGCGCCTGAGGTTGAGGCCCCGACAGAAGACGACGCCGAAACGCCGCAGCGTCCGACCATTGATCCTGAAGCCCTGAACATTATTCATGAAGAGGTTGAGCGCGAAACCCAAGCGCGCGCCGCGGAAGGCAGCAACATTGAAACCCAGACCGATCTGGGGCTGAGCGACGCGCAGGATGACGACAAGCTGTTTTCCGAACTGTCTGATATGGTCGCCGAAAACACCGAGGCGCTGGATGCCTATGAGGACGACGATGTAACCCCGCTTGCAGCAGCCCCGACAAAAGGCGCACAGGCCCAGAGGGGCGGCATTTTTCCCGATATCGACGAGATCAATTCGACCCTCGAAGCCGCTTCAGGTGACGAGAACGAAATTGTGGACGAAGAAGCAGTCGCGGCGCACAAAAGCGGGTTTCGCACCGGCTTCTTGCTGATCATTTTCCTGTTTGTTGTGCTGTTCCTGATCTACGTATTTGCGCCGCAGATCGTTGAAAGCGTGCCATCTCTTGCAGGATTGATGGAAAGCTACGTGGCCAGCGTGAATTCCGCGCGAATTTGGCTTGATGGCGTTGCTCAGACGTTGGTTCAGCAAATATCTGGGCTCACTGGCGACAGCAACTGATCGTGCTAGAACCGGTCTAACAACCTGTTTAGATAATCTTTTTCAAGTTCAGGGCGGTCTTGCTCTGCGGATCTTTTGCGGATTTCATCCATCAATTCCCGCGCTCTGCGGCGGGAATCTTCGCCCTGAACCATGTTGCTTTCCGATCCGATCTGTCCGGTTTGCCCAGACTCGCGACCCAACGGATCGCGAGATTGCTCTGAAAACTGACCGTCATTTTGGCCCTGCTGCCCGCCTTCTTGCTGCTGTGCCATGGCTTCCCCAAGGTTACGCAGACCTTCGCGCAAGGCATCCATAGCTTCCGATTGCGCGCCCAGCGCATCTGCGGTGCGGTCGTCGCGCAACGCCTCTTCCGCGTCATCCATCGCTTCACCGGCACGACCCAGAGCTTCCCGTGCGGCATCGCCTTCAGGGGTCCCGGCACCGGGCAAGTTCTGCGTTTGACGGTTCAACTCACGGCGCAGCTGTTCTTGCCGGTCCGCCAAAGAGCCTTCCTCGCCTTGTTGTTGTCCCGGACCTTCCTGACCATCGCTTTGCCCGTCAGCTTGACCCTGTCCGCCTTGGCCTTCATGGCTTTCACCCCGACCTTGGCCACCATTGCGTCCTTCATTGTCCTGGTTTTCGCCAGCTTGCGCATCCGGGTTGAATTGTTCCTGCAAATCGCGGAATGCCTCGTCGCTCAGGCCTTGCTGATCACGCAACGTCTGCTGCAGGTCTTCCATCGATTGCTGGCCCTGCTGACCTTGTTGCCCCTGACCCTGCTGGCCTTCAGCAACCTGCATATTCTCCATCATTTCCATCAGCTGGGACAGAAGCTGTTCGGCCTCGTCCATACGGCCTTCTTCCATCAGCTCTTGAATCCGGTCGAGCATTTCCTGCAACTGATCGCCGGTCACTTCCTGACCCTGCTGGTTTTGCGCGTTTTGCTGGTCCTGCGGCTCCGCGTTCTGCGCGAGCTGGTTCATATATTCCTGCATCGCCTCGGACAGCTCTTGCATCAATTCAGCGATTTCCTCGTCGGTTGCACCGTCTTTCATGGCCTCAGACAAACGGTCTTGCGCGCGCTGCAACCGCTCAAGCGCGTCCTTGACGCGCCCAAGCTCCAGCAACATGGCCGCGTTCCACAACATCTCAGCGACCTCGTCACGCTTTTCCAGATCGAGCCCATATTCACGCGTCAGATCAAGGATCGTGATTGCGCGGCGGATCGTCAGGAAGGCCTGTTCATTGGGAAAGAACCCTTCAGGATCATAGGTGATCGTACGCAGGACATCGCCCACCCGTTCGGCATTCTCCATCGACCACAGGATGTCGCGGCGCTGTTCTACGACGGCCTTGGCAATCGGTTGGAAGAACCGCCGACCCGGCAGGATATCGTTGACCACAAGAATATCGCTGGTCTGGTCGCTGGCGTCTTCTACTGTCAGCTCAAACTGCACCGCAAGGCCCGCCCAAGGATGCTCCGACAGGTTCTCAACCAGAGTTTCGCTGAATTCTGCGCGTGAGCCAGAAAACGGCATCGGCAGATCAAGCAGCAGTTCGGGGCGCGCTTCAGGGTCAACAACCTGTCCAAAGCGGCGCGGTATATTTGGCAGATCGAGGGAGATCTTAACCTTCCCACGCTCCACGCTGTAGTCATCTGCGGCAAGAAACGGCAGCGCCATTTCCCCACTGACCTTGCGTTCCAATTCGCCGTCCATGGCGACGGTTGGACGCGCATCCGCCAGAACTCCGATATTCCACCGCGCACCGTCTGCGCCTTCAATGGCCAAACTGCCCGCCTGTTCGACCGTCAGATCATAGCCGGGCAAACCGGGCTTCGGAACAGGCCCGTTTGAGACCGTTTCAGACAAGCTCAACTGACTGAGATCACCATAGAGCCGCACGATCACTTCGCTGCCCTTGGGGACGTTCAGCGCAGTTTGATCAATGTCGTTAAGATAAAGGCTGGGCTTGCCGGTATAAAGCGGTGGCTCTATCCAAATCTCCCAACTTGGACCCGCAGCCAGTGCGCCGCTGCCAGCCGCGGCCTGTCCAAGCCCGCTGTCAGAACGCCAGTATGAGCCAAAGCCAACGGCCATGACAAAAGCCAGAAGCGCGATATAGCGCAGCGCGAAAGGGTCCCGTCGCGAGACCCTCAGATCACCAGGCACCGCCTTCGCGCCTTGCAGCTTTTTCTCCACGCGGGCCAAATGCGCCTGCCACACACCAAGGGCCGCATCGTCTTCCCGACCAATCGCGGGCGAATCGAAATAGGCGGTGATCGGATTGCCGGGCATGGCTGCATCCAGACGCGCCATCGCGTCGCCTTTGTTTGGCCAAACAAACCGTCTCGCACCGTAAAAAGAAGTTCCAATCAACGCGACACTCGCAAGCGCCAAAGCCGCCCGAAGCATACCCTGAGAGGCCCCAACGAGGGCTTCGAACATCAAAACCGCCCAAATCAGCAGCAAAACGGTCCAAAGAGGCCAAAACGCATGGGTAATCCGTTCAGCCAATAGGCCCGCCCAGGTAAACCTCAGCGGGGTTTTCAAAGCCTTTAAACCGGCGGGAATGGGCGTTTTCGTCATCCGATACTCCCATGGCACACGCAAGATAGCGTCAGAGCCATGCAGGAATGGTATCTCGATTTATCATTTCGTCAAAGGTCGGACGCGGCCTGATGACAGCGAATTGATCGCCCTGCACCAGAACCTCCGGAATCATCAGCCGGGAATTGTATTCCGATGACATCACTGCCCCGTATGCGCCTGCCGAGCGAAACGCGACCAGATCGCCGGGGCTAACCGCTGGCATGACCCGACGTTTGGCAAATGTATCGCCGCTTTCGCAGATCGGCCCAACGACGTCATAGATCGCAGGCTCCGCCCCCGGTACGGCTTCCACGACCGGGATAATATCGTGATAAGCACCATACATTGCGGGTCGCACCAAATCATTCATCGCAGCATCGATGATCAGGAAATCGCGGTCCTCACCAGATTTGACATAGATCACTTCAGACACCATCAGACCTGCGTTGCCTGCGATCAACCGCCCCGGCTCTATCTCGATCTCGCAGCCCAGATGGCCAACCATTTTCTTGACCAACGCCCCGAACTCCACCGGCAATGGCGGAGCTTCATTGGTGCGCTCATAAGGGATGCCAAGCCCGCCGCCCAGATCAAGGCGCGTAATTTCGTGCCCATCGGCGCGCAGAACCCCTGTCAGTTCAGCAACTTTTTTAAACGCCAACTCAAAGGGTTCCAATTGGGTCAGCTGGCTGCCGATATGCACATCGATCCCGATGACCTTAAGACCGGGCAAATCCGCGGCCTGCGCATAGACCTCACGGGCGCGGCTGATCGGAATGCCGAACTTGTTGTCGGATTTGCCCGTTGCGATTTTCTCATGCGTCTTGGCATCGACATCCGGATTAACGCGGATCGTCACCGGAACCTCTTTGCCAAGCTCGGTCGCGACATGGCTGAGCAGCTCCATCTCCGGCTCGGATTCGATGTTGAACTGCCTTATGCCACCGGTCAAAGCCAGCTCCATCTCTTCGCGGGTTTTACCGACGCCGGAAAACACAATGCGTTCACCGGGAACGCCGGCTGCGCGCGCACGGCGATATTCCCCGCCGGAGACGACATCCATGCCCGCGCCCAGATCGCCCAGAAGCTTCAGAACAGCCTGATTGGAATTGGCCTTCATCGCGTAGCATACCAGATGCTCCATCCCCTCCAAAGCGTCGTCAAACAGCTTGAAATGGCGGGTCAGCGTAGCGCTGGAATAGACGTAGAACGGCGCGCCGACCGCGGCCGCAATATCGGCAATTGGCACATCTTCCGCATGCAAAACGCCGTCTTTGTACAGAAAGTGATCCATCAGGTTACAGGCCTTGTGCGAAGAAACAGGTAAAGCGGCAAGCCGCAGCTGACGCCGATGCAGAATGTTGCAGGGATCGCAATCAGGGCGGACCAGTTCTTGCGGGTATAAACCTCCGCAATGATCCAGATTGTCAGCGCCACCGCCGCGATCGTCAGGTCCCACACCAGCCCAGAGGTTGCCGCATTGACATGCCATGCATCGACCATCCCGGCCAGCGAGTAGCCGTTTTCATTGAACCAGGCGATAAACCAGCTCATCGGGTGGATCGCGCCCCAGACGGCCAGCGCCAGATAGATCATGCGTAAGACGGACATTTGCATCCCCTTTTTGCGTTACTTGGCGACGATCTATTGCAAATTTCGCGCATGTAAAACCCTGTGCCTGAAACGTGACACCGCGCCCCTTCGACGCAACGTCGCATTTGCCTATTTTACAAGGGTGCCGTTGAACGATATTGACGAGGAAATATTGTTGCGCCGGGAGTAAGCGAGATGGCTGAGATTGAACGCGAAAGCATGGAATATGACGTGGTTATTGTCGGGGCTGGTCCGGCTGGGCTAAGTGCCGCGATCCGTCTGAAACAACTGGATGCCGATCTGAACGTCGTCGTGCTTGAGAAGGGCTCCGAGGTTGGAGCGCATATCCTGTCAGGTGCTGTGCTTGATCCGTCCGGTCTGGACGCGCTTCTGCCAGATTGGCGCGACATGGGGGCACCAATCACGGTTCCTGTTAAGAAAGACAATTTCTACATGCTGGGCGAGGCTGGCCAAATTCGCCTTCCAAACGCGGTTATGCCACCCCTGATGAACAACCACGGAAACTACATCGTCTCCATGGGCAATGTGTGTCGCTGGATGGCCGAGCAGGCCGAAGCGATGGGCGTAGAGATCTTCCCCGGAATGGCATGCTCCGATCTGGTTTACGGCGATCAAGGCGAAGTTAAAGGCGTCGTCGCTGGCGTCTTTGGTCTGGAGGCAGACGGCTCCATTGGCGAAAACACAGAGCCCGGTATGGAGTTGCACGGCAAATACGTGTTCCTGTCCGAAGGTGTGCGCGGATCGCTGTCCAAACAGGTGATAGCGAAATATAATCTTGATGCCGGCTCTGCACCGCAAAAATACGGCCTTGGCATGAAAGAGATCTGGGAGATCGATCCAGAGAAGCACTCTGAAGGCACTGTGACCCACACGATGGGCTGGCCACTGGGCAAGAACGCAGGCGGCGGATCGTTCATCTACCACCTTGATAACAATCAGGTTTATGTGGGATTCGTGGTCCACCTGAACTACGAAAACCCGCATCTCTTCCCGTATATGGAATTCCAGCGCTTCAAGCATCATCCAATGGTGGCGGAGCTGCTAAAAGGCGGCAAACGGGTGGCTTACGGCGCGCGGGCGATCACCGAAGGTGGTTGGCAGGCCCTGCCAAAAACCGCCTTCCCCGGCGGCGCTTTGCTGGGCTGTTCGGCGGGTATGGTCAACGTGCCCCGCATCAAAGGCAACCACAACGCGATGCTGTCAGGCAAAGCTGCCGCGGAAGCCGCGTTTGAGGCGATGGCCGAGGGGCGCTCTGGCGACACGCTGGACAGCTACAACACCGAAGTGCGCACCGGTCCTATTGGCAAAGATTTGAAGAAAGTGCGCAATGTAAAGCCGCTTTGGTCCAACTACGGCCTGATGGCCTCGCTCGGGCTGGGCGGCATGGACATGTGGACCAACACGCTGGGCTTTTCGCTTCTGGGCACCATCAAGCACGGCAAATCTGATGCGGAGGCCACAGGTGTCGCCTCCGTCCACAGCAAGATCGACTACCCAAAACCCGATGGCGTGCTGAGTTTCGACCGCTTGACCAACGTGTCTTTTGCCATGACCAACCATGAAGAAAGCCAGCCTGCGCACCTGAAACTCACCGACCCGGACATCCCGGTGAAGGTCAATCTGGAGAAATACGCAGGCCCTTCCGCGCGCTATTGCCCGGCTGGCGTCTATGAATTTGTCGGCGAAGGTGCGGATACGAAGTTCCAGATCAATTTCCAGAACTGCGTTCATTGCAAAACCTGCGACATCAAGGATCCAAGCCAGAATATTACTTGGACAACGCCGCAAGGGGGCGATGGGCCGAATTATCCGAATATGTAGTGAACACTTGTGATCACCCTTAACATGGACAGGGCAGCCCCCGCGCCCTAGGTATAACGGGATCATTTCACGAACGCTGAAAGCAGGTATCATGGCGCAGACGACCAAAATAGCAGCGATCGCAGCAATTTGTACGGCGCTTTGCTTGCCCGCAACCGCACAGGACGCGGGGTCTTACCTTGCGGCGCGACAGGCGGCGATGCAGTCGGATTACGATGTGGCCGCACGCTATTATAACAAAGCCATCGCGTCGGGCCCGGCGAACCTTAAGCTACAGGCCGAAGCGATCATGGCTTATATCGGGCGGGGTGACATCGAGGCTGCTGAACGCGTCGCGAAACGACTTGCGGATGCGGGCATGTCCAATCAGGTCACGGAATTGGTCCTGAATACGACGGCATTGAAGACCGAAGACTACGACCGCGTCGCAAGCCTTTCGCCCGTTGAAGACAGCCTCGCACAGCTTCTCGATGGGTTGTTGAAAGGCTGGGCGATCTTCGGACAAGGCAAAATGTCAGACGCGGTTGCTGCATTTGCCGAAGTTGCCGCCACTGAGGATTTCGCCAGTTTCGCCTATTACCACGAGGCACTGGCGCTCGCCCTAGTGGGGGATTTCGAAGCCGCTGACTCCATCCTGTCCGGAGAAAATTATGGCCCCCTCACTCTCAGCCCGCGCGGCATTGAAGCCCATGCGCAAGTTCTGATCCAATTGGACCGGCGCGAGGATGCTTTGGCGTTGATCGACGCCACACAGCAGCAACGCTTCAGTGCGGAACTGCTCGCACTGAAAGATCTGATCCAGTCCGACGCTGAGATTGCGTTTGATTTCGTCACCTCTCCGCAGGAAGGGGCCGCCGAGGTTCTATATAACATGGCGCTGATCGTGAACGGGCGGGCTGCCGTCGAATCCGTGCTGATCTACGCGCGCATGGCGCAGCATCTGGCACCTGACCATGTCGCAACCCTGCTGCTGACCGCCGAACTGCTGGAAGAGATCGACCAGTACGATCTTGCGACAGAAGCCTATGCGAAAGTGCCGCTCGATCATCCGTCATTCTTCATGGCCGAAATGGGCCGTGCTGATGCGCTTTATGCCGATGATCACAAGGAGGCCGCGGTCGAGGTCCTAGCCGCCCTAAGCAAGAGCCACAGCGACATCGTATTGGTACATGCCGCCCATGGCGATATGCTTAGCCGGGTGCGCCGTGACGATGAGGCCGTTGAGGCCTACACAAAATCCATAGAGCAACGCGACACAATTGACCGCAGCGCCTGGCCGATATTCTATGCCCGGGGCATCGTGCATGAGCGCCAGAAAAACATGGCCGAGATGGAAGCTGATTTCCGCAAAGCGCTGGAGTTGTCACCGGACCAGCCCGATGTTCTCAACTATCTGGGCTACGCATTGGTTGAACAGCAGATCAAGCTGGATGAAGCCTTGGGTATGATCGAAACCGCAGTCGCGGGACGCCCCAACAGCGGCTATATCGCCGACAGCCTTGGCTGGGTCTACTACCGATTAGGCCGTTTTGAAGACGCCGTCGAACCGATGGAAAAGGCCGTTTCGCTTTTACCTGTTGATCCGATTGTGAACGACCATCTGGGCGACGTTTACTATAAGGTCGGCCGCTACCGCGAGGCGGAATTCCAATGGAAACGCGCGCTGTCCTTTGACCCAGAGGAAGCAGAAGCGGAGCGTATTCGGTTGAAGCTTGAAATCGGTCTGGAAGAGGTGCTCGCCCAAGAAGCCCAGCTTGGCACGACCGAGACCGCCAAGGAATAAACCAGCCGTGATCACGGTTTTCTCACCCGCGAAGGTCAACCTGACACTCCATGTGACAGGCCAACGCGACGACGGCTACCACCTTCTGGATTCGCTCGTGTGTTTCCCCAAGATTGGCGACAAGCTGACGTTTCAACCTGCCAACAACACCAGGTTGAACATTCACGGTATGGGTCAGACCGTTCCAACCGACGCTTCTAACCTGGTACTGAAAG
>CAYGQQ010000062.1:0-7213 GCA_964352105.1 uncultured Rhodobacterales bacterium | reverse complement strand
CCACCGATGCCGGACGCGCTTCCGGACCTGCCGACGCTCGACGCACTGGTGTCGTTCATCGCCAAGGGCCGCAATGATTTGCAAAGTGCAGCCATCGCGCAAACCCCAGAAATCGGGTCGGTCTTGAACGCTTTGGAGCAGCTGCCTGACTGCATGTTTACGCGTATGTCAGGCTCTGGCGCGACCTGTTTTGGGATTTTTGAAGAACAACAGCAGGCGATTGATGCCGTCGACAGATTGCGGATGGATCAACCCGGCTGGTGGACCAGCCAGGGCGTCTTGCAAACCCCGTTTGAGGACATCATCCCGACGGGTCAGTTCAAACGCGCGACAACGTAATCCGCCAACCCGCGCAGCATCTCCCGCATCGGATGACTGGGAACGCGGTCCAACGCAGCCTTTGCCTTCGCAGACCAGCCCAGCGCATCCTGGCGCGCCAAGGACAGCGCATCATGCGCCTCTAACAGCTCCAATGCGTGTTCCAGATCACCGTCACGCTGATCGCCCTTTTCAATGACCCGCGACCAGAACGCCAATTCAGGATCACTGGCGGCAGAGACCGCCTTGATCAGCGGCAAAGTCAGCTTCCGCTCGCGGAAATCATCACCGATATTCTTACCGATCTGGTCGCCCGCACCACCATAATCCAGAATATCATCGGCAATCTGAAAACTGATCCCCAATGCGTCGCCATATTCATGCAGGGCAGATACGACGTCAGCATCCGCATCCGCAATCATGCCGCCAACTTCCGTAGCCGCAGAAAACAGCGCCGCGGTCTTGCCCCGCACGATTTTCAGATAAATGTCTTCTGTTGTCGCGAGATCCTGCGCAGCGGTCAGTTGCAGCACCTCCCCCTCGGCGATAGTAGCTGCCGCGTTTGACAGCACGCGCAACACATCAAGCCGGCCAGTTTCGGTCATCAGCTGGAACGAGCGAGCGAACAGGTAGTCGCCAACAAGCACGCTGGATTTGTTGTCCCAAAGCAGGTTCGCCGCCGGCTTGCCGCGCCGTTGCTGACTTTCATCGACAACATCATCATGGAGCAATGTCGCGGTGTGGATAAATTCCACCGTCGCGGCCAAATGCACGTGATAGGCGCCCTCATAGCCACAAATGCGCGCCGCCGCCAAGGTCATCATCGGACGCACCCGCTTGCCTCCGGCCTCCACCAGATGCGCGGTGACTTCAGGGATACGCGGGGCATGCTCGGACGCCATACGGTTACGGATCAAAGCGCCGACAGCCTCTAAATCACCCTTCAAAGCGATCTGAAGTTCGTCATGGGGTTTCAGCGATGCCATATCGTGGCTGTTCAACTTGTCTGCCTCATCTCTCGACATTCCTGCCGGAGTGCCGTTATCTCTGCGCATGAAAGAGCTTCTGCGCAGCAACGATCCAACAGTCATCGCCTTTGCGTCCGCCTTACTTCAGGGCGAAGGTATAGGCGTGTTTGAAATGGACGTCCATATGAGCGTACTCGAAGGATCGGTGGGCGTATTGCCGCGCCGCCTGATGGTCGTGGAAAAAGACATGTTTCTGGCGCGCGCGATTATGCGCGACAATGACATCGCCGTTAGTGGCTAATTGCCGATGACGATCCACGACAATGATCTGACCTGCGACGCGTTCTTGGGCGGCGCATTGAACCTCTGGCAGCCCAAATCAGGATACCGCGCAGCTACCGACCCGGTCTTGCTGGCCGCCGCATGCCCGGCGAAACCCACGGAGACCATTTTGGAGCTGGGCTGCGGGGTGGGCGTTGCATCGCTTTGCGTGCTCAAACGGATTTCAGTCGACGCGACAGGGGTGGAGCTTCAGCCCGCCTATGCTGATCTGGCGCGCAGAAATGCCCAAGAAAACAAATTGCCATTCAATGTCGTTACAGCTGATCTGACGCAATTGCCGAAAGAGCTCGGCGCGCGCAGCTTTGATCATGTGATCATGAACCCGCCCTATTTCGGCCCCGGAACCCCCAGCACAGACCCCGGCCGTGACACCGCCATGCGCGAAGAAACTGCGCTGTCAGACTGGCTGGATCATGGGCTGAAAAGGCTCAAACCGAAGGGTTGGCTGACGCTGATTCACCGGGTCGAGGCCCTGCAAGCCGTGTTAAGCGGCCTTGGATCACGCGCGGGTTGCATAGAAATTAAGCCACTTATTCCCCGTCCAAACAGGGATGCCACAAGATTTATTTTGCGCGCACGTAAGACCAGCAAGGCCCCGCTGCGGCTCTGCAACCCTCTGATTTTACATAAAGGTGCCGCTCACTTGGCGGACCAAAACGACTATACCGAACCGGCCGAAAACATTCTGCGCCACGCCGGACTGCTTGATTTTTAACCGTATCTTAACTGCTGAAATGTTCGAATTTCGTGACAGCGCAGCAAATTTGTGCTGCACTGAAGGTCTATCGATACATTACAGGAGGAACGCCAATGTCTATCAGTTCGCATCTTACGGAGCTGAAAAGAAAGCATGCTGCCTTGTCGGAACAGGTCGAACTTGCGCAACGCAACCCGAGCACCGATGATTTGTCGATTGTAGAACTGAAGAAACAGAAGCTTCGCCTCAAGGAAGAAATCACGAGGCTCGCGAGCTAGAATAGGCCGCAATCCCCGCACCCGCTGCGATAAGGATGGCGGCCAAAACAAGCGAAACAGACGCAACTGCGTAGCCGGCACCAATCAAGACGAGTGTCGACAAAAGCGGGGCGGCATAGGATGCAACACCGAGCATCTGGATGTCGCCACGCTTCACCCCGACATCCCACAGATAAAACGCAAGCCCGACCGGCCCCGCACCAAGACCGGCAATCGACACCCATTGCAGCGGTGTTTCTGGCCAGACGGTCTGCTCGAACGCCAAATGCGCGAGGGCTGACAGGATCGCAACGCATAGGCAAAACCAAGCCACGGTTTCTGTTGGCACATTCGCGGCACAGCGCGACAGGACAGAGTATCCCGACCATGTCAGCGCGCATAGAAATGCCAACCCATAGCCGGGCAATGCCCCTTGATGAAAACCCCCCGCCCCTTGCAGGATGATCAAGGCAGCGCCTGAAAACGCGATCAGCGCGCCAATGATATGGCCTTTGCCCAGCTTCTCTCCGGGTAAGAACCCAGAAAACAGGACGATCAGCAATGGCCACAAATACGCGATCAGACCCGCCTCCGCCGCCGGGGCCAATCGAAGCGCGGAAAAGTATAGCGCGTGATACCCAAAGAGCCCGCCGACACCCAACGCCCAGACGGGCAATGGGGTCGTGCCCAGCAACCTGATGGGATCACTGGTCTTGAACGCAACACCGACCCCCAAGAGCCCGCCTAACGCAAAACACATCGCAGTCAATTGGAACGGCGGCACCGGCGCAGACCCAACGGTTAACAAGGCCAGCACCGCCCACAGCAGAACCGCCCCAAATCCAACCAATGTCGCTTGATTTCGTGTCATGATTGGTGCCCCCGGGTCGCTCAGACCACAATCTGACTTAATGCAGCCACGTGCCAGAAAAAAGGGCCGGCGCAAACGCAGCCGACCCTTTCCATACTCTTGATCCAGAAGTCTTAGATGAGGTATTGCCCACCATTGGCCGAGATTGTGCTGCCGGTGATGAAGCCTGCATCGTCGGAGGCAAGAAACGCCGCACAGCGCGCGATCTCGGAAGCTTCGCCAAGACGGCCGACCGGTATTTGCGGCAGGATCACTTCGTTCATAACCTTCTCGGGGATCGTGCTCATCATCTCGGTGTTGATGTAGCCCGGCGCAATCACATTAACTGTGATGCCAGCGCGTGCACCTTCTTGCGCCAGCGCTTTCGTGAACCCGATATCACCCGCTTTCGCAGCTGCATAATTAGCCTGCGCAAACTGGCCTTTCTGTCCGTTAATCGACGAGATCGTGATGACACGACCGAACTTACGCTCCCGCATACCGGGCCAGATCGGATGGGTCATGTTGAAAACACCAGACAGGTTTGTGTCCATCACCTCTTTCCACTGCTCAGGGCTCATCTTGTGAAATGGCGCGTCGCGAGTGATGCCAGCATTGTTAACCAGAATGTCGATCGGACCCAGATCCGCTTCCACTTGCGCGATACCGCTGGCGCAGGCCTCGTAATTGGCAACATCCCACTTGTAGGTTTTGATGCCCGTTTCCGCCGAGAACGCCGCCGCCTTTTCGTCATTTCCCGCATAGGTCGCAGCGACGGAATGACCATCCGCCTGCAAAGCCTTTGAAATGGCAGCGCCGATACCACGTGATCCGCCGGTGACGAGTGCAACTCTGGACATGGGTGATTCCTCCTGAATCGTAAAAGTAATTTTATGTCAAAATTTTTATAGGTTGCGCAATTTTAATGCGCAACCAAAATTCAGCGCTTAGTCACGCTCAACGCAAAGTGCGACGCCCATGCCGCCACCAATGCACAATGTCGCCAGACCTTTTTTCGCGTCACGACGCACCATCTCAAAAAGAAGCGTGTTCAGAACCCGGCAACCAGAGGCACCAATCGGGTGGCCAATGGCAATCGCCCCGCCGTTTACATTCACGATGGCCGGATCCCAGCCCATGTCCTTGTTCACAGCGCAAGCTTGCGCGGCAAAAGCTTCATTGGCTTCAACCAGATCGAGGTCTTCTGCCTTCCAGCCCGCTTTCTCCAACGCCTTGCGGGATGCATAGATCGGGCCGACACCCATAATGGACGGGTCGAGGCCAGCAGTGGCATAAGATGCGATCCGCGCCAAAGGCTCGATGCCGCGCTTTTCGGCATTTGCCGCGCTCATCAGCAAGGTCGCGGCCGCGCCATCATTCAGGCCAGATGCGTTCGCAGCGGTCACAGACCCATCCTTGGTGAAGGCGGGACGCAGCTTTTGCATCGCTTCCATCGTTGCACCGTGACGAATATATTCGTCTTGATCGACAACAATGTCGCCTTTGCGGGTTTTCACTGTGAACGGAGCGATCTCATCAGCGAATTTGCCCGCTTTCTGGGCCGCTTCCGCCTTGTTTTGAGACCCTACGGCGAACTCATCTTGCATCTCGCGGCTGATTTGCCATTTCTCTGCAACGTTTTCAGCGGTTTGACCCATGTGGTAGCCGTTGAACGCGTCCCAAAGACCGTCACGGATCATGCTGTCGATATACGTCATATCACCCATTTTTTGACCGCCCCGAAGGTTGGCCACATGTGGTGACATGCTCATGTTTTCCTGACCACCAGCGGCAACGATATCCGCGTCGCCCAACTGAATATGTTGCGCACCCAATGCAACGGCCCGCAAGCCGGAGCCGCAAACCTGATTGATCCCCCAAGCCGCGCTTTCCTGCGGCAGGCCTGCATTGATATGCGCTTGGCGTGCGGGGTTTTGACCCTGGCCAGCAGAGAGAACCTGACCCAGGATCGTCTCGGAAACTTCGCCCTTTTCGACACCTGCGCGCGAGACAACGGCCTCAAGAACAGTTGCGCCCAGATCATGGGCGGGCGTGTTCGCAAAAGATCCAAGGAAGCTGCCTACCGCGGTACGGGCAGCAGAAGCGATTACAACATTTGTCATGAAATTTCCTTTCAGCAGAGACAGGCTCAATAAGACAGCTAGGCACCATTACAGGGCCAATATTTCACCCGTATCTACCAAGCCCCGCCCTGCTTCACAACGGCTCAGACCACAAAATCCCCCACGGAGGGAGTGAGGCGTCGCACTGCCTTGTTGGTATTGTGTGAAAACGAGAGCGAAACACCGCAAAGACGTCTCGCCTTCAGGCGGAGAGTCTTCGAAAGTGCCGTTTCCTATGCAATCTGTTGGGAGGCGCTATCTTCAAAATACTGTTGGCCCTGGAAAACTTTTGGCACGCCAAACAGGAAGCCTTGCAAGCAATCGACACCGGCATCGATCAGATACTCTGCTTCTTTGATTTTCTCGACACCTTCGGCGACAGTGAACATATCGAACTGTCGGGCGATCAGGGTTAGCGCTTCCGTCAGGACCTGATTGTCACTGTCATTGTGGACGTCTTTGATAAAGCCCTTGTCGATCTTGACCATATCAAACTGGAAATCTTTGAAATACCGAAATGCGGTGTAGCCTGCGCCGAAATCATCCAAGCCGAAGCTGACGCCTTCGCGATGCCAGCGGGCCATGAAATCCACAACCAGATCGGGCATCTCCATCGCAGAGGACTCAGTGACTTCGAGGATCAGTCTTTCAAGAATTGTCGGATCTTTCTCCCGCGCGTCATGCAACGCACGCTCCCAACTGGGATACCCGATGGAGCGCGCTGACATATTGACCGAAAGCCGCAGCCCCGGATTAGCAGCAAGGGATGCCAACCCGTGCTCAAGCGATAATGTGTCAAGCATCCGCCCTTCTTGCCGCAACTCTATTTGGGATATGAAATCCTTTGCCGGAATAATGACTCCGCTCGGATCTTCTATCCGCAGCAGCGCTTCATAGAACGCCACCTTATTGGCATTTCCAGACCGCACGACGGGTTGATAGGCCAGCAGGACGTTTTGCGATTTCAGCGACGCGCGAACCATGTTGATGATATCGGCGTCACGAAGGGAAATCGCCGACGACAACGGACTATCCATCGTGAAATCACTCGCTTGCGGCACACCACTCTCCTTCGTACACGGATGGGTTCTAATGCCTACCTTTTTAATGCGGCGTTAAATTCAGGTGGTTTTCTAAAATTGTCGGGATTCACATTTTGACGCGTAGCGCATAAAACGGTCTCAGAACCATAAATCGAGAACCCGCAAAATGGACCATAGCGTCTCTGATCAATGCACCTGGCCCGGTGAAGAGCTTATTTATGTCGCCTATCACGACACCGAATGGGGCGTGCCGGAATATGACAGCAGGGCACTCTGGGAAAAGCTGATACTGGATGGGTTTCAGGCGGGTCTAAGCTGGATCACGATCCTGAAAAAGCGTGACAATTTCCGCGCCGCTTTCGCAGATTTCGACCCCTATGTGATCGCAAAATGGGGGGAAGCCGATGTCCAGCGCTTGCTACAGGACCCCGGAATCATCCGGCATCGCGGCAAGATCGAAGCTACGATTGGCAACGCGAAGGCCTGGATCAAGATCGAAGAAGCGCAAGGTTTCGACAGGTTTTTATGGGACTACTTGGGGGGCAAGCCACTCCAGAACCATTTCAAGACGATGGCTGAGGTTCCCGCGCACACACCGCTCAGCACGCAGATCAG
>CAYGQQ010000061.1:0-19177 GCA_964352105.1 uncultured Rhodobacterales bacterium | reverse complement strand
ATTTTGGCGCGTTTGCCTGATGCACCCGAAGGCATTAAAGGCATCAGCCTGTTTATTGCTTCGAAGCATTTGGTAAACGACGATGGTTCGCTTGGTGAACGCGACAAGATTCGTTGCGATGGTATTGAGCATAAGATGGGTATTCATGCTTCACCAACCTGCGTCATGAATTATGATGGTGCAAAGGCGTGGCTGGTGGGTGAAAAACATAAAGGCATGCGCGCCATGTTCACCATGATGAATGAAGCGCGTCTGGCCGTGGGGTTGCAAGGCTATGCGCAAGCCGATGTCGCCTATCAAAACGCGCTGGATTACGCCAATGACCGCTTGCAAGGCCGCGATGTCACCGGCGTGAAGAACCCAGATGGCCCGGCTGATCCGCTGATCGTTCATCCTGACATCCGCCGTAACCTTATGGAACAAAAGAGCTTTGTGGAAGGTGCGCGCGCCTTCACGATCTGGGGCGCAAACCTGATCGACCGGGCGCATAAAGCCGGTGACAAAGACGCTGACGGCCTGATCTCTCTGCTGACCCCGGTGATCAAAGGCTTCAACACCGACAAAGGCTTTGAGTTCGCGACCAACGCGCAACAGGTCTATGGCGGCCACGGCTATATCGAAGAATGGGGCATGTCCCAATTTGCTCGCGACGCCCGGATTGCGATGATTTACGAAGGCGCGAACGGCGTTCAAGCGCTGGATCTCGTCGGCCGCAAGCTGGCGCAAGACGGCGGCAAACACGTGATGGCCTTCTTTGAAATGGTCAAAACCTTCATCAAGGAAAACGCCGGCGACGCAGAATATGAAAAGGCCTTCCTGGAGCCCCTGAAAACGGCCTCCAAAGACCTGCAATCGGCTGGCATGTATTTCATGGCCGAAGGCATGAAGAACCCAAACAATGCGCTGTCAGGGTCCTACGACTTCATGACGATGTTTGGCCATGTCTGCCTCGGCCTTATGTGGGCCAAGATGGGCAAGGCCTCTATGGAAGCGCTGGCAGGCGGGGCCACAGACACCGAGTTTCATGAAACCAAAATCGCCACAGGCAAATACTACATGGCCCGCCAATTGCCCGCGACGGCCCTGCACCTGACCCGCATCCAGTCGGGCGCGGAACCTGTGATGGCGCTTCAGGCCGCAAACTTCTAAGCTTATGGATGGCCCCGCAGATCGGGGCCGGAAATTCAACCCGGGGGATCCATGCCCAGACGTTTGAAACTGACCCGCCGCGTCAACCTCGCACTAACCGAGGACGCCTGGCGCAAGCTCAAGAAGTTCAGTGCCGAGGCGGGTCTGGACGAAGGCGAAGCGCTGTCATTTCTCTTTGAAAACTTCGGCTCGGTGATGGATGAAGACAACCTGACCCACCGCCTGCGGCTGTTCAATTCCGAGCTTGAGGCGCGCAAAAAATGAACGCTGGTTGCTTTGGACCGACTGGATATGAGTATTTTTGGCAAGAAGAAGCCATTTTTGACATCGTTTCAAACCATTCTACTGATATGGTCGAAGCGCTCAGTCTTGCGCGGACCCGGGCCCATGGGGCAAAACTGAGCAGCTTCTCCTTGCACGGCCATCGGCTCTCCAGCCTGTTCCGCGGCTGTGAAGGTGACCCCGATCAGTTAAATTTCCGTTACTAGGCTTCTTCTTGCCAAAAATACTCGTATCTGAACTCTGCAACCAGAAAGGCCGCCTGACATGTCCATGAAACTCTACTGTTTCGGTGAATCCGGAAACGCTTACAAAGCTGCACTGACGCTGGCTTTATCCGGCGCAGACTGGCAGCCGGTTTTCGTCGACTTCTTCAATGGCGAAGCACGCAGCGATGCGTTCAAGAAGATCAACCCAATGGGAGAAGTCCCAGCATTGGTTGATGGCGATCGCATCCTCACGCAGTCTGGTGCCATTCAACAATATATCGTGGACCAGACCGGCAAGCTGGGTGGGGGCCGCGAAGACAAATACGAAGTTCTGCGTTGGGTCCTGTGGGACAATCACAAGATGTCCTCCCAAGCCGGTGTCACCCGGTTTTTGATGAACTTCCTGCCAGAAGAGAAGCGCCCGCAAGACGTAATCGGGTTTCTGCAGGGTAGGCTGAAGGGGGCTTATGAGGTTCTGGACGCCGCCTTGGAGGGGCGTGACTGGTTGGTGGGCGACACCATCACTGTCGCCGACATTTCCTGCTGCGGATATTTGTTTTATGAAGAGCCCTTTGGCTTTGATCGCACGGCCCATAAGAACATCGACGCCTGGCTCACGCGGATCTCGCAGCAGCCGGGTTGGAAGCATCCTTACGATTTGATGCAGCGTGGGTTTGCTGGATGATCCTTTGGGGATTTCTTCTGGGTATGGCGTTTTGCGCAGCGGCCTTGTCGTTGCTGCATGCCAATGACCACCGGGTCGCCGACAAGTTCGGCTCGGCCGGGACCATGTTCACCGCATGGTGCGCCTTTGGCATGTTGCTGATGGCAGGAACGTACGGGCTGGGTCTTTTGATCCCCGGTCTGACAGGCGCGGCCGTTCTGGTCGCGCGAACATCGAAATTGGGGGCGTGGCTCAGCCCACTGGCCCAATACAAATTTCCCCTCGGGATCGCGGCGCTGGTGTGCAGCATTGCGGCCTGGATTGGGGTTCTGAACTTAATGGAGGAGCTTCCAAATGGCTGAAGCCTATATCTATGACGCGATCCGGACCCCGCGCGGCAAAGGACGCAAGGACGGGTCGCTGCATGAGGTCACAAGTGCGCGCCTGTCAGCGCAAATTCTCAACGCGGTGAAGTCGCGCAACAACCTCGAAGGACACGCTGTTGAGGATGTGATCTGGGGCAATGTCACGCAAGTGGCAGAGCAAGGCGGGTGCCTCGCGCGGACGGCAGTTCTCGCGTCTGATCTGGACGAGCGTATCCCCGGTCTTGCGATCAACCGGTTTTGTGCCTCTGGTATGGAGGCCGTTAATTTGGCGGCCAATCAGGTCAAGGGCGGGGCCGGCGACGGCTATATTGCGGGCGGCGTCGAGATGATGGGCCGCGTTGCCATGGGCTCCGACGGGGCCGCGATTGCGGTCGATCCTTCGATTGCGATGGAGACTTACTTTGTGCCGCAAGGCATCTCGGCCGATATCATCGCGACCGAGTATGGCTTTAGCCGCGATGATGCCGATCAGCTTGCCGTGGCATCCCAAAATCGCGCGAAAGCTGCTTGGGATGACAATCGCTTTGCCAAATCCATCGTTCCGGTTCTGGACCAAAACGGTCTCGAAATTCTCAGCCATGACGAATACATGCGCCCGGGCACGGATATGCAATCGCTTGGCGGTCTGAACCCGGCGTTTCAGGCGATGGGCGAAGTTATGCCCGGTTTTGATAACGTGGCCTTGATGAAATACCCGCATCTTGAGCGGATTAACCATATCCACCACGCGGGCAACTCGTCAGGGATCGTCGATGGGGCCGCGGCTGTTCTGGTGGGCTCCAAGGAATTTGGCGAAAGGAACGGGCTGAAACCCCGCGCGCGCATCCGCGCCACAGCCAAGATCGGCACGGACCCGACAATCATGCTGACAGGCCCTGTACCCGTGACGCATAAGATTCTGGCCGATCATGGCATGGACATCAAAGACATTGATCTGTTTGAGGTCAACGAGGCCTTCGCATCGGTTGTTTTGCGCTTCATGCAGGCCTTTGACGTCGATCATGACAAGGTTAACGTGAATGGCGGCTCTATCGCGATGGGGCACCCGCTTGGGGCCACGGGCGCGATTATCATCGGCACGCTGCTTGATGAGTTGGAGCGCAGCGACAAGGAAGTGGGGCTGGCCACGCTGTGCATCGCATCAGGCATGGGGGCAGCTACGATCATCGAGCGGGTATGAGCATGGAAACTTTTCAGAAATTCCTTGATACGGTGACCGACGCGGTGTTCCGGGGCGATTTCGAGACCTACGCACAACAGACAATGTTGCCGCTGACGGTGATTACCGCGAAATCGACGAAGATCATCCATGATGACGCAGATCTGCGTAAGATGTTCGATATGCTACACTTGAACTTCGGCGCAGATAGCGGGCCGCGGATCATTCGGTTGGCGACATCGCTGTCGCGGCTGGAACCAAATCTGAATATGGGGATTTACGAGACCCATATTTTCCACGGTGAACACCGAAGCGCTGAACCATTCTTGTCCTCGGTCGTCTTGCGCGACGTAGGTGGGCATTGGAAAGCCTGCATGATTACAAATCGCGTCGCGAGAGAAAACTGGCAAGACAATCTGCCACCCTCCGGTCCGCCAACCACAATCGCACTTCAATAATGCGAGCGAAAAACGAGAGTTAGGAGCCACCAAATGGCTGATTTTACAATGAAAACTGACGCTGACGGTGTCGCCACGATCACGTGGGACACGGTTGGCAAATCGATGAATGTGATGAACCAGCAAGGCTTCGAGGACCTTGACGCGCTGATCGATCAGGCGCTGGCCGATGACGCCATCAAAGGCGTGATCATCACCTCCGGCAAGGACGGCTCATTTGCGGGCGGGATGGACCTCAACATCATCGCCA
The DNA here is from genome assembly GCA_964352105.1 of uncultured Rhodobacterales bacterium. Lineage (GTDB taxonomy): Bacteria > Pseudomonadota > Alphaproteobacteria > Rhodobacterales > Rhodobacteraceae > Litoreibacter. The sequence continues at coordinate 14,623 of CAYGQQ010000061.1, read as the reverse complement.
AGATGAAAGAGGCTGCAGGCGACAACCCCGCCAAAGGTCTGATGGACGGGCTGATGGCGTGCCACGCCATCCTGCGCAAGATCGAACGGGCGGGCATGGATCCCAAAACCAACAAGGGCGGCAAACCTATTGCGGCCGCCCTGCCCGGCACTGCGCTTGGCATCGGCTATGAGATCCCGCTGGCCTGCCACCGCATCTTTGCCGCCGACAATCCAAAAGCCAAGATCGGCCTGCCTGAGATTATGGTTGGCATCTTCCCCGGCATGGGCGGCACCACGCGGCTGGTGCGCAAGATGGGGGCGATGGCGGCCTCTCCGTTCTTGCTGGAAGGCAAGTTGAGCGATCCGGTGAAAGCCAAGATGGCCGGTCTGGTGGATGAAGTGGTCCCGGCAGATGAGTTGCTTGCCAAAGCGAAAGAATGGATCCTGTCGGAGCCTTCCATCGTCAAGCCCTGGGACGAAAAGGGTTACAAAATGCCCGGCGGCGCGCCTTATCACCCTGCTGGCTTCATGACCTATGTGGGTGCTTCTGCGATGATCAACGGCAAGACCAAAGGGGTCTATCCGGCGGCCAAAGCACTGCTGTCCGCAGCCTATGAAGGCGCGTTGGTGCCGTTTGATACGGCCATCAAGATCGAGGCGCGCTGGTTCACCAATGTGCTCCTGAACCCAAGCTCTTCAAACATGATCCGGTCTTTGTTCATCAACAAGGAAGCACTGGAAAAGGGCGCGGTGAGACCCGATGTGGCTGATCAGAAGGTCAAGAAAGTCGGCGTCATCGGCGCGGGCATGATGGGGGCTGGCATCGCGCTGGTCTCCGCCCTGGCGGGCATCGAAGTTGTGCTGATCGACAGCAAACAAGAGGCCGCCGACAAAGGCAAAGCCTACACCACGGCCTATATGGACAAGGGCATCGCGCGCAAAAAGGCCACTGAGGAAAAGAAGGACGCCGTCTTGAGCCTTATCACAGCCACGACCGATTACGACGCGCTGAAGGGCTGCGATCTGATCGTGGAGGCGGTGTTCGAAGACCCCGGCGTCAAAGCGGAGGTCACAGCCAAAGTGCAGGCCGTCACCGGGCCTGAGTGCATCTTTGCCACCAACACCTCCACTCTGCCGATCACGGAACTTGCAAACGCCTCCAACGACGCGGAGAAGTTCATCGGCATCCACTTCTTCTCCCCCGTGGACAAGATGATGCTGGTGGAGATCATCAAGGGTGCCAAAACCGGCGATGTGGCCGTGGCCAAAGCGCTGGATTTCGTGCGTCAAATCAAGAAGACCCCGATTGTGGTCAATGACGCGCGCTTCTTCTATGCCAACCGCTGCATCCTTCCCTATGTTAATGAAGGTATCCGCATGCTCACCGAGGGCGTGGCCCCGGCGCTGATCGAAAATGCAGCCAAACTGGTTGGCATGCCGCTGGGACCACTGCAACTGCTCGATGAAACCTCCGTCGATCTGGGCGTGAAAATTGCCAAGGCCACCAAGGCGGCTTTGGGCGACGATTACGATGACGCGGTGGATGAAACCCTGTTCTGGATGGAGGCTGAGGGCCGTCTGGGTCGTAAAGCCAACGCCGGCTTCTATGCCTATGACGACAAAGGCAAGCGCACAGGGCTGTGGGACGGTCTGGCCGCGAAATACCCCGTGTCGGACGACCAACCTGACGTCACCGAGGTGCAGCATCGCCTGCTTTTTGCGCAAGTGCTGGAGGCCGTGCGCGCCATCGAGGAAAACGTGCTGATGGACATCCGCGAAGGCGATGTCGGCGCGATCCTGGGCTGGGGCTTTGCGCCATGGTCCGGTGGCCCGTTGTCCTGGCTCGATATGGTCGGCACGCCTTGGGCGGCGGAAGCGACAAATGCGCTGGCTGAAAAATACGGGGACCGCTTCAAAGCGCCTGATTTGCTGGAAGACATGGCCGCTAAAGCACAAAGCTTCTACGTCCGGTTTGATCCGGCGAAAGCGGCCTAGTCGCTGAGAGCTTTCAAGAAGGCGCGTCCGGGGTGCGGGCGCGTCTTTCTGTTTGTGGCTAGTTGACCCGGCGCAAATCCGCCCGTCTGAGCGCGTGCATGATCACCCGCGATTGCCGGTCATTTAAGGGCGGCACCGCCTGTTCGCCCGACATGCCCGGCATGTCCAGCATAACGCCGCCTTCCATCACAAGCGTCGTGGCCTGACCGAAGCCGACCTCCACCTGCTTGAGATCAGCATAGAGCGGCGCACGCGCAATCCCGCGAAACCCGATCAGCGTCTCCGCCCGCACCGACACGCGGCTGGGCACGGAATTCCCCTGAACGGCAGGGTTTTCAATCACAACCCGCAAATCGGGGGAGACGACCACCCGGTCCTTGTTGCCAATTGCACCCGCAGGCACGATCACCGGCCAATCGCGCACGGCTTCCCGGCTGGCGGAAAATTTAAGCGCTTCGTGGCCCAGATCGGTAATTTCTTTCTGTTGATTGTCGGCGGTGCGCACGCGCTGACCTTCTTCAAGGTCCTCGACCGCTTGCCACCCCTGGTCTGTTGCGATCTTGGTGCCTGCGTAGAAAACCACCTTATTGGCGGCACATGGTTTTGGCGTTTCCTGACGCCGCAATTTCGCGACCGGTGCACGTTTTTTCAACTGGAAGAACATCATCTTCACCCTCATACCCACGACAAGGCTAACATGAAAAAACTTCTTGGCAGTATTATGACGTTAATTTTCTGAAAATTTAGTCAGTTTTTGCAGCTACTTACCTGATATTGGGAATTCATAGCCAAACGCCTCAATATCCGGTGCCGCAAACTGGCAAACCAGTTGCCGATCTGCCGCAGAGTAATACTGCGCTAAAGGCAAGTTACGGTCCGAGCGGTTCAGATGCGGTATCTCCCCCAGTTTCATATCCAACATCGCCTCCAGTTTTGGCAAATCCTCCTCCAAATGCTCCAGCCTGATAAAGAGATCACATCTTTGCGCACCGCTGGCATCGCGGACATAGTCCACTGCATTGCCCGCGCGAAAGCTTTCGATCGTGGGCGGCGCGTTCACAAACCCGCTGAAATCGCAAGATTTGGCGAGGCTGACGGCGGGGTGATCAAAGCGCTGGTCTTGGAGCCAGTGATAATAGCTCACCATCCGATCCCAAGGGTTGCGCACCAGCGTGAAGACACGAAATTCGGCAATTTCCCTGGGCGTGACCAGACCCTCTATATCGACCAGTTTTGAATGCTTCCAAAGCCGCCCGCGCGACGCTGCGCCCTTCACCCGGTGCCTGCGCCGCTTGGCCTTGGGCGTATCACCCAGCAAGATGTCATCCTTCATCGCGCGGTTTTCCAGCGCCATGGCCAGCGACGTCCCACCGGTTTTGGGAACATGCACGAAGATGTAGCGCCGCCCGCGGGAGATGATCATATGGCCCTCGAAATTATGCCGGTTTCAGGTCTCAATACCGCGCCTCTGATTTGCTCTTTTCAAATGTCAGACATATACCCATAGTACAGCACGATTTGTCACTGACTAGGGGGGATGACGATGGGTTGGATGGCCGATGAAACCGGGCTGCAAAAGCGCGCTGCCAACTATGTGCCGCTGACGCCCTTGTCGCATCTGCGCCGGGCGGCACGGGTTTACGGCGACCGTGAAGCGCTGATTTACGGCGCGCGACGCTACACCTACGCACAATATTACACCCGCGTGTCGCAATTTGCCTCCGCGCTACATCAACGCGGAGTTGCGCCGGGTCAGGTCGTGGCCACCTTGATCCCCAACCTGCCCGCCCAAGCCGAAGCGCATTTCGCGGTACCTGCTTGTGGCGCCGTGTTGAACACGATTAACACCCGCCTCGATACCGGCACCGTTGCCTATATCTTTGAACATGGCGAAGCGAAGATCGTTCTGGTCGACACCCAGTTTCTGGAGCTGGCCGAAGCCGCCAAAGCGGCCTGCAACGGCGAAGGCCCCGAGATCATCGAAGTAGAGGACGCACAAGCCGGCTTCCCCGCCTCGGGACGCTACCCGGAATATGAAGCCGTGCTGGCGGGGGGCGATCCAAACTTCAACTGGATCATGCCGGAAGACGAGTGGGAAAGCCTCGCGCTGAACTATACCTCGGGGACCACCGGTCGGCCCAAAGGCGTCGTCTATCACCACCGTGGCGCCTATCTGATGACAATGGGCACGGTGATCAGCTGGCGGATGCAGCTGCACCCGAAATTGCTGGCGATTGTGCCGATGTTTCACTGCAATGGCTGGAACCATTCCTGGATGCTGCCCGCTTTGGGCGGCACCGTGATTTGCTGCCGGGACGTCACGCCCGATGCGATTTACGCGGCGATCTCGGAAGAGGGCGTAACGCATTTCGGCGGCGCGCCGATTGTGCTCAACATGATCGTGAACGCGCCGAAAGAAGCCCGCAAACCTTTTGATCACACCATCGAAGTTTTCACTGCCGGCGCCCCGCCTGCCCCCGCGACCCTCGCCGCTATTGAAAAGCTGGGCTTCAACGTCACGCAGGTCTACGGCCTGACCGAAACCTATGGCCATGTCACCGAAAGCCTGTGGGACCCAAGCTGGAACGATCTGCCCGACGACAAGAAAGCCGGGATCAAAGCCCGTCAGGGCGTCGCAATGCCGATGATGGAAAACATCACCGTGCGCGACGAAAAGCACCAGCAAATTGCAATGGATGGCACGACCCAAGGCGAGATTGCCATCTGCGGCAACGCGGTGATGAAGGGCTATTTCAAGAACCCGGAGGCCACTGAGGAAGCCTTTGAGGGCGGCTATTTCCATTCCGGCGATATCGCGGTGCAGCACCCTGACGGCCATATCCAGATCGCCGACCGCGCCAAGGATATCATCATCTCTGGCGGGGAGAACGTGTCCTCTGTCGAGGTCGAAGGCGTTTTGATGAGCCATCCCGATGTCTCGCTTTGTGCCGTGGTCGCAAAGCCGGATGACAAATGGGGCGAGGTCCCCTGCGCCTTCGTGGAATTGAAACCGGGGGCCACGCCGGAAGCCCAAGAGCTGATCAGCTTTGCGCGGGAAAAGCTGGCAGGTTTTAAAACACCAAAAATTGTTATTTTTCAAGAGCTTCCCAAAACATCAACCGGGAAGATTCAGAAGTTCGAACTGCGCGAACAGGCCAAAGCGCTCTGAGGTCTGGTTCAGGCGAGCACGGGCACACCGACGCCAAAAATCATGGGGGCCGCAGGCACGCAGTTTGGGGGCGCAGCACAGAGTATTGAGAGGTAGGGCAGGTTTGGGTAAGCTGGTCCCAGAGTAACGAGCGGGCGCAAAAGAAAAATGACAGCGCTAAAGAAATACGACAGGCTGGAGGCCACGGGGCTGTGGCGCGAAGACGCGCACGCGCAGCGCCGCGATGTCGTCGTGGCGTTTGGCAAAGCCTCCCTGATCATTTCGACCAGCGCTGAGACCGCCCTGACCCATTGGTCGCTTCCCGCGATTGAGCGGATCAACCCCGGCCAGCGCCCTGCCCTGTTTCGCCCCGGCCCCGACGCGCCGGAAAGTCTGGAACTCGACGATCCAGACATGATCGACGCGATCGAAAAGATCCGCAAAACGCTGGCACGCCGTGGGTCAAAAAACGGCAGGCTACGGATCGGTATTTTTGCCAGTATCGTCGCCATCATCGCGCTTCTCGGCACGTTCTGGCTGCCCGGCGCATTGGTGCGTCACACCGTGTCCGTCGTCCCCGAAAGCAAGCGCAACTCCATCGGCGAGGACCTGTCGGCGCAACTGGCGCGTCTGACCGGGTCCAATTGCAATGCCACTTTGGGCACTCAAGCCCTGTCGCAACTTCACGCCCGCGTGCTGGGTCAAAACCTGCGAAAAACCATCGTCGTGCCCGATGGTGGGCGCAAAACCTTGCTTCTTCCCGGCGGTATTCTGGTGATCAACAAGTCCGTGGTGGAGGACTACGACACGCCCGAGGTTGCGGCAGGCTACATGCTGGCCGCGCTTGAAGCCGCCTCCGAGATTGATCCACTTGAGCAAATCTTGGCATCCTCCGGCGTAAGGGCGACCCTAACCTTGCTAACCTCTGGTCAGGTAAAGGAAAAAACGCTCTCGGATTATGCGAAACATGTGCTCACAACCGGCCCGATGCAGTGGGAAACCGATGCACTGCTAGGCTTGTTCGAGGGGGCAAATGTCGCCTCTACCCCCTTCGCGCGCGCAGTCGATATCACGGGGGAAGCCACGCTTGATCTGATCGAGGCCGACCCGTATTCAGGCCGCTCCCCCGCGCCGCTTCTCAGCGACGGCCAATGGGTCAGCCTGCAAGCGATTTGCAGCGAGACCTGAGCGCTATTTGGTGCCAAACATCCGGTCACCGGCGTCGCCCAACCCCGGCACAATATAGCCGTTTTCATTGAGGTGGCTGTCCAGCGCGGCGGTGACGATCGGCACATCCGGATGCGCCTCTTTCATCCGCGCGACACCTTCGGGGGCCGCCAAAAGGCACAGGAACCGAATGTTCTTCGCCCCTGCTTTTTTCAACAGATCAATCGCTGCGACAGACGAATTTCCCGTGGCCAGCATCGGGTCGACGGCGATCACCATCCGGTCCTCCAACGCGTCAGGCACCTTGAAATAATACTGCACGGGTTTGAGCGTTTCTTCGTCGCGGTAGAGCCCGACAAAACCCACGCGCGCAGACGGGATCAGCTCCAACATGCCGTCCAGAAGTCCGTTGCCCGCCCGCAAGATCGACACCAATGCCAGCTTGCGCCCGGCCAATGTCGGCGCATCCATTTCCTGCATCGGGGTCTCAATCCGCTTGGTGCTCATCGGCAGGCCGCGTGTAATCTCATAGGCCAGAAACTGGCTTATTTCTCGCAGAAGTTGCCGGAAAACAGCCGTAGAGGTCTCGCTTTCCCGCATTAAGGTTAATTTGTGCTGCACGAGCGGGTGATCGACGACGGTCAAGTGCGGGGTTTCAGTCATGATTGCGGCTCCAGTTTCTTGAGGATTCTTGCGCGGGTCTCGCTGTCACAAAAGGCAGCCTCTGCTGCGGTCTTGTTGAGCTGCGTGAAGACATCTTCGCCCCAGCCAAACGTGTCGGAAAGCCGGTCATATTCCCGATTGAGCGTTGTGTGAAAAAACGGCGGATCGTCGGTGGAAAGAGTGACACTGACCCCCGCCGCGCGCAGCTTTTCAACCGGATGGGCAGGCCAGTTTGGGTAAACACCCAAAGCGACGTTCGAGCCCGGGCAGATCTCCAGCGTGATGCCGGTTTCCGCCAGATATTCGACCAATTTCGGATCATTGATCGCGTGCACGCCATGGCCCACACGGCTGACGCCAAGATGGCGGATTGCGTCCCAAACCTCGGCCGCACCGCCCCATTCACCGGCATGGCTCGTCAGTGCCAATCCCGCCTCCCGCGCCATATCGAAAGAATAGGCAAAATCGGCCTGCTTGCCTTGCATCTCGTCGCCGCCCATGCCGAAACCAGTGATAAAGTCACCTGCTGTCTCAGCCGCGCAGAGCGCTGATTTCTTTGCCTTTTCCGGTCCGAAATGCCGGATACAGGTGATCACACCTCTCAGAACAATACCGCAGTCGCGTTCCGCCTGATCCGCTGCCTCAACCATCGCCGCAAGGTAGTCCTTCCACGCCTCCAAATCGCCGCCGCCGCAAAAATCCGGGCTTAAAAACGCCTCCGAATAGATCACGCCCTGCTCGGCGGATTGCTCCAGAACGGCAAGTGTCAGGCGGCGAAAATCTTCGGGCGATTGCAACACGGTGCAGGCCGCCTCATAGACTTGCAAAAACTGCGGAAAATTCTCGAACCGGTAGCCGCCCTGGTCATCAAACACCCCGTCCAGCGAGATACCTTTCTCCTGCGCCAGCCCTCTAATAAACGACGGGGGAGCCGCCCCTTCCAGGTGCAGGTGAAGTTCGACTTTTGGCAGCGATTGATAGCTCATAGAAAACTCCGTCCGGGGCCTTGTGCGGGGATGGCCAGATGATCGGCGATGCTGGCAGCGATGTCTACGAACCCAATAGATCCAAGACTGCCCGCGCCACGTCCAACGCAGACCACCGGCACCTGTTCGCGGGTATGATCTGTGCCGTGCCATGTTGGGTCATTGCCGTGATCTGCGGTGAATATCAACAGATCCCCATCCCGCAAAAGGTTAACGATGCGCGGCATCTGCGTATCAAACCATTCCAGCGCCCGCGCATAGCCCGACACATCACGCCGGTGGCCGTAAAGCGCGTCAAATTCGACGAAATTGGCGAAGGTCAGGCTGCCGTCTGCTGCAAATTTCACCGCGTTTTCAAGATGATCCATCAACTGTGCGTCCGACCCTTTGACCACATCCGAAATCCCCTGCCCTGAGAATATATCTGAGATCTTGCCAATTGCATGCACCTGACGACCCGCATCAAAGACCCAGTCGCACAATGTGGGCGCGGGCGGTAGGATCGCAAAATCACGCCGGTTCGCGGTGCGTTTAAAATCCTGCGGACCACTGCCCACAAATGGCCTTGCAATGACCCGCCCCACCTTCATCGCGTGCAGGTCCGGGGCAAGCGCACGGCAGAGATCCAGCAACCGATCAAGGCCGAAAACCTCCTCATGGGCCACGATCTGAAAGACACTGTCCGCGGACGTGTAGCAGATCGGCGCGCCGGTTTTCATGTGCTCAAGACCGAGGCGCGCAATGATCTCTGTACCGGATGCATGGCAATTGCCCAAGACCTGCGGGACACCGGCGAAACGCGCCGCTTTCTTGGTTAACGCCTCCGGGAAGCTGGGCTGGGCGTCGGGAAAATAGTGCCAGTCCCAAGGAACGGGAACGCCTGCGATCTCCCAATGTCCGGTTGGGGTGTCCTTGCCCGGTGAGACCTCGACCGCGGCCCCAAACAAACCAGTTGGCGATTGGACCTGAAACGGGTCCTCGCCCGTGGCCAATGCTGCGGCGCGGCCCAACCCCAAAGCGGCGAGGTTTGGCATATGCAGCGGACCATGCCTGCCCTCCTCCGCCCGTCCTTCGGCGCAGGCTTTTGCGATATGGCCCAACGTGCTGGACCCAGCATCGCCGAACGCTGCCGCATCGGGCGCGCCGCCTATCCCAACGCTGTCCATCACGACAAGAAACGCACGGCTCATGGGTTGATAACCTTCGCAACAAGAGGCGCAGGATCCACAGGATTTTTCCCTATTTTATAGGCGTTTCGAACCTGTTCTGCGGCGGCATCAGCACGGGCTTCGTCAGAGGCATGTACCATCGCCAGAGGTGTTTTCGCGGTCACTTTTGTGCCAATGGGAAGCAAGGCTGATAGCCCTACAGCCGGATCAATCCGGTCGGTTTCCCGCATGCGCCCCCCACCCAAGGCCACAACAATGTGGCCCAGTGCCGCTGTTTCTATTGCTTGCACAAACCCGGATTTCCCGGCGGTGACCTCCCGCAGAACTGTGGCCTCGGGCAGGCAATGCGCCCAGCTGTCCTCAAAATCCGTGGGGCCGCCCAACGCCGCGACCATCTTGGCGAAAACCTCCAGCGCTTTGCCAGTGTCTATCGCGGATCGGATCGCCGCCGCGCCGTCTTTCGCGGAATTGGCCAGCGCTGATTGCGCGAGCACTTGTCCGCCCAACGCGCTGGTGACGTCCAACAGTCGGGAGGTCTTCTGCGCCCTGCTCAGCACAGCCATAACCGCTTTTATTTCCAATGCGTTACCCGCTGCATCCGCCAAGGGTTGCGCCATATCCGTGACCAGCGCGGAGGTTTTGCAGCCCGCCTGATTGGCCACGGTGACAAGCGTTTCAGCCAAGGCGATGGCATCAGAAAGCTCCGCCATGAAGGCCCCTGACCCGGTTTTAACGTCAAGCACCAGGCCGTCCAGCCCGGCGGCCAGTTTCTTGGACAGGATGGAGGCTGTGATCAGGTCGATGGAGGCCACAGTGCCGGTGACATCGCGGATCGCATAGAGCCGTTTGTCGGACGGTGCGACCCGTCCCGTCGCGCCAATGATCGCACAGCCCGCCTGCCGCAGGACATGTTCCAGCCGCTTCGGGCCGATATCGGTGATGTAGCCGGGGATCGCTTCCAACTTGTCGAGCGTACCGCCGGTGTGACCCAAACCGCGGCCCGAAATCATCGGAACAAACGCCCCGCACGCGGCCAAGGCAGGGGCCAGAAGAAGCGACACTGGATCGCCCACCCCGCCGGTGGAATGCTTGTCGAGGATCGGCCCCGGCAGGTCCCAACTTAGAACGTCACCACTGTCGCGCATGCCTAGGGTCAGGCCGACACGGCCGGCTTCACCCAGCCCTTTCAGCCGTACGGCCATCGCAAAGGCCCCGGCCTGTGCGTCCGAAATAGCGTTTCCGTTCAATAGTTTGCCAAACTCATAGAGCGCATCGGACGGGATGTCTTGCCCGTCGCGCACACGCGATATCAGTTGGCCCGTGTCCATCAGCTCTCCATATGGGAGGCGTCGAACGCGCCGGGAAGCAGCGCGCCGATTGTGGTCGTCTCGAATGTGCCCGCCGTGGTTGCGAGCGTCACGGGCACGTCCCCGGCACCAAACTCCTTGAGCTTCTGGCGGCATCCACCACATGGCGGAATGGGCGTCGGGCTGTCGGCGATCACGGCCACTTCCGCAATCTCACGGCCGCCACCGGCGGCAACCATCGCGGCAATCGCCCCGGCCTCTGCACAAGTGCCTTCCGGATAGGCGACATTTTCGACGTTGCAGCCTGTGAAGACTTCACCATCTGTCGTGCGGATAGCCGCACCCACTTTGAAGTTTGAATAGGGTGCGTGGGCGTGTTCGCGGACCGCGCGCGCCTCTTCAACAAGGGACATGTTTGTCCTCCCTCATGCGGTTTGCTTTGCAGGATAGCCCAGACCTTGCAGCGCCTCCGCGATCTCTCCAAGGATGGCAGGATCGTCGATGGTGGCGGGCATCTTGTAGTCCTTGCCGTCAGCGATAGAGACCATGGTGGCCCGCAAGATCTTGCCGGAGCGGGTCTTGGGCAGCCGGTCGATCACGCAAACCAGTTTGAAGGCAGCCACGGGGCCGATCTTGTCGCGCACACGGGCGATACATTCTTTTTGGACATCCGCCTCCGACTTTTCGGAACCGGAGTTCAAACAGACCATCCCCAATGGCAGCTGGCCTTTCAACTCATCTGATACACCGATCACGGCGCATTCAGCGACATCGGGATGACCGGCCAGAACCTCTTCCATGGCCCCGGTTGACAGCCTATGGCCCGCGACGTTGATCACGTCATCGGTGCGCGCCATGATATAGAGGTAGCCGTCCTCGTCGATCATGCCTGCATCACCGGTCTCATAGTAGCCGGGAAAGGTCGTCAGATAGCTTTTCAAGAACCGCTCTTCCGCGTTCCAAAGCGTGGGCAGCGTACCCGGCGGCAAGGGCAGTTTGATGGCGATTGCACCCAACTGGTTCGGTGCCATCTTGTGGCCGCCCTCATCCAGGATCTGCACGTCATAGCCCGGCATCGGCACCGTGGGGGAGCCGATTTTAACCGGCAGCGCTTCCAGACCCATCGGGTTGCCCGCGATGGTGTAGCCGGTTTCCGTCTGCCACCAATGGTCGATGATCGGCACGCCCAGCTTGTCCTGCATCCACTCGATCGTGTCGGGATCAGCGCGCTCGCCCGCAAGAAAGACAGTTTTCAGGCAGGACAGGTCATAATCCTTAATGAGTGCGCCTGCCGGGTCGACCCGCTTGACGGCCCGGAAGGCCGTTGGAGCTGTGAAGAACGATTTGACGTTATGTTGGGAAATGACCCGCCAGAAGGTGCCCGCATCGGGCGTCCCCACGGGTTTGCCTTCGAAGACAATCGTGGTGTTGCCGTGGATCAGCGGGGCGTAGCAAATGTAGCTGTGGCCCACGACCCAACCCACATCAGAGGCCGCCCAGAACACATCGCCCGGATCCACATCATAGATGTTTTTCATCGTCCAGTTCAGCGCGACCAGATGGCCCGCGGTGGGTCGCACCACACCTTTGGGCTGACCCGTCGTGCCGGAGGTATAAAGGATATAGGCCGGATGATCACCGGAAACTGGAACGCAATCCGCGGGGGTTACGCCCTCCTGAATCTCGTTCCAATCATGGTCACGATCCGCCTGCAGGCTCGCAACCGATTGTTCCCGTTGATAAATAACGCAAAACTCCGGCTTATGTTCGGCGATATTGATGGCGTCATCCAAAAGCGGTTTGTATTCGACGATCCGCCCCGGCTCGATCCCGCAAGACCCCGCGATAATCGCCTTTGGGGTCGCATCATCGATCCGCACGGCCAATTCGCTGGCGGCAAACCCGCCAAACACGACCGAGTGCACGGCCCCGATCCGCGCACATGCCAGCATTGCAACAAGCGCCTGCGGGATCATCGGCATATAGATGATCACCCGGTCGCCCGCGGTCACGCCTTTCGCCTGCAACGCACCTGCCAGAGCCGCCGTCTGATCGCGCAATTCCAGATAGCTGGTTTTGGCCACAGTGTCGGTGACGGGGCTGTCGTAAATCAGCGCGGTGCGGTCGCCATTTCCGGCCTCGACGTGGCGGTCGACAGCGTTCCAGCACGTGTTGACCTTCGCGTCCTTGAACCATTCGTAGAGCGGGGCGTTTTCGTCCCAAAGCGCTTTGCTGGCCGGTTTGACCCAGTCAATCGCTTCCGCCTGCACTGCCCAAAACCCCTCTGGGTCTTTGGCTGCCGCCGCATATACGTCTGCATAGCTCATCCGTGACGCTCCCTTTCACCGTTTGCCGTACTTTGTTACGCCTAGCTGGCCGGTGAGACAAGCGATTGAGCGCGCGACCTAGCCGTAAACAGAGACCGGCGTTCCGGCGACGGCAGACATGTTCAAAAGGCCCCGCGTTGTGATCGACGGCGTCACGATATGCGCCTTGTTGCCCATCCCCATCAGGATCGGCCCCACTTCCATCCCGCCGGCTTTCATTTTCAGGATATTTCGCACCGCAGAGGCCGCATCAGCATTGGCAAAGACCAGTACATTGGCCTCCCCCTCGAACCGCGAGTCGGGGAAAATCCGGGTGCGCAGCTCTTCATCCAAAGCCGAGTCGGTATGCATCTCCCCTTCATATTGGAAATTGCGTGGCTCACTGTCGAGAATGTCCAGCGCGGCCCGCATCCTGAGCCCGGTATCGCAATCCAGATTGCCGAATTGCGAATGCGAACACAGCGCGATTTTCGGCTCCACCCCGAAACGGCGCACATGCCGCGCGGCCGCGATCACGGTTTCCGCAATTTGTGCGGGGCTTGGTTCGGGATGCACATGGGTGTCGGCCACAAAGAGCGGCCCGTCTTCGAGAATCAGAAGGCTGAGTGCACCGACCGGGTGCAGCTCCTTCCCGCCGAGGATTTGCGTGACGTAATTGAGATGCCACAAATACTGTCCGAATGTGCCGCAGATCATGCTGTCCGCCTCGTCGCGATACACCATCACCGCGCCAATGGCCGTCGTATTCGTGCGCATGATCGCCTTGGCAAGGCTTGGCGTGACGCCACGCCGGGCCATAATATCGTGATAGGTCGTCCAATAGGCGCGATACCGGTGGTCATTTTCCGGATTCACGACCTCAAAATCGCGCCCCGCTTCGATCTTCAGACCCGCGCGTTCCGAGCGGCGCTCGATCACATCGGGGCGGCCGATCAGGATGGGCGTGTCGGTGGTTTCCTCAATCATCGCTTGCGCCGCGCGTAAAACCCGTTCGCTTTCGCCTTCAGCAAAGACGATCCGGCGCTCTTGGGTGGAGGCCGCTTCAAACACGGGCCGCATGATCATGGAGGTTTTAAAGACCGAGGCGTTCAGATTGGCGCGATACTGCTCCATATTTTCCAAGGGTCGCGCGGCCACGCCACTTTCCATCGCGGCTTGCGCAACCGCACTGGCAACCACGCCCATCAAACGGGGATCAAACGGTTTCGGGATCAGATAGTCCGGTCCGAAGGTCATCTGCTCGCCGCGATAGGCGGCGGCGGCCTCGGCACTGGTGGTGGCACGCGCCAGCTCAGCGATGCCGTTCACGCAGGCGATTTTCATTGCATCGTTAATCTCGGTCGCGCCTGCATCCAGCGCACCGCGGAAAATGAACGGGAAACACAGCACATTATTAACCTGGTTGGGGAAGTCCGACCGCCCCGTCGCCATGATGGCATTCGGCGCAACTTCACGGACCAGATCGGGGTCAATCTCAGGCTCTGGATTGGCCAAGGCGAAGATGATCGGCTGATCGACCATCTTCTTAACCATGTCTTGCTTCAACACGCCCGCGCCGGACAGCCCCAGAAACAGATCTGCCCCATCAATCACGTCATCCAGCGTTCTAAGGTCGGTTTTTTGCGCAAATTCAGCCTTTTGCGGCGTCATTTCTTCGGTGCGGCCCTCATAGACGAGCCCGGCAATATCCACGAGCCAGATGTTTTCGCGCTTCACGCCCAACTTCACCAACATGTTCAGACAGGCAATACCCGCGGCCCCGCCACCCGTGGACACGATCTTGATATCGCCGAAGGACTTGCCGCAAACATGCAGCGCATTGGTGGCCGCAGCGCCCACGACGATCGCCGTGCCGTGCTGGTCATCGTGGAAGACGGGGA
>CAYGQQ010000060.1:0-19180 GCA_964352105.1 uncultured Rhodobacterales bacterium | reverse complement strand
TGGTCCGGAGATCAAAGCGCGGCGCTGCCTAGCGTTGGCGACCTGCTACGGGAAATGACCGAAGGCAGTTTAGACGGGGCGGCTTATGATGCGGAATGGCCGGGCCGCGCGGCCAAGACCATGTGGTAGCAGTGCGCTAGGCTGCGAGACCTTTTTTGCCCAGACCCAGATACTTCTCCCGGCGGTTCTTGATCAACGCTTCCGGGCTCATCTCGTCCATTTCAGACAGCAGGTTTGTGATCGCTTTTCCGACGGCTTCAATGGTTTCAGCCTTGCCGCGCTGGGCCCCGCCGAAGGGCTCTTTGATGATCATGTCACAAACACCAAGTTTCTGAAGGTCTTGCGATGTCAGGCGCAGGGCTTCTGCCGCTTCGCGCATTTTTTCCGCGTCCTTCCACAGGATCGACGCGCAGCCTTCGGGACTGATCACCGAATAGATGGAGTGCTCCAGCATGGCGACCTTGTTGGCGGTCGCAAAGGCCACGGCCCCGCCGGAGCCGCCTTCGCCGATGATGATGGAGACCAATGGCACACCGATTTCCAGACATTTTTGGGTGGACCGCGCGATGGCCTCAGATTGCCCACGTTCCTCGGCACCTTTGCCGGGATAGGCACCGGGTGTGTCCACCAGCGTCACAACGGGAAGGCCAAATTTGTGGGCCAGTTCCATCAGGCGGATGGCTTTGCGGTACCCTTCCGGGCGCGCCATGCCGAAGTTCCGTTCGATCCGGGATTTGGTGTCGTGGCCTTTTTCGTGGCCCATGACGATAACGGACCGCCCATCAATGCGGGCGAGCCCGCCCATCACCGAATGGTCATCGGCAAAATTGCGGTCACCTGCAAGCGGCGTGTATTCGTCAAACAACGCTTCGATATAGTCTTTGCAATGTGGGCGGTTCGGGTGGCGCGCCACCTGACATTTCCGCCACGGCGTCAGGTCTTTGTAGAGATCTGACAGCATTTTCGTGGCTTTTTCATCAAGAGCTTTCGCCTCGGATTCTACGTCCATATCTTCGTTCGCCCGCGCCAGCGCGCGCAGCTCTTCTGCTTTGCCTTCAATCTCCGCCAAAGGTTTTTCAAAATCGAGATAATGTGTCACGTGATGCTCCCGCCGCGTTGTGAGACCCTATATGGCGGTGCAAACGGGCGGATGCAACAATTGGAACCGCTTAACGGTTTATCATTTCGTATTGTTTGACGATCACTTCTGCCTGTTTGATCGATGCGATATCAACGAGGCGTCCTTTATAGACTGTTGCCCCTTCGCCATTGGCTTTCGCGGTTTCCATCGCTGCGAGGATTTCGCGCGCTTCGGAGACTTGCGCTTCAGAGGGTGTGAACACCTCGTTCGATAGCGCGATTTGCTTGGGGTGGATCGCCCATTTCCCGACCATGCCCAGAACCGCAGATCGGCGTGCCTGCGCGCGGAAGCCTTCATCGTCGGAGAAGTCCCCGAACGGACCGTCTACCGGCAAAACGCCATGGGTTCGCGCAGCGGCGACAATCTTCGTTTGCGCCCAGTGCCACGGATCAGACCAATGGTGATTGCCGTCCTGCAGCATATAGTAGTTTTCCTGTGTGCCGCCGATACCTGTCGTCTGCATGCCCATGGACGCCGCGAAATCCGCTGCCCCAAGGCTGATTGCCTGTAAGCGAGGTGACGCAGCGGCAATTTCGTTAACATTTGCGATGCCAGCGGCACTTTCGATAATCACCTCGAAGCTGATCTGCTTTTTGCGGCCTTTTGCAGCCTCAATCGCTGTAACCAAGGCGTCGACGGCGTAGATATCGGCCGCGCAACCCACCTTCGGGATCATGATCTGGTCGAGACGCTCGTCGGAATTTTCCAGCAAATCAACAACATCGCGATACCAGTAAGGGGTGTCGAGTCCGTTGATCCGCACCGACAGGTGTTTTGTGTTCCAATCGACGTCGCCGACAGCTTCAATGATATTCTTCCGCGCCTGATCCTTGTCATCCGGCGCTACGCTGTCTTCGAGATCAAGGTTAATGACGTCGGCGGCAGACGCAGCCATTTTCTCAAACAACGCAGTCCGGGAGCCGGGGCCAAACAATTGGCATCGATTGGGACGGGCGGGGGATGCGGGTTGCAGGCGGAAGCTCATTGCGCAGATTCTCCGAGAAAGGAAATTACGTTAAAGTTGCACATTCTGTTAGGATATTGCGCGATGACACGCAAGTGCTGCGCTGCGGCAATCACTCTGGTCGCGACGAAACCCTATTGAAGATCGCTGAACGCCTTAGTCATCCGGGCGACCGCCTCATGGATTTGACTGCGTGGCATCGCGATGTTGAAACGGTGAAATGTTTCTCCGCCGGTGCCAAATGTCGGACCTGGGCTACCGGCGATTTTGGCACCTTTCCGGATCCGGTCAGTGATCTCATCCGGGCTCATTCCGGTGCCGGAAAAATCGACCCATGCCAAATAGGTGGCCTCAAGGTCCATGGAAGACAGGCCCGGGATTGCATTGATGCCTGCATCGAATACTTCCCGGTTGTCTTTCAGATAGTCGCACAGGGCGATAACATAGTCTTCTCCTTCGGGGGTGTAAGCCGCCTTGGTCGCGATAATTCCCGGGATGCATGGTTGGTATTCCGTCATCACTATGCGCCGCAAGTATTCCGCGTGCAATTTTGGGTTTTCGATGATGGTTTGTCCGGTCCGCAAACCCGGCAGGTTGAAGGTTTTTGACGCAGCCGTAATCGTCACGATCCGATCGCTGTGATCAGGTGCGGCCAGCGCCATCGGAATATGTCTTGCCGGTCCATAGACCAGATCGGCGTGAATTTCGTCGGAGATGACGATCAGATTATGCTCTGCGGCAAATTCGGCGATCTGGAGCATTTCGCCCTTGGTCCAGACCCGGCCAGAGGGGTTTTGCGGCGCGCAGACCAACAGCAATTTGACCCCGGGATCGAGCGCGTCTGCCGCGCGGTCCAGATCAAGTTGATAACGGCCATTTTCCAGGGCGAGGGGCAACTCGATCGGGCGGCGCTCTGCGCGGATCGTTTTGAGGCGAAACTCGTGGTAAACCGGGGTGAAATAGGCGACGCCTTCACCGATCTGGGTCCAGGTATCAATAGCCATTCCGATGGCGTGGCCCAGCCCTTGAACGGTGATGATCCAATTCGGTTCGATCTTCCAGCCGTGGCGGTGCTCCATCCACCAGACAATCGCGGCGTCATAGCCCTCTTGGTCAAAGCCGTAACCATAGACGGCGTGCTCGGCGTAGTCGCGCATTGCATCCGCGACGCAAGGCGCGGTCTCAAAATCGCTATCGGCGATCCACATGGCCAGACCATCTTCCGGGGAGACGCCTGAGTAGGTCTCCATCTTGTCCCATTTTGAGCAATGGGTGCCGCGCCGTTCGATGATCTTGTCGAAATTCATGTTCGCCTCCGGATTGTTGCAGGGAAACTCGCGCTGTTCAAAGACGGCCGCAAGGGGAAAACCTCCTGCTTGCGGTAACCTTTTTGAGCGACTATTTGAATGGCATGAAATTGCCGATCCTGATCCATCCCGACCCGCGGTTGAAAAAACAGGCAGCACCTGTTGCTGATGTCTCCGACAAGCTTCGCACGCTTGCGGAGGATATGCTGTCGACCATGTATGATGCCCCCGGCATTGGCCTGGCGGCACCGCAGGTAGGCGTTTTGGAACGTCTGATCGTTTTGGACTGTGTCAAGGCAGATGGGGACGCGCCGCGCCCTTTGGTGATGTTCAACCCGGAGGTGATTGCCAGCTCCGATGATCTCAACACCTATGAAGAGGGTTGCTTGTCTATTCCGGAGCAATTCGCCGATGTCACACGACCTGCCGAGGTGACAGTGGCTTGGGTTGATCAGGACGGAAACCCGCAGCAGGAAGATTTCGACGGGCTTTGGGCGACCTGTGTGCAGCACGAGATCGACCATCTGGAGGGCAAGCTGTTCATTGATTACCTCAAACCGCTCAAGCGGGGGATGATCACGCGCAAGATGGTCAAACTGAAACGCGAGATGGCGCGGACGTGATCCGTCCGATCCTTCAGTATCCTGACGCGCAGCTGCGGGAGGTTTGTTCCCCGGTTCTGGAGGTCAATGCCGATCTGAAAATACTGGCCGCTGATATGTTGGAAACGATGTATGCCGCCCCCGGTCGTGGGCTTGCTGCCCCGCAAGTGGGGGTCCTTTCGTGTATGTTCGTCATGGACGCCGCCTGGAAAGAGGGCACGCCTGAGCCTTTTGTGTTCATCAACCCTGAAATTCTGGCGGCGTCTCAAGAGGTTCAGACCAACACGGAGGCCTGCCTGTCCATTGCAGAGACCGAAGTTGAGGTTACGCGCCCGGACTGGGTAACGCTGCTCTGGATGGACCTTGACGGAGAGGTTCATCGCCGAAAGTTTGACGGGTTTGAAGCCGCTTGTATTTGCCACGAAATAGATCACCTATTCGGTCGCTTGATTGTTGATTTTGAGGATGCCGCATGAGCTATTCTTTCTTGCCCTGGCCTGACAAACGCTTGAAAACCCCAGCAGACCCGGTCTCGGAAATCACCGACGAGACCCGCGCGATCTGGGACGAAATGATCGAGATGATGGATGCGATGCCTGGCGTCGGGCTTGCCGCGCCACAAATTGGTGTAATGCAGCGGCTCATCGTTGTTGATGCGTCCGACACGCGCGGCAAAGCAATCCGTATGGCCAATCCCGAGATATTGCATGCCAGTGAATTCATGCGTGATCATGAGGAGGGCAGCCCCAATCTGGAAGGCGTCTCAGCCACGGTGTCGCGTCCGCGCGCGGTGACAATCCGGTTCATGAACGAAGACGGCGTCATGGATCGTAAGGATTTTGTCGATCTATGGGCCACGTCCGTGCAGCACCAGATCGATCATCTGGACGGCAAGATGTATTTCGACCGGATCAGCCGGACAAAGCGGGACATGCTGATCAAAAAGGCACGGAAACGCGCGAAATGAAGGTTGTCTTCATGGGTACGCCGGCGTTTTCGGTCCCGGTGTTGGAGGCTTTGGTTGACGCAGGCCATGAGGTGCTTTGCGTCTATTGCCAACCGCCCCGGCCTGCTGGTCGCGGCAAGAAGGACCGTCCGTCCCCGGTACAGCTACGCGCCGAGGCGCTGGGCATCGAAGTCAAATACCCGGTGAGCCTGAAATCGGCCGAAGCGCAGGCAGAATTCGCGGCAATGGACGCAGATGTTGCGGTTGTGGTGGCCTATGGTTTGATCCTGCCGCAGGTCGTGCTGGATGCGACCAAGCTTGGTTGTCTGAACATCCACGCCTCGCTCTTGCCGCGCTGGCGCGGGGCTGCGCCGATCCACCGAGCGATCATGGCGGGTGACACCAAAACTGGCGTTTGCGTGATGCAGATGGAGGCGGGTTTAGATACCGGGCCGGTGTTGCTGGAAGTTCAAACGGAGATAGGTACGCAAGAGACAACCGGCCAGTTGCATGACCGTTTGTCAGCGATGGGTGCTGCTGCAATTGCGGAGGCGCTGGCCGATTTGGACAGTCTGTCCCCAACCCCTCAGCCAGCCGTGGGCGTGACCTATGCCGACAAGATCGACAAGGCGGAGGCGCGGATCGACTGGAGCAAATCAGCGGTTCAGGTTGATCGACAGATCAGAGGGCTGTCGCCCTTTCCCGGTGCCTGGTGTGAGGCCAGTGGCGAGCGTGTGAAGTTGTTGGGGTCAAAACTGGCCGATGGGGCTGGCACCCCCGGTCAGGTATTGGGCGGCTTTACGGTCGCGTGCGGCGACGGGGCTGTTGAGGTCACTCGCGCGCAACGTGCAGGCAAGCGCGCCGCAGATGCTGCTGAATTTCTGCGCGGCGCACCACTTCCGGCAAAACTGGACTAAATTCGAGCTGCTAGGGTTTGAACGGGGCCATACCAGCGCGGGCAAGCTCGTCAGCACGTTCGTTTTCCGGGTGGCCTGCGTGGCCCTTCACCCATTCCCAAGTGACCTGATGACGGGCCTGTGCCTCGTCCAGCCTGCGCCACAAATCTTCGTTTTTCACGGGCTTTTTGGTGGAGGTTTTCCAGCCGCGCCGCTTCCAGCCGAAAATCCATTCTGTGATGCCGCCTTTGACGTAGGCGCTGTCTGTGACAATGGTCAGGTTGCTGGGCCGCTCCAGGGCTTCCAGTGCGTTTATCGCGGCCAGAAGCTCCATCCGGTTATTGGTTGTATCCGCTTCACCACCTTGCAACTCGCGGGTCTTTAGAACGGAGTCACCATCGCGCGCGATCAAAAGCGCGCCCCATCCGCCGGGGCCGGGATTGCCGGAACACGCGCCGTCGGTATAGGCGAAAAGTTCAGCCATCACAGAGCACGATGATAAAAGGCGCGACAGTTCCATCGAGACCAGCTTCAGCCCCCTTGCGGCAGGTGCGCTGGGTAAAGCCCGCTTGGGTCAGCAAGCCGATCAATTCATCCTCTTGGTAGTAGCTGTAAAGCCGCCCGATTTTGTCGCGCGCCGCGCTTTCGCCAAGCTTCATGCCAATGTGAAAGACGCCGCCGGGTTTCAGCGCGTCGCGCAACGCAGCCAAATGGCGTGGCATGTCGGCCTTTGGGGCATGCAACAGCGAGAAATTGGCCCAGATGCCGTCGTAAAGATCGGTCCCGGAGATGTCATCAAACAGCGCTACTTTGGCGTCGAGCCCGTAGGTTTCGCGTGCAAAGCGGACCATTTCCTCGGACGCATCGGTGGCGGTGACCTGAAATCCTGCGCCTTGCATCATCGCCGCCGAATTGCCGGGGCCGCAGCCCAGATCAAGTACGTGGCCGCCCGGAGTGACTGCCTCCATGAAGGCTGTCAAATCCGCGCTGGGCTCGTTTTTTCCCAGGATATTCGCGTAGTCACCTACGCGGGCGTTGTAGACGGCGATGGTTTTGGCATCGCTCATAGGGAGAACCCAATGGCGAGGCAGACCAGGACGATTGCTGTCAGCATGGCACGCAGTTTCAACCACCACGGCGGGGTTAGGCCCCAACCGGCGAATTGGACGTCACAGGTCAGCACAAAGACGAAACCTGCCAGCAGCGCCGAGGTCGCGCGGGTTTCGCCGCCGCCCACGGTAAAAAACGCCCAAAGCGCAGGTAACGTGCTGACAAGATAGGGTTTCCACGCGTTGGATTTGGTCGCATAGCCCCACAAAACCCCGGACATGAAGCACAAAATGACCGTTCCATAAGAGATCAGAATAAAGCGCGCGTTGAACCTTTGACCCAGTAGATCTGTCGTGAAATCCGACAGGGCCGGGACCAGAACACCCAGTGCGCCCCATAGAAACGGCAGAAGCCCCGCGAGGCCAAGATAAAGCGCGGGCCGTGGAATATCGTTCATGCGGCAGGCTCACGCAGAACGCGCGGCACTTTGAATTCGACGTTCTCAACGGCTGTCTCGACGATTTCTACCGTGGTGTTGTAGCGGGATTTGAAGGCGTCGATCACCTCGTTGATAAGAACCTCCGGCGCAGAGGCCCCAGCGGTGATCCCCATCGACGTGATCCCTTCCAGCGCGCGCCAATCGATGTCCGCTGCGCGTTGGACAAGCTGACTGTAGCTGCACCCGGCTTTTGCACCGACCTCCACCAATCGCTTTGAATTGGAGGAGTTTGGCGCTCCGATGACCAGCATCGCGTCGGTTTTTTTGGCCATCGCTTTTACCGCCTCTTGGCGGTTGGTGGTCGCATAGCAGATGTCTTCTTTATGCGGGCCGACGATGTTGGGAAAACGGGTCTTCAACGCTTCGACGATATCGGAGGTGTCATCCACCGACAGGGTTGTTTGCGTCACAAATGCCAGCTTGTCGGGGTCGCGCGGTGTGATCTGGGCCACGTCCTGAGGGGTTTCCACAAGGATCACTTCGCCTTCGGGCAATTGGCCCATTGTTCCTACTGTTTCGGGGTGCCCTTCATGGCCGATCATCACCATTTGCAACCCGTTCTGATGATGCCTGTCCGCCTCGATATGCACTTTGGAGACCAGCGGGCAGGTCGCATCCACATAGACCATTTCGCGCTTTGCCGCCTCAGCCGGAACGGCCTTCGGCACGCCGTGCGCGGAAAAGATCACCGGGCGGTCATCTGGGCATTCTTCAAGCTCTTCGACGAAGACGGCCCCTTTGTCGCGCAGCGCATCGACAACAAACTTGTTGTGCACAATTTCGTGGCGCACATAGACCGGCGCGCCCCATTTGTCCAAGGCCATTTCGACGATCTTGATGGCGCGATCCACGCCCGCGCAAAACCCACGCGGGGCGGCCAAATACAGGGTCAAATTGGGTTTGGTCATATCCGTGCACTCCTGCTTGCTACAGGTAAATGCTTGTGCAGGTCAGGTCCAGAGGCATGAGGTGAAAACCGGCGCGCCAGAGCCAACGCCGGGTTTCTTTGACCTTTAGTCAGCGCGTTCTTCGACAGCTTCGTGCTGAGCGAAATCGCCTTCACGGGGTGGTCTGCCGATGACGTCACGCAATTCATCAAGTTCGATGAAGTTATCCGCCTGACGGCGCAGTTCATCCGAGATCATTGGCGGGTTGGAGCGGATCGTTGACACAACCGATACCCGAACGCCTTTACGTTGCACGGCCTCGATTAGCGGTCTGAAATCGCCATCGCCGGAAAACAACACGATATGATCGACGTAAGGCGCAAGTTCCATTGCATCCACCGTCAGTTCAATATCCATATTGCCTTTGACTTTACGCCGACCTTCCCGGTCAGTGTATTCCTTGGCCGGTTTGGTGACCATCGTGAAGCCGTTATAGTGCAGCCAGTCCACAAGGGGCCGAATTGGAGAGTAGTCGTCATTTTCAAGAAGCGCTGTGTAATAAAATGCACGTAACATCTTTCCGCGACGCATGAATTCGTGCCTAAGAAGTTTGTAGTCAATATCAAACCCCAAAGACTTTGCAGCGGCGTATAAATTTGACCCATCAATAAACAAGGCCAACCGCTCGTCTTTATAGAACATTAATTATCCTTCCGATCAGGGCTACTATGATCAATGTACCGTGAGTGTGTTTGGTCGCAATCGTTAGCCCACGAACTATTCATAAGGAAAAATCAAATTGTCACAATACATGTTTAGCGGTAACGGCCCTAATCTAGCCTATGTTGCGCTGGGAAGTAACGCAACGTCACAAGCCAAAACGCGAAGTGAGGTCATCCTAGAAGCAATCCGCAAGCTGCCAAGCGAGTCTAGCAAGATTGTTGCGAAAAGTCGATTGTTCGAAACACCAGCTTTTCCGCCGGGTAATGGTCCGGACTTTGTCAACGCAGTGGTCAGCCTTGAAACGACGTTGGCCCCGCAGGCACTTTTGGCGCAACTGCATGCCATCGAGGCGGATTTCGGCAGGCAGCGCCGGGTGCGGTGGGAAGCCCGCAGTCTTGATCTGGATCTGCTGGCATTCGGGGATCACATCTTACCGGATCGCGATACGTTTGAGCATTGGTTCGGTCTGCCGTTGGAGCGGCAGATGGTTGAGGCTCCGGACACGCTATTGTTGCCTCATCCACGCCTGCAAGACAGAGGTTTCGTGCTTGTGCCTCTCAATGATATTGCACCGGATTGGCAGCACCCGGTCATTGGAAAGACGGTCGCAGAGATGCTCGCGGCCCTGCCAGAGGCGGAAAAAGCTGAAATTCTGCCGATTTCCTGATGGTTTGGGTGGGTTTTGAGGTTGTCAAGTTGCGGATGAAGGCATAAGTCAACAGCTTGAACATTCCTGCAAATGAATGGAGTCGCTTATGGCCCGTGTAACGGTAGAAGATTGCGTCGATAAAGTTCCGAACCGCTTTGAGCTGGTGATGCTTGCGTCGCACCGTGCGCGTGAGATTGCCGCGGGCGATGCCGTCACAGTTGATCGTGACAACGACAAGAACCCCGTTGTGTCCCTGCGCGAGATCGCAGACGAGACCCAGACCGCCGATGAGCTTCGCGAGCGGATGATCGAAAGCAACCAGACTCAGATCGAAGTTGACGAGCCTGAAGAAGACGCCATGGCACTTTTGATGGGTGTTGAGCAGGACAAGCCAGCCTCTGACGATATGTCCGAGGAAAAACTGCTGCGTGCGCTGATGGAAGCTCAGGAGCAGAAGTAAGCCCCGCAAGGAAGGTGGCGGACCAAGAATGATTGATGTCGAAGACCTGATCAATCTGGTCCGCAACTACAACCCCAATACAGATGATGCGCTGATCCGTGTGGCCTATGCCTACGGAATGAAGATGCATGAGGGGCAGAAACGCCATTCCGGCGAGCCTTATTTTTCGCATCCTATCGAAGTTGCTGCCCTTCTGACGGAACAGCATCTGGATGATGCCACGATCATCACAGCGCTTTTGCACGACACAATCGAAGACACCAAATCGACCTTTGGTGAGGTTGAAAAACAGTTTGGTCCTGAGATTGCCGAGCTTGTGGACGGCGTCACCAAGCTGACCAACCTGCAATTGTCCTCCTCCGAGGCCAAACAGGCCGAGAATTTCCGCAAATTGTTCATGGCGATGTCAAAGGACCTGCGGGTGATTTTGGTCAAACTCGCGGATCGGCTGCACAACATGCGTACGATCAAGCATATGCGTGTGGAAAAGCAGGTTCAGAAGTCCCGCGAAACCATGGACATCTATGCGCCTCTGGCGGGGCGGATGGGGATGCACTGGATGCGCGAAGAGCTGGAGGATCTGTCGTTTCGGGTCCTCAACCCGGATGCGCGAGCCTCAATCATTCGCCGTTTCATTACGCTTCAAAAAGAGACAGGCAATCTGGTGCCAAAGATCACCGAAGACATCCGCGCGGTTTTGGGTCGCGCCGACGTCACAGCCGAGGTCTCAGGCCGCGCCAAGAAGCCCTATTCGATCTGGCGCAAGATGGAGGAAAAGAAGCAAGGCTTCTCGCGGCTGTCGGATATTTACGGGTTCCGGGTGATCACTACTTCTGAGGAAGACTGCTACCGGGTTCTGGGCGCGATCCATGGGCGCTGGCGCTCTGTGCCGGGGCGGTTCAAGGACTATATCAGCCAGCCAAAATCCAATGGATACCGCTCTATCCACACAACCGTGTCTGGCCGGGACGGCAAGCGCGTTGAAGTACAGATTCGCACACGGCAGATGCATGAAGTGGCCGAAGCGGGTGTTGCCGCACATTGGGCCTACCGTGACGGTGTGCGCGTGTCCAACCCGTTCGCCGTTGATCCGGCGACATGGATTTCCAGCCTGACCGAACGGTTTGAGATGGAAGAGGATCATGACGAATTTCTCGAACATGTGAAACTGGAGATGTATTCCGATCAGGTCTTCTGCTTCACCCCGAAAGGTGATGTGATCAAGCTGCCCCGCGGAGGCACACCGCTGGATTTTGCCTTTGCGATCCATACCCGGATTGGCTCCTCTTGCGTGGGGGCAAAAGTGGACGGTTTGCGGGTTCCCTTATGGACGCGGCTGCGCAACGGCCAATCCGTGGAGATCATCACCGCCGAAGGGCAAAAGCCCCAGCCGACCTGGATGGATATTGCAGTCACAGGCCGCGCGAAATCGGCCATTCGGAAGTCTTTGCGCGAAGAACATCGTGACAGGTATATCAAGCTGGGACGCGAATTGACCCGCGTGGCGTTTGAGCATGTTGGCAAACGGGCGACCGATAAGGCGCTGTCAACCGCGGCCAAGGAGCTGAACTTGGAAGACGCGTCGCAGCTTTTGGAGTTTGTAGGCTCCACGGAAATCTCTGCCCGCGACGTGGTTACCGCGCTCTATCCTGATCTGGCCGAGAAGAAAGAGGCGGTCGAAATCTCCGCTGAACGCTCCATTGTCGGTCTTCCACAGGGTGCAAATCTGAACCGGGCGCAATGCTGTCAGGCGGTTCCCGGTGAGCGGATTATTGGCATTAAATACCCAGGCTCCGGCGTCTATGTGCATTTCATCGCTTGCCCCGCTCTGGAAGAGCTGGAGGATGAGCCAGAGCGCTGGATTGACCTGCGTTGGCATGATGGTCGGTATGCCGCCGAATTTGCGGTGACACTGAACATCACGATGGGCAATTCCTTCGGGGTATTGGGACGAATTTGCACCTTAATCGGGGAACAGAAGGCCAATATTTCGGATTTGCATTTCATCGATCGGAAACCGGACTACTTTAGGGTTTTAATCGACGTAGAGGTGCGCGATGCAGAACATCTGCACGCGGTGCGTACATCTATCGAAGCAGATACGGACGTTGCCTCTATTGATCGCCACAGGGATCTGAGCCGCAAACCGTAAAGAGGGTGCCCGCTGATATCGGGCAGAGAAAGAACAGGACGAAACTTCGTGGTATTCAAACGCCGAGATCCGAAATCCTGGGCCTTATGGGCCTGGCATTTGATCTGGCCGCAAGGCGGCTGGGCGCGGGCGTTTAACTACGTAAAACACAGGGTGCGGCGGCTTCCAGACAGTCCACACCGCATTTCCCGCGGGATCATGGTGGGTGTTTTCACGACGTTCACACCGTTCTACGGCATTCATTTCGTCATTGCCGCAGCGCTCGCCCGGATTTTCAACGGAAATATTCTGGCTTCGCTCATGGCCACGTTCTTTGGCAATCCGTTGACCTATCTGCCGATCGGGGTGATCTCGCTGCAAACGGGGCATTTCTTTCTGGGAACGGAATTTCATGAAGACATGCCTATCGGGAGGCGGTTTGCAGGCGCTGGTCGGGACCTGAAGGACAATTTCATCGCAATGTTTACCGACGATCGCGCGGATTGGATGCGGTTGCACAATTTCTATGACGAGGTGTTCTTTCCCTATATGATCGGAGGTATCCTTCCGGGGTTGGTTTTTGGCATCGGAGCCTTTTTCCTGAGTGTGCCTGTGATCACGGCGTATCAAAACCGCAGACGCGGGCGTTTGAAGGCGAAGTTTGCGGAACTGCGCGCGAAACAGGCGCTCAAGAAAGCCAGCAAAACGGAAGATGGGCTTTAGGCCGGAAAGGGACGGACATGGACTATCTTGGACGGTTGCGGTTGGGCGTAAACATCGATCACGTGGCAACGGTGCGCAATGCGCGCGGTGGCCATGTTCCTGACCCGGTACGTGCAGCGAAACTGGCAGAAGAATTCGGTGCGGACGGTGTGACGGCACATCTGCGCGAAGACCGCCGACATATGGTTGACGCCGATATCGAAGCGTTGATGGACGGGCTAACCGTTCCTTTGAATTTTGAGATGGCCGCGACCGACGAGATGCAGGCCATTGCGTTGCGTCACAAGCCCCATGCGGTCTGTATCGTGCCTGAGCGGCGCGAAGAACGGACCACGGAAGGCGGGCTGGAAGTTGCGCGCGAAGAAAACAAACTTGCCCATTTCATAGCGCCGCTGGCGGATGCGGGTTGCCGGGTGTCCATATTCATCGCGGCTGACCCGCGCCAGATCGAGGCAGCTGCTCGTATTGGCGCAGCGGTTGTTGAGCTGCACACCGGGGCCTATTGCGATGCCCACGCTGAGGGTCGTTTTGAGGACCGCGATTCAGAGTTGCAGCGCCTGCGGGAGATGTCGACATTCGCGCATTCATTGGGCCTTGAGGTGCATGCAGGCCATGGGCTGACCTATGACACTGTGAAACCCGTCGCGGCTTTCCCTGAAGTGATGGAACTCAATATCGGGCATTTCCTGATCGGGGAGGCGATCTTCGTGGGACTGGGACCCGCCATGCAGCGCATGCGCAAACTGATGGACGAGGCGCGCGGATGAGCGGCATTGAACTTGCGCTTTTGTTGGTTGCTTGGATGACGGCGGGCGGCTCTCCGGGGCCTGCGACATTGGCCATTGCCGGCACATCGATGAACCAGGGGCGCAGGCTAGGTCTGGTGTTTTCCTGCGGCATTCTTGCGGGCAGCGCGTTTTGGGGGATTGCCGCAGCCCTTGGCATGAGTGCGGTGATGATGGGCAATGTCTGGCTGTTTACGACGCTGAAATATCTGGGCGCTGGTTATCTTCTGTATCTTGCGGTGAAATCCCTACGCTCCGCGTTTCAGGAGAAATCGACCTTGATGAAGCCCGGCCATAGTGGGGCCGTCGGAAGGGTTTTCCTCAAAGGCGCTTTGATCCACCTGACCAACCCAAAGGCCATTCTGGGCTGGGGTGCGGTCTATGCGATCGCCTTGCCGGTTGGCGCGTCGATGGGGCAGGTTTTTGCGATGTTTGCGTTTCTTTACGCGGGATCGATCACGGTCTTTATCGGCTACGCGTTCCTTTTTTCGACCCGTGGCATCGTACAGGTCTATGCGCGCCTGAGGCGGTGGTTCGATCTGGTCTTTGCGGCGCTTTTTGGCGCGGCCAGCTTGCGTATCTTGACGGTGCGGGTCGAATGATCCTGGGCATCGGCACGGATCTCGCCAATATCGAGCGTATCCAGGGAACGCTGGACCGGTTTGGCGATCGGTTCAAAAACCGCGTTTTCACCGAGATCGAGCAAAAGAAGGCGGAGCGCAGGCGCGATGTCGCGGGCACTTATGCCAAGCGGTGGGCCGCGAAAGAAGCGTGCTCAAAGGCGCTGGGCACCGGGCTTGCTATGGGCATCTCCTGGAAGGATATGGCGGTGCGCAATATGCGCTCGGGCCAGCCGATCATGGATGTCACGGGTTGGGCGGAGGAACGTCTGGCCGAGATGACACCAGACGGCTATGAGGCCGTCATACATGTGACTTTGACCGATGATCACCCATGGGCGCAGGCCTTTGTTGTGATCGAAGCGCGGCGCAAGCCCGCTTGACACCCGTCAACCCGACACGCATTTAGCGATAAACCCGCGACACCCGAGAGGCATCACATGGCGAGCAAGGCAGAAAAACCCGACGGTATCCTCGAAACCGTCAAAACCGTGATCTATGCCCTGCTGATCGCAGGTGTGTTCCGCACATTGTTCTTCCAGCCGTTCTGGATCCCGTCGGGGTCCATGAAGGACACGCTGCTGGTGGGTGATTTCCTGTTCGTCAACAAGATGGCCTATGGCTATTCGAAGTATTCCTGCCCGTTTGGTGTTTGCCCGATCTCTGGCCGCTTGCTGGGCTCCGAGCCGGAGCGCGGCGACGTTGTCGTCTTCCGCCATCCCGTCAGCGGTCAGGACTATATCAAACGTCTTGTTGGTCTGCCCGGCGACACGGTGCAGATGAAGGGCGGGGTCCTGTTCCTCAACGGGAAAGAGCAAGTGCAAACGCCCGCGGGTCAGTTCATCGAAACCTATGAGGCACAAGGCTCTATCGGTGGGTTCCCGGCCTGTTCCGGCGGTGCGGCCGGGATCGGGGCAGATTGCGCCAAGGAAAAATCCTTGGAAGCACTGGAGGGGGCAGGCAGTCACGCCGTGCTCAATATCCGCAACGGGCTTCCGGGCGATGACACAGGTGTCTTTACCGTGCCGGAGGGCAACTACTTCTTCATGGGTGACAACCGCGACAATTCCGTGGATTCCCGCTTTCCACAAACCGCGGGTGGCGTAGGATTTGTTCCGTTTGAGAATCTGCTGGGACGGGCGGACCGGGTCTTGTTCTCCTCGGCGGGCGCGCGGATGCTCTATTTCTGGACCTGGCGGTCAGACAGATTTTACAAAGCCGTGGAGTGAGCTGACCCTCGTGATCAAAAAGCGCCGGATATTCTTCTTTCTTGGCTTGTCGCCGCTGGTGCTGGCGTTCGTGCTAAGTTTGATTGTCTACCGGGCTTACTGGGTCCCAACGGGGGATATGAAGCCGACCTTGCTGGTGGGGGACTACATTCTGGCCAACCGCGCCGCTTACGGATTTCCGGCACTCAGCTGTGCGTTGAACCTGTGCAAGGACGGCGTTCCGCCGCTTGGGAAACTGCCGGAACGCGGCGATGTGGTCACTTTTTTGCACCCGACGCGGAATTACCATTTCATCCGCCGCGTGATCGGTTTGCCAGGCGACCGCATTCAGATGATCGACGGGCATTTGCATCTGAACGGTGTCGCTGTACCGCAAGTTGAAGCTGGGCAATATTCTGAAACATTTGACGTCGAAGATGGTTCCTTGGCTTGCCTGAACGCGCCTGTTGCCTTGGGTGAGGATTGCGTGCGCAACAGGTTTGCCGAAGCCATGCCCAATGGAGCGATGTATCATGTACTTGATATCATTGGTGAAACCAAAGGTGATACGACGCCCGAATTCACCGTTCCCGAAAACCAGCTCTTTGTTCTGGGCGACAACCGCGACATTACCGCCGACAGCAGAACCGACCCACAAGAGGGCGGGCTGGGGTATGTACCGCTCGACCACCTTGTCGCGCGGGTCGATGTCATCATGTTCTCGCTTCTGGGCGAAGATGGGCGCGAAATACGGTGGGTGCGATGAAGCTGTCTGCTGATTTGCAAAAGTTCTGCGCGGAGATCGGGTATTCCTTCACCAAGACGGAGCTTTTGGTCCGTGCGCTGACCCATGCATCGATTTCGTCCTCGACACGTCCAGACAATCAGCGCCTTGAATTCTTGGGCGACCGGGTGCTTGGGCTGGTCATGGCCGAGGCGCTTTTGGCCAAGGATCTGGGTGCCGCGGAGGGAATTCTTGCGCCGCGTTTCAACGCGCTTGTGCGCAAGGAAACCTGCGCCGACGTTGCGCGTCAGATCGAATTGGGCAGCGTCTTGAAGCTTGGCAAATCTGAGATGGTTTCAGGCGGTCGCCGCAAGGAAGCGCTTCTGGGCGATGCCATGGAAGCACTGATCGCAGCCGTTTACCTTGATGGTGGGTTTGAGGCCGCGCGGGCGTTTATTTTAAAGCTTTGGGGCGACCGTATCGAGCAAGTTGAAGCGGATGCGCGGGATGCGAAAACGGCGCTTCAGGAATTGGTGCAGGCCAAAGGTGAGGCTCCGCCCGTTTATGAGGTGACAGAGCGCAAGGGACCTGATCACGCGCCGCGCTTTACGATTGAAGTTCGGCTGCATTCGGGGCAAAGCGCAGGGGCGCAGGCAGGCTCCAAACGTCAGGCAGAGCAAGCAGCGGCCAAAGCACTTCTGGAAAGGCTGGAGAAATGAGCGACACACGCGCGGGTTTTATCGCTCTGATCGGGGAGCCGAATGCGGGCAAATCCACATTGCTCAACCGGATGGTTGGGGCCAAGGTCGCGATCGTTACCCATAAAGTGCAGACCACGCGGGCGCGTATTCGGGGCGTCGCGATGGAAGGTCAGGCGCAGCTGGTTTTTGTCGACACGCCGGGTCTGTTCAAACCGCGTCGCAGGCTGGACCGCGCAATGGTCGCCGCGGCCTGGTCCGGGGCTGCGGATGCCGACATTGTCGTCGTAATGGTTGAGGCGCATCGCGGCATAACCGAAGGCGTCACGGCGATCCTTGACGGGCTTAAAGAACGCTCCGGGGAGACGAAAATAGCTTTGGCGATCAACAAGATAGACCGCGTGAAGTCTGACGTACTGCTTGGTCTCACCAAAGAGTTGAACGAGGCGTTTGAGTTTGCCGAAACCTTCATGATCTCTGCCGAGAAGGGTCACGGGGTTGAACACTTGCGCAGCTGGCTTGCGGGGGAGGTTCCCGAGGGGCCGTGGTTCTATCCTGAAGACCAAATTGCGGACCTGCCGATGCGGATGATTGCCGCTGAGATGACGCGTGAAAAGCTGACGCTGCGGCTGCATCAGGAGCTGCCCTACCAGATGACCGTGGAGACGGAAAACTGGGAAGAACGCCCCGACGGATCGGCCAAGATTGATCAGGTGATTTATGTGGTGCGCGACGGGCATAAGGGTATCGTTCTGGGCAATAAGGGCGAAACGATCAAAGCCGTGGGCAAAGCGGCAAGGGAAGATATTTGCGAATTTCTGGGGCGCAAAGTGCATCTGTTTTTGCAGGTGAAGGTGCGGCCCGGCTGGTTGGAAGAGAGCGAGCGTTACAGCGAAATGGGGCTCGATTTCAAAGACGGAAATGTGTGATTTCAGGCCAAAAAACGGTGTCGGAACCCTGTCGGACTTGCGTCGGACTTCTGTCGGACCCCTTAGTGCGGGGTGTTCATGGCGCGTTTAACCTCGGAATTTTGGGTGCAGGCCTATCTGACGCGGCTCCGGTTGCTGGAAATTCCGGCTTTTGTGACCTGCAAAGGTGATCTGACGGCGGGGGCCGTGTTGATCAAAATGAACACGTTGGATGGCAATGCCGTGGCTTACCAGCGCTCTTTCGATTTGATGACGGGCGCGCGGGCATGGATTGTTTTGACGGAAGGGGCCGAGGCTGAGGTGGACGCAGCGCTTGCGCGTCAATCCAGCTTTGATCCCGACCTCTGGGTGATCGAGGTGGAGGACAAGCAAGGGCGCCATTTGCTGGATGAGCCGGGGCTGTCGGAATAATGGAGTGGCGGGCCGAAGGTGTTCTGCTTGCCGTTCGACGCCACGGGGAAAACGCCGCCATTATCGACGTGTTCACCCGCGAATATGGGGTGCATGCAGGTGTCGTACGCGGTGGCGCATCGCGCAAGCAAGCGCCGATCCTGCAACCCGGCGCGCAGCTTGACGTATCCTGGCGGGCGCGGCTGGAAGACCATCTTGGAGCCTTTACCGTTGAGCCGGTGCGATCCCGCGCGGCACAGGTGATGGATGACCGGCTTGCCTTGGCGGGGCTGAACGCGATCTGCGGGCTTTTGCAATTTGCCCTGGCGGAGCGTGATCCGCATCCCGAATTATTCGTCCGTTCGCTGGCATTGTTCGACAAACTGGGAACGGATCCAAACTGGCCGCTGGCCTATTTGCACTGGGAATTGGCGCTGCTGGATGATCTGGGCTTTGGCCTTGATCTGGGGTCTTGTGCGGTGACCGGTACGCGCGATGATCTGGTCTATGTGTCACCCAAAACAGGCCGTGCGGTCAGCAAAAAAGGCGCGGGGGATTGGGCCAGCAAGCTGTTGCCTCTGCCTTACTGTCTGATGGGGCAAGGACCTTGGGAGCCGCCGGAGCTGGTGTCGGGACTAGGTGTGACGGGCCATTTTCTGACCCACTGGATTGCCCCGGAACTTGGGGACAAGCCGCTGCCGGCGTCACGTCAAAGGTTGGTTGATGCGTTAGGCAGGCGTGGTTAACGCGCCTCGAACACAATCTCGTCGCCGTCTTCGTCCTTCATGATCATGACGCTGCCTGCAACTTCGATTTCGGTGACCATCCGCAGGCGGATGAAGAAGATC
>CAYGQQ010000059.1:0-20481 GCA_964352105.1 uncultured Rhodobacterales bacterium | reverse complement strand
CGACAACTTTTAACAATGGAATGATTTCGCGAAGGAAAACGAGTTTGCTGAGCTGGAAGTCTATCTATTGACCAAGCTTGCCCAAAACCGTGCACATATTAAAGACATTTCTGGCGCGAAACTCTTCTTTAATCAGGCCGAGGCTAAAGCCGAGAGCTTGGGCGTTGTTGCCAAGCTGGATGTCTTGCTTTTGCGCGCGGTCACAGAAACTGATCATGACCTAAAAACCGCAGCACTAACTACTCTCCAAAAACGCGCGTTAGATATCGTCGAAGAAGACGATTTCTATAACCTTGGGCGTATTTGGAGGGAAATTGGAAATAGTTACCAGATCTTCGGTGACGATGACCTTGCTTTGGCTGCTTTTGAAAATGCCGCAAAGCGATTCTTGGATGCAGATCGTCAAGGTCTTTCGGCAGAGATGTATCGTCGCCTTGGTGATCTTTGGCTTCAAGCTGGAAAAGAAGATTTCTCAAAACGAAAGGAAGCGATAAGCGCTTTTACGAGTGCCGCCCAACTGGCAAATTACAGTAATGACCCTTGGGAAGAACACTTTTCGTATGTAAACCTTGCCAGTTTGCATGATGCCGCCGGAAACCAAGAAGAGCACAAGAAGAGTATCTGTGCGGCGGCTGATGCAGCCGGTCGTCACCCCGGCTTGCGCGAAAGGATAGACGTTGTCCGTCGCTTAACGGGGGATGCTACTGCTACTTTCGAGGAGTATTGCTTTTGAACTGCCTCAGGACTGCACTTGTTGCTCTAGTGCTGACGAATATCGGAACTCATTCAAGTGCACTTAGCGCCTGCCAACGGAATGGCGCTCTATTCATTGGAACAGGCGTTGCGGCGGAACGAGATGTTCCCAAATCTGCTGCAATTAGGATTGCACTCGGCTCCAATGGGAAGGCAAATTTCCGTTGCATTATTCTCACTGACACCAACGCAGTATTGGATTGGGCCGAAGCAACGGCATGCCCTGCAGGAAGTCCATCGATGGTAACTAGATGGCGTTCTGACGGAACCATCGGAACGTCTTGCGATACTCCTGAGCCGCAACAACCCACAAGTGGAGGGATAAACGATGGCAACTAAATTACTCCTAATTACAAGCCTAATCTGGCTGACTGCAGTTGGCACCGCCTCTTCTCAATCCAATTTGGGCGAGAGAAGTGAAGTCTGTGAAGACCGTGAAGTGCTCGTATGGGGGCGAAGCGAAGACCTCAGACTATTTCGTGGAAGTTTCGATATTGTCTCAGTGAATAGGAATGAGCCAATCGTTTGGTTCTGTGGACGAAAACGATTTGAACTTTTTTGCCCGTTTTCCGATCGCGTCAGTTCGGTAGACGTCTCTTGGGAGAAGAATGGGATTTTGAGGTTTGTTTGCAGGGGATAGAGGTGCGTTCTTCTTTCAGCTATTATTCGAAACGTGCGTTTGTATTGAATTGGCCTCCAACAAAACACCGGGCAACTGATGAAGCGTTGTGATCGCGACTGTCGACTGTGAATGGGAACTAAAATAACTGCCCTGTTAGTTACTATCTACGGTACACAATTCAACAACCAAGAGTACACATCCGACTAGATAGCGGAAGATTGGATCGAACTTAACTTATTGTTATATAATACATTATCTACGAGAATAGATAGTAGAACGAAAGAATTTCATCCCTACCGCCGGAGCCAATTTTCCAAGCTTGTAATTCGACCAGACGCTGTCCTGACGGCGTTTTGCTGGCGCAAGCAGCCATAAAAACGACGCCCGGCACGCGATCGCCACCGTCCAGCCCCACACTGAACGGTGGCTGCCCCACCTAGCGAGATTCGTTAGGGATCAGACGTGGATCGCGGGTCTCGGCCGTGTACCGGTTTCACCCTTAGATCGCTTCAGCGCGACGTTTTGCAGCGCGTTCAGACGACGGTTCTTGAGCATCCTCAGCCCGACAGGCAAGGCCCCGACACGATCATCCGGTTGCTCAGCTGCAGGCGCAGCAACGGATGACGCGCGGCGCGCTTCGTTTTGCGCATAGGCTTCAGTGGATGGCTTCAGAAGGACAACAGGCGCATTTTCGCGCTCTGCCCGCTTCTGATCAATTTTCGCGATACGCTCTTGAAGGGTCATCATGTCGACGCCCTCCCAACCGAACTAACTTGCAAAACTTGGGTTGGTTTTTCCACACGGTCTGCGGGTGCCGGGCAACATACCAGACCAACCGCAACGATGCCGGGGCACCGAGATACACATAAACTCATTACTTACTCACTTCTGCCCCCGGCGTTAACGAATAGGTGTCTGACACATTAAGCGCAAGAAAATGCCACATTCCCGAGGGTGAAACACACTGTTTCCAAGAATATTTCTGGCTGATTTTCGTATACGAACTTGGATCGAAAGGCAGTCTTGGATCAAGTTTTATTGTTATTTTACAAATTGTTAAACTCCTTCGCACAGCATAACGCCCTTATCAATTGCAGCGCAAGCCGGCAGATTTAAGCGCCCTACCACGCGATGCGTGATTTTGAATTGTGGCGAAACAAAGGCAGCACGCCCTACCTGATTGCAGATATTTCAGAAACAGGGCGAAGGTTGTCAGTCGTCTGAGCGGCCGTACAAACCATTCGCGATTCGACTTTGAATACCTTTCAAAACCTTGAAAACACGGGGGTAATCCGTGTCCGTGTCCGTTCAAACCGCACAACAGAGGCACCGCGGTCTCGATTCAAATCGTAATTTCTTTCCAAAAACTGCCCGCAAGAGGTGTCATAAACCTGCCACATTTCTGCCCCAATCGGCCTGCATCATTCATTTGTGAGTTCGAAAACCACATTAGAACCCGCATGTTTATGTAAAAAGTAACGAGGTTTGTTATGCCTAATCAAGCTCCTACCCCCACACCTACCCCAAAGGACAGCAAGCCTGCGCCTGAAGAGCCGGCGAAGTTTACCGACTGGGCCAGCATCTAATCTGGGCCAGCACCTGAGTTGCGCCCTTTTCTAAAACGCAACTGACAGCGCGCATCTATGAATAGCCTCCCTTTTTGGTATATTCCCGTCTTATGTCCGAGCCCGTCAGTTCCATCCGAAATCTAGGCCCCGCTTACGAGCGGGAGTTGGAAAAGATCGGTGTAAGATCCGCAGATCAACTGCGCGAAATGGGGGCAGATGCGGCCTATGGGGCCCTTCTGAGCGCCGGAACCCGGCCGCATTTCATCGGCTATTACGTGTTGGTCATGGCCTTGCAGGGCCGCCCCTGGAACGATTGCAAGGGCGAAGAGAAGAAAGCCTTGCGCCTGCGCTTCGACAAATTAAAGGCAGAACGGTTCGACACCGGCCTGTCAAAACTGGAAGCGGAATTGGACGCTATCGGCGTTATCAAGCGCTAGCAAACAGCAATACGTCTGTTCAAAAGAAAAGGCCGCGCTTCGAAAAGCACGGCCCCATTGTCTTATGGCTTTCGACTTAGCCGACCAGTTCGAGACCGGAGAAGAAGAACGCAATTTCTTCTGCTGCGGTTTCTGGCGCGTCGGAGCCGTGCACAGAGTTTTCGCCGATGGACAGTGCGAACTCTTTACGGATTGTGCCCTCTGCGGCCTCAGCCGGGTTGGTAGCACCCATGACTTCGCGGTTTTTCGCAATGGCGTCTTCGCCTTCGAGAACCTGCACGACGATCGGCTCGGAGATCATGAATTCGCACAATTCGCCGAAAAACGGACGCTCGGAATGCACGCCGTAGAAAGCTTGTGCTTGTGCGAGTGTCAGCTGGATGCGCTTGGACGCGACGATGCGCAGACCAGCCGCTTCGAACTTGGCGGCGATCTGGCCGGTCAGGTTGCGTTTGGTGGCGTCGGGTTTGATGATCGAAAATGTGCGTTGCAGTGCCATGTCATATGTCCTCGGGAGATTGAATTTGGCGCTCCGTAGCATGAGGTCCCGCCGTTGAAAAGGCAGCAATTGACACCCCTGCCCGCTTGCGCCACACCGCGCCCATGCTGAAACTCATTGACCTTCGCTACGCAATCTCCGGCCGAACCCTGCTTGAAGGGGCCTCTGCGGTCATTCCGCAAGGCCATAAGGTGGGTCTGATTGGCCGCAACGGGACCGGCAAGACGACACTGTTTCGCCTGATCCGTGGGGAACTGGCGCTGGAATCAGGCGTAATCTCTGTGCCCAGTCGCACACGCATCGGCGGCGTGGCTCAAGAGGTTCCAAGCTCCTCTACGTCCCTGCTGGACACAGTTCTCGCCGCCGACACCGAACGCGCGGCCTTGCTGAAAGAGGCCGACACCGCAACCGACCCCACAAGAATTGCCGAAGTGCAAACCCGTCTTGCCGATATCGACGCCTGGTCGGCGGAGGCGCGCGCGTCCTCCATCCTGGCAGGTCTTGGCTTCACCAGCGCAGAGCAATTGCAACCTTGTTCGGATTTTTCTGGCGGTTGGCGGATGCGCGTCGCGTTGGCGGCTGTATTGTTCTCAGAGCCTGATCTTTTGCTGCTCGATGAGCCGACCAACTATCTGGACCTGGAAGGCGCGCTTTGGTTGGAAAACTATCTGGGCCGCTACCCACATACCGTCATTATCATTTCCCACGATCGGGAGCTGTTGAACCGGGCTGTCAACGGCATCCTGCATCTCGAAAACAAAGGTCTGACGTTTTACTCGGGCAATTACGACCAGTTTGCCCGCCAACGCGCGGCGCAACGGGCGGTGCAAGCGGCTCAAGCGAAAAAGCAAGACCTCAAGCGCGCGCATCTGCAAAGCTTCGTCGACCGTTTCAAAGCCAAAGCCTCCAAGGCCAAACAGGCGCAATCGCGCGTCAAGATGCTGGAAAAGATGGAGAAGATCACAGCGCCCGAGGACGAGGCGCGCACGGTCTTTACCTTCCCCGAACCCGAAGAGCTGTCGCCCCCCATTATCAACACCGAGAACGCCGCGACCGGCTATGACGGCACTGTTATCCTGTCAAAGCTGAACCTGCGCATCGACCAAGATGACCGCATCGCGCTTCTGGGGCGTAATGGCGAGGGGAAATCCACGCTGTCCAAGATGCTGTCAGACCGTCTTGAGGTTATCTCCGGCCGGATGACGACGTCGAACAAACTGCGGATCGGCTTTTTCGCCCAGCATCAGGTTGAAGAGCTGCATGTCGATCAGACCCCGCTGGAACATTTGCTAAAAGAGCGGCCAACCGAGGGTCAGGCGAAGCTGCGCGCCCGTCTTGCAGGCTTCGGGCTGGGCGCAGATCAGGCGGAAACGCTGGTTGGCAAGCTGTCAGGCGGCCAAAAAGCACGGCTGTCGCTTTTGCTGGCGACCCTGCCCGCGCCGCATCTGCTGATCCTCGATGAGCCGACAAACCACCTCGATATTGAAAGTCGCGAGGCACTGGTGGAGGCGTTGACCGCCTATACCGGCGCCGTCATTCTGGTTAGCCACGACATGCATTTGCTGTCGCTGGTGGCGGATCGGTTGTGGCTGGTCAAAGATGGCCATGTGACGCCTTACGAGGAAGACCTGGCGACATATCGCAAGATGCTTCTGTCAAAGGACGAAAAACCAAAGGCCGAGAAATCAAAGCCCAAACGCGCCTCCCGCGATGACATTCTGGAACTGCGCGCCGAGGTCCGTAAATGCGAAGCGCGGGTCGAAAAGCTGGGCGAGATGCAGGCAGAGCTTGCCAAACGTCTGGGCGATCCGAAAGTCTATCAAGACGATATGACCCAGAAACGCGAGGTCTGGCAGAAGAAGTATTCCGAAGTGATGGACGCGCTTGACCGGGCCGAGGCCATGTGGGTCAAAGCCCAGAGCAAACTGGACAAGGCGGAGGCCTAGATCATGGAACTGGCATTCGCAATCACGGCCTTCGTGACGCTTTTCGTGGTAATCGATCCAATAGGCATGGCCCCGCTTTTCGTGGCGCTGACCCGCGGCATGGACAAGCGCGCGCGTCTGAAAATCGCGATCCGGTCTTGCCTGATTGCCGTGGGCATTCTTACAGTCTTCGGGCTGGCCGGCGATGCGATCCTCGAATTTATCGGCATATCACTGGCCGCGTTCCGCATCTCGGGCGGGATCTTGTTGTTTATCACCGCCCTCGACATGTTGTTTGAGCGCCGCACGCAACGCCGCGAGGACAAGGCCGAGGAAAACGAGGATGATCCGTCGGTTTTCCCCATCGCCATGCCTTTGATTGCTGGGCCGGGGTCGATGGCCACGATGATCCTTCTGACCAACACCCAAGGTGCCGACTGGACCTTCGTTCTGGGCATACACGCCGTGATGATCGCGGTGATCGGTGTCGTATTTGTGCTGTTTTTGCTCGCCAGCCCGATGGAGCGGCTCTTGGGCAATACCGGCGTCAAGGTCGTCACGCGGCTGTTGGGGATGCTTTTGGCCGCACTATCGGTGCAGTTTATCATCGACGGCCTACGCGACATCGGGGCACTGGGCATCAGCTAACAGGCTTTCTATATTAAGATAAGGAGGCGTGACATGTCAGGTGATGAATTTGGACGGCTGATCTATCTGGTGCTGCTTGGTGCTGTGATCGGCGGTTATTTTTTCCTGTCCAACCGGGACCGCATGGGTGAGATGGCGCGGCAAGCCTCACTTTGGGGTTTGATCTTTGTGGGCGTGATCGTCACCTACGGGCTGTGGAATGATCTCAGCGGCACCATCGTGCCGCGCCAGGCGGTGTTTGAAGATGGCGACCGGATCGAGGCCCCGCGCCATGACGACGGGCATTACTACCTGACGTTGACGGTCGACGGAACGGACATAGAATTTGTCGTCGATACCGGAGCCACGAGCATCGTTTTGTCTGAACAAGACGCCCGCGCTATTGGGATTGACCCCGATGCGTTGAGGTTCACCGGCCGCGCCGCCACCGCCAATGGTGAAGTCCGCACCGCGCGAACAACCTTGGAAAACGTCTATATCGGCGATGTCTCGGAAGGTAATCTGCGTGCATGGGTCAATGAAGGGGAGCTTGATACCTCCCTTTTGGGCATGGATTATTTGCAGCGGTTCAGGTCTGTTCAGATCACCGGCTCGAAACTGATCCTGGAGCGTTAGGGGCGCTGCCCCTCAAGCCTGGCGGCTTTCACCCCGGAGGTATTTTGGCAAGAAGAAGCTAGGCACTTTGCGCTTTCATTTCCCAGCGGCCGGAATCTTGTGACCAGTATTGCGCGCTGCAACCTGCATCGCAGAGCGTTTTCCATTGGCCACGCGCGTAATCAAGTGCCGTTGGGTCATTGCCGTCAAACAGGATCATTGCGCGCTCCAGTGGGGCGACCTCGGCGGCTGTGACTTCGGCCCCGTCGACGCTGACAAGGCAATTGGCGGCGTTAAGATCAGACGGGTTATCGCTGAGCAGGATCGGCTGTTCAGCGTCAAATTCGCCGCCGGACCGGCCGTGGGGCAGAAAGCCATCGCCTTGCCAGAGCCGCGTGTCCAGCCAATCAAGCCGGCCGGCATCACGGACCCGCACGACGGTCCGCCAACCCGCCGCGCGCGCTTTTCCCAAAAGAACCGGCAGCGTGT
Source organism: uncultured Rhodobacterales bacterium (assembly GCA_964352105.1). Lineage (GTDB taxonomy): Bacteria > Pseudomonadota > Alphaproteobacteria > Rhodobacterales > Rhodobacteraceae > Litoreibacter. The sequence continues at coordinate 12,946 of CAYGQQ010000059.1, read as the reverse complement.
CTTCCAGCGGTGTTCGCGTCAGGTGATAGAAATAGACAGCCCCCATATTGGTGCTACTCCTGTTCGAAATTATCCGCGATCAGACGGTTGAGCGCGCGCACCCCCCAGCCGGTGGCCCCTTTCGGGGCAAAGGCGGTCTCCGACTTTACCGAGGCCACGCCCGCGATATCGAGGTGAATCCAGGGCGTTTCTTCTTTGATGAAACGCTTGAGAAATTGCGCCGCGGTGATCGAGCCTGCGGGCCTTCCGCCCACGTTTTTCATATCCGCGATGCGGGATTTCAACTGTTTGTCATAGGCCTCCCCCATGGGCATGCGCCACGCGCCCTCTTCTTCTTGGTCGGCGGCTTTCAGAAAGGCATTGGCGAGCGTATCATTGTTGGAGAAGACACCTGCATTCTCATGGCCCAGACCAATAATGATTGCGCCGGTCAAAGTGGCCAGATTGATGCAGCCCACCGGTTTGAAGCGTTCTTGCGCGTACCAAAGCACATCTGCCAGAACCAGGCGGCCTTCCGCGTCGGTGTTGATCACTTCGATCGTGTCGCCCTTCATCGACGTGACCACATCACCAGGGCGCACAGCATTGCCGGACGGCATGTTTTCAACGAGCCCTACGAGACCCACAACATTGGCGCGCGCTTTGCGCAAGGCCAGCGTTTTCATTGTGCCGGAGACTACGCCCGCGCCGCCCATATCCATGGTCATGTCTTCCATGCCGGCGGCGGGCTTCAACGAAATGCCGCCAGTGTCAAAGACCACGCCCTTGCCCACCAGTGCGAAAGGTTGCGCATCGCCGCCGCCCTTCCACTGCATCACCACCACTTTGGACGGACTGTCGGAGCCCTGACCGACGCAAAGCAGGGAGCCCATGCCCAGATCAGAGAGGTCCTTTTCTTCCAGAACCTCGACCTCGACGCCGAGTTTTTCAAGGTCTTTCAGACGGTTGGCGAATTCTGTCGTGGTCAGGACATTGGCAGGCTCATTGGTCAGATCGCGGGTGAAAAACATCCCCTCGGCGACAGCAGAGAGCGGCGCGTAGGCCTCGGACGCGGCTCCTGGCTCAGAGACCATGGCTTGGATTGTCCGCGTCTCGGGCGCATCATCGCCCGTTTTGTGATCGTCAAACCCGTAGCTGCGCGCGGCGAACCCGAAGGCCACATCTTCCGGACGTCGCAGGTTACCGCAGAGCATCATCACGTCGCCTTTGCTGACTGCCTTCGCGAGGCTGGCACCGGCTTTACGGGCCTTTTCCACTGTGGGGCGACGGGCCAGTTTGACCACGATGACGGCCTCGGCTTCCATATTGCCGGGAAAGGCCATGTGCATCGCGTCACCGGCATCCAGGGCGGCAAATGCATCGCTTTCAACGAGACGCGCCAAAGCACCGCGCGTGAGGCGGTTCACCCGCCGGGCCGTGACATCCAGCGTCTTCGCATCCGGCACAAAAACCGCGACCGCGCCGCCTGCCTCCTTGATCTGATCAATTTGCGTTTCGATGAAGCTGACAGGCAACGGAGATGACATGTGGGGTTCCTTTACTTTGCCCGAAAACGGGCTGCGAGAAAAATCATTGCACCATAGCTAGCGTGACATTGCCGGCTTGACCAGAACCCCCTGTTCGCTGAGCAAGAGATCGGTTAACTTTGGGCCAAGTCACGTTAAGAGGGAGAACGCGGTTGGGTCGATTTGACCGATATATGTTGTCGCAGCTGCTGGTTCTGTTTGGTTTCTTTTCGTTGATCCTGGTCTCCGTCTATTGGGTAAACCGCGCGATCGGGTTGTTTGACCAACTTATCAGTGATGGCCAGAACGCATTGGTTTTTCTGGAATTCACTGCGCTGACCCTGCCCTATGTCATCATGATCGTGTTGCCGATTTCAGGCTTTGTGGCAGCGGTTTATGTGACCAACAGGCTGAGCTCTGAAAGTGAGATGGTGGTCTTGCAAACCGCCGGGGCCGGTGCCTTCCGCATCGCCCGCCCGGTGTTCCTGTTTGGCATGATCGTCGCGGTTCTGGTCAGCATTCTTGCGCATTTCCTTGTTCCCGTCGCCAGATCCGAGTTGGCAGGCCGAACCGTTGAAATATCCCGTGATATCACGGCGCGGTTTCTCAAGGAGGGCCAGTTCCTGACGCCGACATCTGACATCACCGTCTACATCCGTAACATTACTGAGCTAGGCGAGTTGGAAGAGCTGTTTTTGGAAGATCAACGCAACCCCGAGGCGATTGTCACCTACACCGCACAAAAAGCGCTTTTGGTGCGCGGCGACGCAATCCCGAGATTGGTGATGTTTGACGGGCTTGCCCAGACATACAGGCCCGAAACCGGGCGGCTTTCGACCGTGGCGTTTGATGATTTTGCCTATGACATAAGCGGGTTGATAAGCGCCGACGCAAAGCGCGTGCGCGACTTGCGCGAATTGCCGACCGGGGCGTTACTGAACCCCACACAGAGCGACCTGGACAGTGCCTATGGCGATGTCCCCGATTTCCTTTTTGAGGCCCATGACCGGTTCGCAAGTGCGCTTATGGCAATCGTTGCGCCGTTGATCGGGTTTGCGGCGCTTATGATTGGCGGGTTTTCGCGCTTCGGGGTCTGGCGACAGGTGGTCGTGGGCGTGGTTTTGATCATCATCGTGCAAATGGTCGCCAACAGCGCTGAAGAAGTGGCACGCTCCAGCGCCAATCTGTTCTGGATGGCCTATACCGGGCCACTCGCAGGCGCGGTGATTGCCTATGCCCTGCTGATCTTTGCCTCGATGAATAAAGTTCGACGTTTCCAGTTGCGGGCTGCGCCATGAGGTTGGATATCTATATCACACGGCGCTTCATCTGGTCGTTTGCGATGATTTTCGCGGTGTTTTTCGGAGTCGTTGTGCTGATCGACATGGTAGAGCAGTTACGCCGTTTTGATACCGGAGAGGTCAGCGTCTTCACCGCCGCTCATCTGGCGATGCTGAACACGCCCACGACGATGTACCGTATGCTGCCACTGCTTGTCGTGCTCTCGACGATCACGCTGTTTCTGGGTCTTGCGCGGACGTCCGAAATGGTCGTGACCCGCTCTTCGGGCCGCTCCGCCTTGCGGACATTGATGGCCCCGGTTCTGGCCGCAGCACTCTTTGGCGCTTTGGGTGTGGCGGCGTTTAACCCCATCGTCGCGGCCACCTCAAAACAATATGAGGAGATTTCGCGCAGCTACCAGAAAGACACGCAAAGCGTCTCTACGGTCTCGGATGAGGGGCTTTGGATTAGGCAGTCCAGCGCAGGTGGACAGATCGTGATCCGAGCGAAACGCGCAAACCTTGACGGAACGCGATTCTTCGGCGTGCGCATGTATGGCTTTGACGCAGATGGTCGCTCCAGCTTTCGGATCGATGCCGCAGAGGCATTATTGGAACCCGGCGCGTGGACGCTTTCCAAAGCCAAGCGGTGGAATTTCGACGGGGCCGAGAACGCGGAAGTATCCGCCATAGCAGCCGTGAAGATGGAGATCCCATCTGACCTGACCCGCGATCAGATCCGCGACAGTTTCGGCAGCCCCGACGCCATCCCGATTTGGGAGCTTCCGGGCTTTATCGCCAAGCTCGACAAGGCAGGGTTTTCGGCCCTGAAACATCGCGTCTGGCTGCAGATGGAGCTGGCCAACCCGCTGCTGTTAGTCGCAATGGTTCTGATCGGCGCAGGCTTCACAATGCGGCATACCAGATTTGGCCGCACCGGTATTATGGTTCTGTGTGCAGTATTGCTGGGCTTTTCGATCTACTTCTTGCGAAACTTCGCACAGGTGCTTGGAGAAAACGGGCAAATTCCCATTCTCCTTGCGGCCTGGATGCCACCGCTCGCGGGGATATTCCTGTCACTTGGGCTGCTGTTTCATACGGAAGATGGATAGCGGCATGACCAACCTGAAATCCTTCTTCGTATGTCTGGTTTTGCTGCTTGTCCCATCCCTTGTCCAAGCGCAAAACTACGCCACGCTGATCGCCGATAACATCGGTTTTAATCCGCTGACCCAAACTTTGGAGGCAAAGGGCGGCATTGAGATTCTCTATGGTGAGGCGCGGCTGAAAGCGCAAAGCATCAGCTATGACCGCGCTAACGACGCGCTGAAAATCGACGGGCCGCTCTATCTCGTTGAGGTCGATGGCACCGTGATCCGCGCAGAGTTTGCGCAGCTGTCCGGCGATCTGCGTGAAGGTGTGATCTCGGGCGCGCGGCTGGTCTATGAACAGCAGTTGCAACTGGCCGCGGTTGAAATCCGGCGCACCGATGGCCGCTTCACCCAGTTTTACAAAACCGTCGCCTCCAGCTGCAAAATCTGCGACACGCAGAGCACGCCCTTGTGGGAAATCCGCGCGCGGCGCATCGTTCATGATGGCAAGGAACGCCAACTCTATTTCGACAATGCCAGCCTGCGGGTTGCGGGGATCCCGGTCTTCTACACCCCCTATCTTCGCCTGCCCGACCCATCTGTCGAACGCGCAACAGGGTTTCTGGTTCCCGAATTGAAATCCAACGGCGATGTGGGTTTTGGGCTACGGGTCCCCTATTTCATCACTTTGGGAGATCACGCCGATCTCACGCTGACGCCGTGGCTAACCACGGAAGGCTCAAAGACGCTGGAAACACGCTTCCGCCGGAAATTCACGTTCGGCGATATCGAAGTGAACGGCGCAGTGACGGATGATAATCTGACAACGGACAGCCTGCGCGGCTACGTCTTTGCCGATGGCCGTTTTGATCTGCCACTGGGCTTTTCGGGCCGCTTTGACATTGAGGCCGTGTCTGACCCCGGCTATTTGCTGCTTTATGGGTTTTCCGACAAAGACCGGCTGGACTCTGCGATCAGTATAGACCGGGTCGTGCGCGACGAGGCCTTCACCTCTGATTTGACCCATATCCGGTCGCTGCGCGATGATGAAGACAACCGCACCATACCCACCGTGATCGGAGAGCTAAATTACGAGAAGCGCTTCACGCCGCGCGGACTTGGCGGAATCGCAACCTTCCAGGCCGAAACCCTGGGCTACTACCGCCGCGCCGATGAAGATTTGAGCCTTTCGGGCCTTGCGCGGGACGTTTTGCGCGTCTCAGTCAGCGCGAATTGGCGTAAGGACTGGCTGCTCAGCAACGGCATGCTGCTGACCGCTGATACCTTGGTGCGCGCTGACTATTACGAGGTCGAACAGGACGCCCGCCTGGCCTTTTCAGACACGTTGGAAGTCACACCCTTCGCAGCACTTGAATGGCGCTGGCCGATGCTGCGTCAGTCAAAATTGGCGCGTCATTTGCTGGAACCTGTGGCGCAAGTGGTCTTCACCGACAAAAATGACCGCCCCGTGGCCAATGAAGACAGTCTTTCGGTGGAATTTGACGAGGCGAACCTTTTTGAGTTCAGCCGATTTCCCGGCGTCGACGCACAAGAAAAAGGCCGCAGGATCAATCTAGGCGTGACCTATACGCGCGAAGATATCCGTGGCTGGCGGCTTGGCCTGACCGTCGGCCGGGTGATCCGCGACGAGGATTTGGGGCAATTTTCGGTCTCCACGGGCTTGCGGGGAAAAAGCTCCGAGTGGCTGCTGGCGACGCAATTGGAGATTGGCGACAACTTCGATTTCCTGAGCCGAGTTATCTTTGATGATGCACTCAGCCTTGCCCGCAATGAAGCCCGCCTTGCCTGGACGAACGACGTGATGGCGCTGGGGTCGAACTATGTCTGGCTGGAAGCCGACACCGCAGAAGGACGCCCCACGGACACCTCCGAGATAAGCTTTGACGGGGCTTACCGCGTGTCGCGCCATTGGACGCTTTCAGGTGATGTACGCTACGATTTCGTCCAGAACAGCACCGTTGAAGCGGGCCTCGGGGCCAGCTACCAAAACGAATGCGCCCGGGTCGATCTTTCACTCTCGCGTCGTTTCACATCTTCGACTATTGTCACCCCTGTAACGGAATTCTCGCTTTCGGTTCAGCTCGCAGGCTTCGGCGCGACGGGGATCGGTGGCGAAAGCTATGCACGCCGGTGCAACGGATAACAGAGCAGAAACATGAAGATAGCACAGTATTTTTCGATCCTGACAACCGCCTTGATTGTGCTGACAACAGGCATAGTCTCTGGACCTGCTCACGCCCAAGGGCTGTTTCGCACCGTGGTGACCGTTAATGATTTGTCCGTCACACAATTCGAGATTGATCAACGCCGCAGGCTCTTAACCTTGCTACGCACGCCGGGCGATCTGGATGAGGTCGCCAGGGAAGGGCTGATTGATGACCGGCTGCGCGTTGGTGCGGCACGTCGCGCGGGCCTTGAGTTGACTCCTGAAGACATTCAAGGTGGCATTGACGAATTTGCCGGACGCGCGAACCTCACCGGCGAGCAGTTTGTGGCCGCGATCCAACAAGAAGGCGTTTCGGCTGAAACGCTGCGTGACTTTGTGGCGGCAGGGCTTGTTTGGCGGCAATTGGTGCGGGGTCGGTTCGGGCCACGCGCGCAAATCTCCGATGCCGAGGTCGATCGCGCGCTTGCCTTGGCAACCGGCCAATCCGGTGCTCGCGTATTGCTGTCGGAAATTCTTGTGCCGCTGACACCACAAAACGAAGACGAAGCGCGGCGGTTGATGAATGATCTGTCGCAACGGATCACCACGATAAGCGGGTTTTCTGCCGCAGCACGGCAATATTCCGCGGCGCGCACCGGCCGTATCGGCGGGCGCCTTGACTGGTTGCCAATTTCCAACCTGCCACCGCAAATTCGCGCGCAGGTGCTGACCCTGCAGCCCGGTCAAGTGACCGATCCGATTGTGCTTGGTCCGGGCATTGGCATTTTCCAGCTGCGGGCTTTGGAAGAAACCGACGTGAACGAGCAAGAGGCGCAGACGCTGGAATATGCGACAATCCTGATCCCCGGCGGGCAGAGCGACGCCGCGCGTGCGCAGGCCCAGAAACTGGCCAACAGCACAGACACATGCGATGATCTCTATACTCCGGTCAAACGCCTGCCGCCCGAATACTTTGACCGCACTGTTCTGCCGTCTGGCGACATCCCCGGCGATATCGCGCTGGAACTGGCCAAGCTTGACCAGAACGAAGTGTCCACCGCCCTGACCCGCCAAAATGGTGAGTTTCTGGTCTTCCTGCGCCTGTGTGGGCGGACCTATACGCCCCCCGTTTCCGAGGATGGCGAAGAAATTGATCAGCGCGCAAACATCCGTGAACGTCTGTTCCAACAGCGGATCACGTCACTTGCGGACAGCTACCTTGCGGAACTGCGCGCCGACGCCATCATTATCGAAAGATGAGCCAAAACGCGCACGGCAACCCCGCTCCGATCATTGTCAGCTGCGGAGAGCCTGCCGGGATCGGGCTGGAGCTTGTCCAAACCGCTTGGCGCAAACTTGAAGGGCGATTGCCCTTTGTTCTGCTGGCGGACCGACGACATGTCATGGGGCCAGTCCATGAAATTGAAGACCTGCGCAGCTACCCCGCCGCTCCGCAAGACTTGCCGCTATTGCATCACGAATTCGACGGGGTGGCCCATCCCGGAACGCCCGACCCGAAAAACGCGCAAGGCGTGATCGACGTCATTGCACGCGGCGTGGATCTGGTCACCTCCGGGGCAGCAAGCGCGCTCTGCACCTTGCCGATCCACAAGAAAGCCCTGAAAGACGGGGCGAATTTCAGCTACCCCGGCCATACCGAATACCTCGCCGCTTTGGGCAAGTCCGAACAGGTCGTGATGATGCTGGCCTGCCCCGATTTGCGCGTGGTGCCGACCACGATTCATATCCCCTTGGAAGAGGTTAAAGCCGCACTCACGCCCGCGCTTCTGGAAGCTACGATCCGCGTTACACACGCCGCGATGATCCACGATTTCGGCATACAAGCGCCACGGCTGGCGATTGCCGGTCTGAACCCTCATGCAGGCGAAGGCGGTGCGATGGGCCATGAAGAATTGCAAATGATCGCGCCCTTGGTCAAACGTCTCAACGCCGAAGGCTTCACACTGAGCGGACCAAGCTCGGCGGACACGATGTTTCACGCAGGCGCACGGGCGCAGTATGATGCGGCGATCTGCATGTATCATGATCAAGCCCTGATCCCGATCAAAACGCTGGATTTTGCTGGCGGCGTCAACATCACCCTGGGGCTGCCCTTTATCCGAACATCGCCGGATCATGGCACCGCGTTTGACATTGCAGGCAAAGGCATCGCGGACCCGACCAGCTTCATCGCAGCCCTTGAAATGGCCTATGACATGGCGAAAGCGCGCAGGCACTGATGGCGGCAATTGACGCTCTGCCGCCGTTGCGCGATGTGATTGCCAAACACGGGCTATCCGCACGCAAATCGCTGGGGCAGAACTTTCTGCTGGACCTGAACCTGACTGCAAAGATTGCTCGGCAGGCGGGTGATCTGAGCGGCTCGGACGTGCTGGAGGTGGGGCCCGGCCCGGGTGGTCTGACGCGCGGTTTGCTGGCCGAAGGCGCGCGCAAGGTTCTGGTGGTTGAGAAAGACCCACGCTGTTTGCCAATATTGGACCAGATCAGCGCAGCCTACCCGGACCGTCTGGAAATCGTAAGCGGCGACGCGTTGGAGATTGACCCACTGGCCTATCTGAACCGGCCGATTAATGTCGTGGCCAACCTGCCCTATAATGTCGGCACGGAGCTTTTGGTCAGATGGCTGACACCGAACCAATGGCCGCCTTATTGGGACAGCCTCACCTTGATGTTCCAACGTGAAGTGGCGTTGCGCATCGTGGCGGAGCCCGGAAGCAAAGCTTACGGCCGCTTGGCGTTGCTGGCCCAATGGCGCGCGGATGCCCGGATCGTGATGGAGTTGCCGCCAGAGGCGTTCGTGCCCGCCCCAAAGGTCAAATCCGCCGTCGTGCATTTGAAAGCGCTCCCCGAGCCGCGCTTTCCCGCAGATGCCAAAACACTCAGCAGACTGGTCGCGGCAGGGTTCAATCAACGCCGCAAAATGCTGCGCGCGTCGCTGAAAAGCGTCGCGCCAGATATCGAAGCGCATCTCGTCACGGCGGGCCTCAAGCCCACGGACCGTGCGGAACAAATCTCACTGGAAGGGTTTTGCGCCTTGGCCCGTGTGGTCCACGCGGCCAAGACCTAGCGTAACTTACTCAGCGGCTGGCTTTTCGCCGGAGGGTACGTCCGCCTCAACAGTTTCGGGCTTGTCCGTCGCGACGGGGTCGACCTTAGGCTTGCGCGTCCGAGCGCGCTTTGGCTTCGGGGCCGCTTCAATCGTGTCTACCAAACCACTGTCGCCAGCGTCCGAGCTTCCAAAGTCGATCACATCAGGCTGATTGCCCGCGCCGGGCTGACCCTGATCGCCTTGCTGCATTGTGTTGTCACGACGGGGTTGGCGGCGTTGGCCGCCACCATGTTCACCATCTTGGCCGCGCCCATCACCATTTTGAGCATTCTGCGCGTCCCCCTGAGGCTGCGCTTGCTGGTGGTCGCGGTTTTGCTGTTCACGCTGCTCATCGCGTTCGCGTTGCTGTGCTTCCTGCGCTTCACGTCGCGCATCTTGTTCGCGCATCGCTTCGCCCAACATCCGGGCGTAATGTTCTGCATGCTGTGCAAAGTTTTCGGCAGCAACCCGGTCATTGGCCAACTGGGCATCGCGGTGCAGCGCTTGATATTTCTCAATGATCTGCTGCGGCGTGCCACGCACCTTGCCCTCTGGACCAGAGCTGTCAAACACGCGGTTGACGACATTGCCCATGGAGCGGTTGTTGTTAGTGTTGCGGTTCTTGCCCCGCGACCGTGATTTTTGTGTTCTCATGTGGTTCTGGTTCCAGCCATTTTCTGAAGGTCTGTTTACGATTTTATCCGCTTCCAATTGCGGCGTCCCGTTGACGAAAATCGTGACCTTTTGGGCTTAGCTATAGGGGGCGTCGCCGCCGCGTCCTATGAGATAACCAAACAACGCCGCGCCCGGTTTTGCAAGGCAATTTTTACCGCAGAGAAGAGAATACCCGTAAAATACGGCGGTTTTTAGCCCCTATTGGCAGAAATTACCCGATCTTTACCCGCCAGATCAACGTGGCAGGTCACATCGCAGTATTCCGCATTCAAAAACAGCTCTGAAACCGCGTCTTTTTGGTCATATCCGATCTCGACCACTATCCGTCCATTTGGTGCCAAGTATCCCTTCGCCTTGGCCGCGATCACTCTATAGGCGTCCAGACCATCTTCGCCTGCGGTCAGCGCCAGTTTCGGCTCAAACATGCGCACGTCGAGGTCAAGTTCCGCAAAGACCTGCTCGCGGATATAGGGTGGGTTGGAGACGATCAGGTCAAACTGCCCAGTGACGTTTTCAAACCAGTCAGAGATCTCAAACTGAACCTGGTCCGCAACCCCGATCTGTACCGCGTTTTTGCGCGCAACCTCCAGCGCCGCGGGGGATAGATCAACGGCCAATCCGGTGGCGTCAGGACACTCAGCCAGAAGCGAAAGAATGATGCAGCCCGACCCGGTGCCCAGATCCAGCACCCTGTCAAACGGCTCAGATAGCGCATATTCCACAAGCGTTTCGGTGTCAGGGCGCGGATCAAGCACGTCGCGGTTGACGATGAACTCGTGGTTCCAAAACGCCCGCCGACCGATGATATGGCTGACCGGCTCCCGACGGGTCCTGCGCGCCACCATATGCGCAAACCTATCAGCCACGTCCTGAGGCATTTGTTCAAGCGTGATCGGCTTACCAGCGCCTGCGGCACCCAAAAAAGCGCTTGCATCACGCTCAGGGCTTGGCACACCGGCCCGCTCTAGTTGGGCAATGGCCGCCTGCAGCGCCGCCCGAACATCGACACTCACAAGCCCTGCTCTGCCAGAAGCTGCGCCTGAGCGTCGGCGGTCAGCGCATCAATGATCTCGTCCAGATCGCCTTGCATCACCTGATCCAGCTTATAAAGCGTCAGGTTAATCCGGTGATCAGACATCCGCCCTTGCGGGAAATTATAGGTCCGGATCCGTTCAGATCGGTCGCCGGAACCCACTTGCGATTTCCGGTCGGCAGAGCGTTCGTCGTCGATCTTCTGACGCTCCTGATCATAAAGCCGCGCGCGCAGAACCTGCATCGCAATCTCGCGGTTGCGGTGCTGCGATTTTTCGGAGCTGACAACGACAATGCCGCTGGGAATATGGGTGATCCGCACAGCTGAATCCGTGGTATTAACGTGCTGCCCACCTGCACCAGACGCGCGCATTGTATCAATGCGGATATCCGTCGCGGGGATGTCGATATCGACCTCTTCAGCCTCTGGCAGAACAGCCACGGTCGCCGCTGACGTATGAATTCGCCCGCCGCTTTCGGTGACCGGTACCCGCTGCACCCGGTGCACCCCGGATTCGTATTTCAGCCGCGCAAACACACCGCTGCCTTGCACATGCGCAGTAACCTCCTTGATCCCGCCCAGATCACTGTCTTGCTGCTCGATGATATCGAACTTCCAGCCGCGCGTCTCCGCGTAGCGGCGGTACATATTCAAAAGATCAGCCGCAAACAGCGCCGCCTCGTCCCCGCCTGTACCGGGTCGAATTTCGATCATCGCGGGCTTGGCGTCAGCTGCATCTTTGGGCAACAAAGTCAGCTTGATCGAGGCCTCGGCCTCCGGCAGACGCGCGCGCAGGCTGGGCAGCTCTTCCTCAGCCAGCTCCTTCATCTCGGGGTCAGCCAACATGGCTTCAGCCTCTTCGATATCGCGCAACAGCTGCAGGTAGGAAGCGACCTCTTCGGCGACCGGCTTCAACTCCGCATATTCACGAGAGACCGCGGCAAAATCTTCCGTGCCGCCAGACGCCAGCTTGGCCTCAAGATACTCAAACCGTTCAGAGATTTGCTGAAGTTTTTCAAAGGGAACCATAGCATCCTTGTCGGCCAATTGCCGCAACGGGGTCAAGTGTGGTAATCTCTATTCCATGAGAAAACTGGCACTCTTTCTTGTATTGCTGACAGCACCCTTGTCAGCGGATGTCACCAAGCCCAATGGCAAGGTGATCGATTGCTACTGCACCGATAAAAGCGGCGCGCGTGTGGAATTAGGCGAAATGCGCTGTTTGACCGTGGGGGGGCGCATTTTCATGGCCCGCTGCGAGATGTCCCTGAACGTTCCGATGTGGCGCGAGCTTACCAATAGCTGCATCTCGTCCTAGCGTAACTGCGCCAGCCAGGCTTCGATCTTGGCGCGGTTCACGCCCAGATCACTTGCCCCATAGACCTGTCTGGACAGGATACTGAACGTGGAGGTCTTGTCGTCCAGCGGGGTCACTTTTACAGAGGCCACATCGGGAAATTGCCAGAATCTCGATGTCGTCACATAGACCCGTACATCTGCATATTTAACTGACGACACGCGCTGCGTGCGCGGCGTCGCCATGATGATCCGGTCAAGCGCAACAAGCAGGTCTTTGGCCGGTACCGCAAACACAGGAGTTGCGGGATTACCATCGGGGCGCAGCAGATAGCCTTGCAGTCCGGGATCTTCGGCCAGATCTGGATCAACGATGTAGCGATCAAAATCCACCGGCGCGAAACGCACATAAAGCATGGCCGCAAAAACAGCGCTCAGAACCAGTAAAACAACGTATTTCATGGACGCGGGATACCTTGAACCTGGCTATTCAGCCGCGACGTCTTCAGCTGCGCGTTCTATTTCCAACTCCGCAGCGCGCTTTTCAACGAGGCCAACGATGTGATCCACCATCCCCTCATTGCCTTGCTTGTGGTCTTGCTTGCCCGCCAGATACACCATGCCCGAGCCCGCCCCACCACCGGTAAATCCGACATCGGTCATCAAGGCTTCGCCGGGGCCGTTGACCACGCAACCGATGATACTGAGGCTCATCGGCGTCTTGATATGTTCCAGACGTTTTTCAAGCTGTTCAACAGTTTCGATCACGTTGAAGCCCTGACGCGCGCAG
>CAYGQQ010000058.1:0-20521 GCA_964352105.1 uncultured Rhodobacterales bacterium | reverse complement strand
AAGGGACGGCCCAAAGCCGTCACTCGACCGAGTCCCGAGATGCTGCGGCCGCAGCCCGCTTTGCGGACTTTCGACGCACCTGCAAAATCTGGAAGTGGTCGAACTCACATTCCGCGGGACAAAACGGCCGTTCATGATTTTATTCAGCTTTGGTTTTCTCTTGTGATCAAGATGCTCTGCGCTACCGCGGCAACATCTTCCGTTTGCTCATCTTGCGTCGGACTTTTAGCCAGCCTCACAAGGTCATTACTCAGTTCCAAAAGAACAACTGCGTCCAAATTCCTGACAACAAGGTCGATTGCGCAATATTTCCAAATCTCGTCGTCAGAGCGCAAGATAGCTTTGATATGAGGCAAAATTTCGAGGCCAGCATTTGACAGCAGTACAGCTGTTTCGGCTGCAACTGGCCAATTAGCATCCTGTACCCATTCCAATAAATCCGAGAGGATTGAATTGAGCGCGGGAAAGCCGATTTGGTTTGCTCGCTCTATCGCTGCGGTATCAAACTTGTCTTTCGGGATGCAGTTCTGGAGGTCCATTTGGCGAAACTAGATTGCTGCGATGATGTACACAATTGCCTCTACGCGGAAATTTGATCCAAATCATCGTGATTGATGGCCAACCAAAAGATCGGCGGAACCTGCTATGGCACTTGCGACCAGCACCTTTTGGAAGGTTCCTGTCTCGGAAATCGTCAGACCAAGGTCTGAAGTGTCATAAGACCAATGCTTTATCTTCTCCGACCAGAGTTGGATGCGAATGCGTTTTGAGGCGCGCATTTTGAATTGCATCAATCACCGATCGGGCAGCCGGTCACAACACGGAGACAACGAAATGAAATTCTCGAAACTCTTGCTAACAACCTCTCTTTGCGCCGCGGTGTCTGGGCCAGCGCTAGCCCAAGGGAAACCCTTCAGCGACGTTGACGCAGATGCGAGCGGCTCACTGTCATTCGAAGAGCTCGTGTCAGTCTTTGGCCAAGGCTCAGCGGAGCGCATAATGGTCCGGGCCGATCGCAACGGCGACGGGGAATTGAGCCGGCTCGAAATTAGGGTCCGTAACGATGATGAGTCGGATGACGAAGACGATGAGTCTGATGAAGAAGGCGGAGATGAGTCGGATGACGAAGAAAATAGCAGCGAAGAAGGCGACGAATCCGATGATGAAGAGGACGACAACAACGAGTCGGACGAGAGCGACGAATCTGATGACGCGGAAGATGCGGAAGACTGATCTCCTCTGGCAAGGCTAGAATAGTAGCGACGCTTCACTCCGGTCCTTCGCGGTCTCGTCACGCGAAGGACTTCCAATTTACGAGGGTAAGATGGGTCTTCTCGAACAAACAAAATACGAAAAGCTATTTTCAACGCCGGTTCTACGGTTCCACTTGCCTGAGCATCCAGAATTGAACAACGCACTTTTGCACGAAGGTGCAACGATGCGGGGCGAGTCTATTGGCGTGAGCAAGTCCAACCGTGGAGGGTGGCATTCGGAGGGAAATCTATTCGACCGCGATGTGCCTTGCATAAAGGTGTTGCGCGCATTGGCTGAAGAGTGCGTTGCAACATCTTCGCGCAGAATTGGTGCCAAGGCTGATCTCTCGGAACTGCGCCTGAAGCTCTTTGCATGGATGAACGCTAATCCGGCAGGCGGATTTAATGCACCTCACACCCATCCCGGAGCCCAATGGTCCGGCGTTTACTACGTGTCGCAGCCCAAGGTCGAGAAAGGCAACTCAGGCATGATCGAATTTCTTGACCCACGGTCTGATCTACCGAACTGGCGTATCTTGGAAGCTCCTGCATTTAAGCTGAAAAAGAAGTTCCGCCCGATGCCGGGCGACATGATCCTGTTTCCGTCTTACCTGGTTCATTGGGTGTATCCGAACGAAACGGATGAAGAACGCGTCACGATTGCGTTCAATGCGACTTTCAGAAAGAGTAATTCTTGATGCGTCAACGGATGATGATATGACCTCTCCTTTGTCGAAAACTTTCATATTTCTGATCCTGATCGTCGCTTTCTCGATTGGTCCGGATCGTGTTGTGATGTCTGCAACAGGGTATCCGAAGTTCCAGCTTGCAATTGCATTCGCCGCCAGCGGGTCTGGAAGTGACGGTGATGGACGTGATGACGATGATGACAGCGAAGGTGGAGGCGGCGCGGACGACGACTCAGACAATGATAGCGATGATGACGACGACGATGGCGCAGATGATGACGACGATAGTGATGATGATGATGATGACGATGATGATGACGGCGGTGAAGAGAGCGGTGGGTCCGGTTCATCCGGCTCTGGCCCTAGCGGATCGGGTCAAAGAGAAAATGAGCCTGGCGGAACTTATGAACCGGGCGGTGTCATTGTTCGTGTTGAAGTGTCCCGGTCTGGCGTGAAAATTCGCTACGCGGATGGCGGTCGCGAAGAAATCGAAAACGGGAAATATGAGCTTCTGGACCCATCTGGCAGACGGGTTGAACGTCGCACAGCAAAAGGCTCGGATATTGCCAGGCTGAAAGCGGTGTCAACGCGCGTCTCAATTCGCAGCGTCACACGCAACGATGCGAGGCAGCAGAACGTGCGGAGTGTCAGGTCTTCCGGAAACTCCATACAAGTGACCTATGCAAATGGCTGGATCGAAGTCATCTCTGGAGGGACATATCGTTTGATTGACCCATACGAGCGCGCAGTCGCCACCAGACCGGCAACGCGAACGGATCTTTCAAGATTGAAAAAGTCTGCGAGCCGACGCTAGTCTCTGTCACGCCATTTTTCATGCGCCATGACCGCTGCCTCGACCCGATTGCGAGCATGCAATTTGCCCATGATCGCGGTCATGTAATGTTTTACGGTCTTTTCTTGAAGACTTAGATCGTGGGCGATTTCTTTGTTACTCTTGCCTTGGGCAACAATTCGCAAAATGTCTTCCTCGCGCTTGGTCAGATCATCGAATGGAGAAGCCTTTGATCTCCCGCCTCCGTCTTTTGACATATACGTAAGAACTTTGGCAGCCAAACCAGGTGACACGTGCGCTTCTCCACCTGCGACGCCTTTGAGAACGGTTCGCAGTTCGGACGCGGATACGCCCTTCAAAATATAGGCAATTGCGCCGTACCTGAGCGCCGACGCAACGTTGTCGTCGTCTTCGGACACGGTCAACATTGCGATTTGGTTTGCGGTGCCCGCCCGCGATATCTCTTTTACGGCGTTCAACCCGTTTCCCGGCATCGACAGGTCCAATAGCGCAATGTTTGGACGTTTCTGGTCTGCCAACTTGACGGCCTCTGGTGCAGACGATGCCACAGCGACAACCCGAAATTCACCTGTTTCTTCCAGGCTTTTGATAAGGCCATCCCGAAAAATCGGATGGTCATCGGCAACGAGCACTCGAATAGTCATTCCTGCACCCTTTCGGTTGTCGGCAAGATAAGCTTGACGATCGAGCCTTTACCGGGTGCGGACGTCAATACGACACTCCCATCGAGTGTCTCAGCCCTGTCTCGCAGACCATGTAACCCTTGCCCTCCGTCGAGACGAACATTCGATATTGAGGAGACATCAAAACCTTTTCCGTTGTCTTCAACACGGACGCTAAGCGTACCGCTCGCTACAGATGCTTGCACCCGGATTACAGTTGCCTCGGCATGCCGAGTTGCATTGGCTAGGGCCTCCTGAACAAAGCGATAGGCGCAAAGTTTGATTGGGTAAGGCACTTCGACACCATCAGGAACATCAACACCGTTGGCCACCTCAACGTTATAGGCACTCTGATGATCGTCGATCGCTCTGTTCAGCGTTGCACCCAGACCGAGTTGTTCTATGTCCGGAAGCGCTAACCCCCGAGAAATCGCCCGAAGCTCAGTCATAGCGGTATTCATCGCCTGTCGAACTGTAGATGCACTGCTTTCGTCCTGTGGATTTGCCGCTTCAAATCTCAAACTGGCAAGCGAAAGATGCTGGGCGACACCATCATGCAAATCCTGGCCTATGCGCTGCATTACACGATCCGATTGGGCGGTGGATCGTTGGGCCGCCGCCACCACACGATCTTTCAGGAGCGTGTTTTGCGCAGATACACGCTGGCTTTCGGCAAGCTGAGTTTCCAATTCTTTGCGCTGTCGCGAGATAAGCCTGCTTCCTGCCTGGACAATTCCAAAGAGCAATAGTCCACTTGTCGCAAATACCGTTGCCACTATGAGCCAACTTGTTCTTTTTGCATCGCGAAGCTCTTCGGCAAGTGTATCGGCGCGTTCGTAAAACTCGGCGACGGCAACAATTTCGCCCGTCCAAGTTTCCCGGATCGGGCTGTAGACTTCAAGAAGCGGAATACCAAGTTCCGCCTCACGAGCATCTTCATCATCGTTCAATTCTTCGAACGACGCGGCGACACGCCCTTCCCAAGCAGTAAGTAGATCATCTGATGGCGGAAAGACCTGTCCGCGCAGAGCTTCGTTGGATGCATCGAGAATTAGTCCGCCCTTTTTCCATATCTTGTAAGAAACCACCCTATCCCCGAGCGCGGGACCGAAGAATATTTCGTGAAGTGCGATGCGCGCTGGCTCGGACAGTTCACCGTCAGCGGCTAGTTCTGAACTAAGCGGGGAGACGAAACCTTCGAAATAGAGGGCGGCAGAAGCGGCTGAATTCTGCACCACACCTTGCTCAATACGAAGTGACACCCATGCTCCTACGACAATGGCGGCAACCGACATAACGAAACCACCCGCCAAGGCGAATTGACCTACGAGAGAACTCGGAATGAAACGGCTCACCAAAACCATGAGACCGTGTATCGGAAATCTAGGCACTTTGGCTACAGACCTTGGTCTGAACGCGACCGGCGACCAGCATAGGAAAAGCGTTTTTGCCAACTGCGCAGTTTGAAACCAATTCGACCATTGCCTATTCATGCTGTCGCGGCTGTTTCAGCTTCGCAAACAGGTCAACTTTCGCAGATTGCTGCGGAAAGTATTCCGTGAAATTTCCCGCTAATCTCTTCGGAAAACTTGATGCGACCTCCCGCAAGCACGATCTCCCAACATGAACGAATATCAGTTAATCTGACCAGAGGCTTCAAGGTGACGCGCCATCCCCACGATGTTTTGTCCCAGCCACTGTTCATACTGGCCCCAGCCTTTGTATACGTCCATCGTAACTTCGGCTCTCAGATTCTCGACAGCTTTTCCAGCTTTCAGCCCTTCAAGAACCTCGGCCCGCAGTTCGACCATGTAGTTGTAGGCGTCATCAAGGTCCGCCTTTGTGCCGACACTTCCGTGCCCGGGTGCGAAAATCTCAAAATCCAAAGCTTGTGCGGCCTCAAGTTGCTTAAACCAGCCGGCAATGTCCGAACCCGGAAAGTCGCGGAACGGCAACCGCTTAGGTGCCGCGATATCAACGATAAAGGCGACATTTTCCGGGCGTACTATTGTGACGAGCATATGGTTGTCATGACCAGCCCCAAGGTTGACAAGCTCGATTGTCTTGCCTCCGATCTCAAGGGTGTGCGCATCGCCTACACGCAGATCCGAAATTGTGCCGTCGATGGCCTGAGGTGCGTCCTCGTGCATGACCACCATGGCACTTTCATGGGCATTTCCGCCTGAGGCATGGTCACCGTGACTATGTGAGTAGATCAGATGGCTGACTTTTTCTGCGCCGATCTGGTTGAGATTGGCGTTTAGCCAATTGCCCGCTTCGGCATTGATGGGATCAACCCGGACGACCCCTTCAGAGGTCACGACAAGCAGCGAATTGTGAAAATTGTTCCGCATTAGGAAAACATCACCCACCACCGGTTCGATGCTTCGCTGTGCCTCTTGCGCCAGCACCGGAACGGCGAAGACGCCCATCAACAGCCCCAAAATCAATCTCATAGGATCCTCCAAAAGTTAACGAGCGGACCCTCAACACCATGCAGCGGTGTCCGGCCTCACGTTCCGAAGTTGCTGCCCAAATAAGTGGAGCCGAAGCAGAGGTGTCACATCGTATTGCGCCTGATTGATCGTCATTCCTAAAGGCAGGAAAATCGGGAGAGTTAAATCAAAGGCTGATGCGCGTATTCTATGCACTCTTGAGATAGCACCCTAGGTTTATATTGCTCCTGAATGCGCGGAAAGGCTTCTCCTTAGATCACCCTCTTGGCTTGCGGTAATCTTCGTGGCACCCACCACAGCTTTTGCCCACAGCGCCCATGGCCGCTTGCAATGCACCAAGATCAGTTCCCGCCGCTGATTGCATCGCGGTGACGGCCTCAAAGAAGGCTTTGCCTTTTTCACCAACCTTGCTGTCCGCGGCCCAGATAGCCGGGAGTGCACGGGAGTTTTCAACATTGTCGCTGTCAGACCCGGGCAGCCAATAGCCAGCCTGGCTGAGCGAGGCAAGCGCAGCGAGGTTGTCGGCAGCATTGCTCGCAGCATCTGCATCATAGGCCACTTCTTCCTTGGCCATGGCCCCGAGCATGCCGAGGTTGAACGCGTAGAGCTGCATTTGAGATTGGCGCGCCTTGATGCCAGCGGCGATCTGTTCGTCGGTGGCGTGACCGTCCGCTGAGGCAAGAACAGCGGCAGAGCCGATGACAGCCGACAAAATGGCGAGTGTTGATTTGCGCATTCTGAGAGTCCTTTCTGAATGAAGTCCAGCTTCCAATTGCGCTGAGGTTAGATGTTCAATAATATAATAACAGTCACCATATTTGCAGATCGGGCTTTTAGTTTATGCACAACGAGAATTGGGACGATCTGCGCTTCGTTCTGGCGGTGGCGGAAACTGGTTCGGTTCTGCAGGCGGCGAAACATCTTGGGGTGAACCACGCGACGGTCCTTCGCCGCGTGGTCGCCTTTGAGGAACGGCATGGGACCACGTTGTTTAAACGGACGTCGCAGGGGTATCAATTGCTTGCGGATTGCGCAAATATCGTTCGTGCAGCCCATGCTGCCGAGGTCGCAATGCAGGAAGTGCAACGGCTAGCAAATGGCGGGCGATTGAACCTGCATGGCACCGTCCGTGTCACATCTACGGATTCCTTATGCGGGTTAATTCTGCCGAGCTTTGTTGCCAGATTGCAGTCCGAGGAACAGAATCTGACGGTCACGCTTTTGAGCAGCAACACCCATTTGGACCTTTCCCGGGAGCACGCGAGCATTACGGTGCGCCCATCTGCACAATTACCGGAAGACATGGTTGGGGAGGTTGCAACCGATTTGCGTTTCGGTGCCTATGCCGTCGGGCACGGGCAATCCGATTGGCTCGGCCTGACCGGCCCATTATCCCGATCAGTCGCTGCAAAATGGATGGATGCAAATGTGCCAGCGGACCAGATCACAATGGTGGCCGACAGCTTTCTGACCTTAAAGGAGCTTGCGGCCCTAGGTCTCGGGATCACGGTGTTGCCGCGTTTTGTCGGGGATCTGGATGATCGACTGGTTAGACTTCCGGATGCCATGCCTGAAATGGCCGCGCCGCTTTGGGTCGCGCAACATATCGATGTTGTCGAAACGCAGCAGATGCGCGTGGTAAAAGAGCACTTGCTGCGGTACCTGCCGGAGAAATTGGATATCCTTTCGAGAGCCTGCACCTGAGCGGTCCTAATCGAAAGTTTTCAGATGCTGAACCGTTGTTTCAGAAGGTCAAATGAAGCCTGAGTTGGCAATTAGAGACTCTGCGCACGGTGGCTTCGTATTGCTCTAGCTTAGTTTCAAACAGCAATCGTGTTGAGTGGCGTTGATGCCCGACGCGGACCTTCACTCGGGCCACGCGACTGCCGCGGTGCAATCGGTTCATGGCGGCGGTCACAAAATGCAGCTTCGTGCACACCCAAGTCGAGCAGTTTGCGTAGTAGGTGCCGTGCCGGCCGTCAAAGTCGCAAAGATGCCTGCGACATCCCTATGAGCTCTATCAGCCCAGCGGGAACGGTTCTGAAAAGGACATTGCGTAATTGAAGAGCGCGAAACAGTGCGCTGGACGCGCCGAATGTTGTCACGCTAGTCCGCATCGCCGAGCGTTTCGAGACAGCGCGCTGGAACGCGTTTTTTCTGGGTAAGCACAACACCTAGTCCCAGCAGCGCCGCACCCAGAACACGATCCCAATCCCACCCGCCACCTGCAAACAGCAGGATCAGCATCACATAAAATGGAGCCGCATTCAGATGAAACGACGCAATGCCGATGCCCAATTGGGAAACACCAAGGATCCAGAGGGCCTGGCTTAGCGCCATAGCACCCCAAGCGTAGATCAACAGCATTGACCAGCCCCAAAGCCCTAAGTCGGCTGACTGGGTTCCCTCCCACCCCATCAACTTAAAAAGCGCAAAAACCACAACGCAAAATATCATCGCGCCGACGAATGTAGAGGTTGCTTGCCCCAGAGACGTCATTTCTGGCAGGCCCTTTACCGTTTTACGTGACCCCCATGCAAACAATACCGATGCAAGTCCGCCTAGAAACAGGGCGCTTCCAAACGTGCCGCTTTTCAACTCAGCGCCCGTCGCCAAAAATCCGCCCAAAAGAACAAGGATCGCGCCACCAGTGAAGTGCCGGGTCAACTTCCGACCATCGAACATCATCTCCAAAGCAACGGCACTTATCGGCATTGTAGCCGCGATCAAAGCGGCAGTAACCGGATCCGTCATGTCTTGAACGACCAACAAGAGGATCGTCCCGCTGCCAAAGCCAGTTGCGCCAATTGTTAGTGCGCGCGACCAAGGCGCGTTGATGACGCGCGCTGGGCCATCAAAAACCAACCACAACGGCATCATCAATGCGCAAGCAAGCACGATGCGTACGGTGATCAGCGAGATGGCACCCCAGGTTTGCAACAACACATCAGCGGCCGGAAATCCGGTCGCGAACAGAGCAACTGCTGCAACACAAATTGCGTTGCCACGCAGCACAGTATTTGTGCCATCTGGTGGGTATTTTGATATCGCATCGCTCACAAATCGCATCCCTTCCCTCTGGCAGATGCTAAGCGTCTGCTTTTATGCTGAGATATGTCTCTCCTGGATTCGACATTAGTGTCGCTTCTGCACACAGAGCGTCTGACTAAAAAATGGGTTATAACTTGCGATTCTTCGTCTTTTGCTCGCGTCGAATAATGTAAAGACCAGTCGCGACGATCACCCCAGCACCAACCCAGGTCCAAACGTCAGGCAACTGGTCGAATACCAACCAGCCCCAAAAGGTGCCCCAGATCAGTAGGCTGTAGTGAACCGGTGCCAGCACTGACGCATGGGCGACTTCTAATGACTTGATAATCAGCAACTCGCCAAGTGCAGCGAAAAGGGCCATGCCAAATAGGAGCGCCCATTGCACGCCAATCACAGGCGTTGTCCAGAAGAATGGCAACGGAAACGTTAATACAATGGTGCTGACAAGCGCCGTGTACGCAACTGTCGTGACCGTGCGGTCGTCCTTTGCAAGATGGCGCGACAAAACTTGCCGCGCCGCAAAGGCCGCCGCGGCTACAATGACCAGAAATCCAGCTGGATGCATAACACCCAATCCCGGCCGGATGACGATCAAGGCGCCGCAAAACCCGAAAACGACTGCGGCCCAACGCCTCGGGCCGACGGTTTCGCCAAGAAACAGCGCGCCCATTGCAGTCACAAGGAAAGGTGCCACAAAGCTGATCGCTACGGCGTCCGCCAATGGCACAAACTTGACCGCGAAGATAAAGCATACGGCCGAGGTGACGGCCAATAATCCACGTCCAGTCTGCAACGCAGGGTGGCGCGTCGCAAAAATAGACGGACCAAGCATCGCGAGGGCAACGACGACACCTGCAAGAAGTCCAACCTGCCGCACCCAAACGATCTGGACCGGATGGAAGAACTCCGTGAGCAACTTGGCTTGGGTATCCGCCACGGAAAACAACAGGAAGCCGAAACCCATCATCACCAACCCCCGCATATTGTTGGGCGCAGCAAGATGGGTCCGCGAGTTGAGCGAGGTAGACTGAGTTGAAGGCAACTTGACCTCTCGTGTCGGTTTTTGAAGCGGTGATTTGCAACGACACCAAACATGGCGCGTCAATTTCAGACTGTGGTCCAAAGACCCTAGTGGAAGCTTTCAAACAGAGCGACAAAGAAAACGGTCACTGCAGAGGTTTGTGCACCGTGTTGGCTGTCCAAATCCCAGATTCTCGATCCAGCGTCGTTTTAAGGACAGACTGGCAAATTGCGACGGACCAAATTGAATGGATGTCCACAGTTGTCGCTTCCCCTCATTCGTCTGACCGTGTCCTTACCGGCGTGATGCTTATGCTTGGGTTCTGCTTGACCGCACCTCTATTGGACGTGGCGGCAAAACTCGCGACCGCCAGCATACCAATCGGACAGATCACGGCGGCGCGCTTTGTCGTGCAGTGCGCTTTGATGGCCCCGTTTATTTGGGCGATGGGGTTGTCACTGCGCGTACCTCAAGGACAATTGGTGGCCCTGATCGCACGCGCATTGCTTTTGTTATTCGCAACATTCTGCTTCGTCGCCGCGATCCGTGTCATGCCACTCGCAGACGCGCTGGCGATCGTGTTTGTTGCACCGTTCATTGTTCTGCTGGTCGGAAAATTCTATTTTGGTGAAGAAGTAGGCGCACGCCGTGTCGGGGCCGCTCTCGTGGGTTTTGTGGGCGTCTTATGCGTCATCCAACCCAGTTTCGCAGCCTTTGGAGCGGTTGCTATAATTCCACTTGGAACAGCGGTTGCTTTCGCCTTTTACATACTTGTAACGCGTGACCTTTCGCGACGCGTGCATCCGGTTGCTTTGCAATTCCACACTGGCCTGATCGCAAGCCTGCTTTGCATTCCCGTCTTGCTGTTGTCAGACGGTTCCGGTTCCGACCTATTTGATCCTGTTTGGCCAAGCGACATTGCCTGGCTGTGGCTTTTTGCAGCTGGTTTTTTCGCCACCATTAGCCACATGATGATGACCTACGCCCTGTCGCTCGCCCCATCAGCCACTCTTGCCCCACTTCAGTATTTCGAACTGCCTGTCGCGGCGGTTTTCGGATATCTCGTGTTTAACGAATTTCCAAACCGACTAAGCCTGACAGGTATTGCTATAATAATCGCTGCGGGGCTTTACATGATCCATCGTGAAAGGGTCGCTGATATGCGGATTGCCGGACCGTCCAAGAATTGAAACGATGTGAGTCGTGTGCGACGGTCTGACTCTTCAAATGATAGTTTCACACACAGGATCGGCACCTAAATTCCGCAACTCCGTTGTCATATAATCTTCCCAAGCTGAGGCCAGCTGACGAGATAACGGAGACAGACGGCGAAGTTTCGGGACCAATATGGCGTATTCGTATCTGATTTTTTCCGATATTTTGCAGAAAGAAATCTCACCGTCCGAAATTCCAATGAGTTTTGCGCTCAGAACGGTAAGCGGATCGACGATTGCACAACACTGCCCGGCTTTAACGAATCTCAGCAAAGGTAGAACGGTCTGGCTTCGAAAACTTACGTTGGTGGGTTTGCCAGATTGGTCGAGCGCAGCGGCGACCTTCAAGGAAAACCTATGATCTTGCTGCATAGCACCGAGAGTGATCCCATCCAGAGACGACAAAGCGATTTGCGTTGATTTTGCCAGCGTGTGTTGGCTTGGGACCGCTAAATAGCTGTCTGCAGATATTTTCGTGATATGGGTCTGCTCTGTCCGGCTTGAGTCATCATCAAAGTCACCAAAGCCGAAATCTACGCCTTGGCTGCTGACCAACTCGCGCAGCTGGGTTGAACTTCGGGTATGTAGTGACAGATTGATTTCCGGTCGCGTCCGAGCAAAATGGCTTAGAAATTCAGGAAACAGAACAGTTGAAACTCCTGGCATGACGGCCAATTGAACCTCTCCCTGTTCTCCGGTCTGGATGCGTTTCATCGTTCGCTGCAATCGCGACATTTGCCCCAACAGGCTGTCTGCCTCTGCAAGCAGGTAATAGGCTTCGGGCACCGGTTTAAGGTTGCGGGTATCACGGTCAAACAAGGTCATACCCAGAGATTCCTCCAGATTTTTAAGAGCAAGACTGACAGCCGGTTGGGTCCGCCCCAGATTAATTGCCGCTTCCGACATTGATCCAGTGTTCATGACTTCGCGAAAAACTGAGAGGTGGTGTAGGTTCATTTCATTTATAAAGCAAACTTATGAAACTGAAACAACTTCAAATTTGAACTAATAAGTGAGGCTGGTAAGCTTGGTCTACGGAATCAGCGGGCACCTGACCCGCGTCCAACTGGGAGTATATGATGAAAATTCTTAATTCACTATCGGGTGCAATGCTTGCTGCCACGCTTTTTGCGGGGCCCGTTCTTGCACAAGACACAACCTTTTTCCGCATTGGCACCGGCGGCGCTGGGGGCACCTACTTCCCCATCGGCGGGACAATCGCAAACGGTATCTCTAACCCACCTGGTTCGCGCCCTTGTGACGAAGGCGGGCAGTGTGGTGTTCCAGGTCTGATCGCGATTGCCCAATCTACAACGGCCTCCGTGTTCAACAACGCAGCCGTTCAGAACGGGGAGCTAGAAGCCGGCCTTGCAGCTGCGGACGTGACCCGTTCCATGTATCTGGGCGAAGGTAAGTTTGAGGGCAAACCCCACCCAGAACTGCGCATCATCGCCAACCTGTTCCCAGAGGACTTGCACCTCGTGATGCCGGCTGGCGAAAGCATCGAAAGCCTTGCAGATTTGAAGGGCAAGCGGGTTGGTATTGCGCAAGCTGGTTCCGGGACGCAAGTCGCCGTGCTGCAAATGCTTGAGCAATGGGGCGTAACCCGGGACAATATGGAAGAAGCAGAACTCAACAATAGCCAATCTGCGGAACGCCTGGCGGATGGCCAAATTGATGCGTATTTCTATGCTGCTGGCTGGCCAGTCGCAGCGATGGTTCAGTTGGCATCCACGAAGGGTATGGCACTGCATTCGTTTACGGATGAGGATCTTGAAAAGATCAACGGTGTGATCCCAGCCTATATTCCATCCGAAATTCCGGGTGGCGTGTATGAGGGTGTTGACGAGGCGGTCAAAACACCAGCCGTTTCTGCCATGCTGGTCACATCTGCAAATCTAGACGAAGAGCTGATCTACAACATCACAGCGGCGCTGTGGAATGACGCAACACGCCGTATGCTCGACAATGGTCACGCAAAGGGCAAGCAGATCACACCTGACACAGCCCTTAACGGTGTCGAAGCGCTTGGTGTGCCCTTGCACGCTGGTGCGGAGCGGTTCTACCGCGAAGTGGGTTTGCTTAAGTAACGAACACTTCCAGAACTGGGCCGCGTTTTCGAGTGACGCGGCCCTCTTTTATCTCATTTTGGGGGCCGGATAGATGAGCGAAACAGAGACCGATCGCGTTCAAGAGCTATCTGCGGAAGAGCTCGCGGCCATCGAAGAAAAATATGATGAGGGGGCGCATACCCGTTCCGTCGCACCGATGGCAGCACAGATTTTGCGTGCCGTAGCCATTATCTTTGCAGTTTATCATTATCTGACAGCAGGCTTTGGCTTGCCTGCCGATCACTGGCATATGGGCTGGCACCTGACGGGCCTGTTTATCCTGACCTATTCGTTCTACCCCATCCTGAAAACAAAGGGCGCGTTTGAGCGACGCTCCGGTCCTTTGCGGATAGGCGGCATTCCGATCCTGGATATTCTTCTGATGATCTTGGGCGTCGCATCGGCGCTTTATGTCGGTCTTGCCTGGCGCGGGATTGATATGCTCGGCATCGATGAACAAACGTTCCGCATGGGTAACCCGAACAATTATGACATGTTCTTTGGCGTGATTATCATCGTTCTCGTTCTCGACATCGCGCGGCGTACGTTGGGCTGGGTTTTACCAGCAATTATTTCACTGTTCATAATCTACGCTTTGTTCGGGCCGTATTTTTCGGGGCTGCTGCAACACCCTGGCGTAAAATTCCGCACCTTCGTGTCGTCGATGTATTTCCCCCAAGAAGGCATCTTTGGCGTCACCCTCTGGGTGGTTTCTACGATCGTTTTCCACTTTGTGCTGTTCGGTGTGATCGCCCAACGGACAGGGCTTGGGCAGTTGTTCATCGACAATGCGACCATTTTGGCAGGGCGCTACACGGGCGGACCTGCGAAAGTCTCGGTTGTGTCTTCCGCATTCTTCGGCACCATCTCTGGCTCATCAGTCGCCAACACGGTGTCAACCGGCGCTTTGACCATTCCGAACATGAAACGCCTTGGCTATCCCGGCCATTTTGCGGGAGGAGTTGAAGCTGCGGCCTCGGCGGGGGGACAGATTACACCCCCCATTATGGGGGCGGCAGCCTTCATCATGGCCGAATTTCTAGAACTGCCCTACACCACCATCGTGATTGCCGCGATTTTCCCGGCAATCCTGCATTATGTCGGTGTTTTCACTGTCGTGCATCTGATGGCGCGTAAGCTGGGTCTCAAAGGTCTTGCCAAAGAGCAGCTGCCGCAGTTCGCTGCCGTCTGGCGTGACGGGTGGGCCAATATTATCCCGCTCGTCGGGCTCTTATGGGTGCTGTTCTCAGGCTACACGCCGTATATGTCGGCATTTTGTGGCATATCACTCGCTCTTGTGGCGGGGATGTCACGACTGCACACGCCTGCAACACTGACCTATGCGGCAGCTTTTGCAGCCTTTGTGGTTTGGAAGTTCATGGGGGGCGGATTTGAACTGATCACCGCCGCGATCTTGCTTGGAGGCACCGCAATCGCGACCCTCAACCCGCAAGAGCGCATGAAACTGCCCGAGATGACGGATGCGATGGAGCTCGGGGTGAAATACGCGCTGGCCGTCGGTGCTGCATCTGCCGCTGTTGGGATCGTCGTCGGCGTCATCAATACAACAGGCGTCGGGTTTCGTATCGGCTTTATGGTTACTCAAGGTGCCGGCAATCTGGCGTCGGATCTCTATGCCCTACTTAGTTTCGGCGAATACGCGCTATTTCAGGTTGAAGACCTGCAATTGTTCTTGTCGTTAATCTTTATCGCGGTCGCCTGTATCTTGATGGGTGCGGGCATTCCGACGACAGCGCTCTACATCATGCTTGTGTCTGTTGCGCAACCAGCGCTCGCTCAATTGGGTGTACCTCCCATCGCAAGTCACCTGTTCGTGCTGTATTACGGAGTGGTCGCCGAAATCACGCCACCGGTCTGTACATCGGCTTACGCCGCCGCAGCGATTGCGAACTCTCCACCCTTCAAAACTGGGATTTCAGCCTTCACGCTTGGTCTTGGCAAAGTCGTGGCACCAATGGCCTTTGTCTATGCCCCGGTTTTGTTATTTGTGTCTTCAACCGGCTTTGACCTGTGGGAGTTCACCTATTCCGCGACGAGTTGCATCATGGGTGTCGTCGCCTTGTCGTCTGCTGTGGTTGGGTATTGGCTGGCCCCTATGGGCGCGATGAACCGCATCCTTTGTGTACTGGCTGGTTTGGTTTTCATCGCTCCATCGTTGTCGGCCGACCTCCTCGCATTGATCATCGTCAGCCCGACAATCATCACCCAGGTTCTGGCCCGGCGACGCATGCCTTTGGGTGCCTAGTCGCGATGGAACCAAAGAACCAATCGGTTGCCGTCATCGGTGGTGGAATTGTAGGAATTTGTTCTGCGATTTCGCTGCTTGAAGCTGGGCAAGACGTCACACTCATTGATCGGGACCTCCCGGGTCAAGCCACCTCGTATGGCAATGCAGGCGTAATTTCCCCTTGGTCAATCGTACCACAAGCCATGCCAGGTATCTGGAAACAGATCCCCGGCATGATCCTGAAGCCGGACGGACCAGCAGGCGTTTCGCTAAGGCACGGCCTTGGTTACCTCCCCTGGCTAATGCGTTTCTTGCTGGAAAGCAGAATGGAACGTGCGAAGACCAATTCAAAGGCGATGCATCTGTTATGCGGCGATGCCGTGACGTTGTATCGGGATTTACTGAAGGGCACGGGCCAAGAAGACCTGATTGTGGATGCAATGTATGTTCACGCCTTCAGAACGTCGCAAAGTGCCAGCCTGGAGGCGCTCGGGTTCAAGATGCGAAGAGAACTAGGGGCCGATCTCGATCTGATTGGGGCTTCGGATTTGCGAGACCTTGAACCATCTTTGTCGCATGACTTTCAAGCTGCTGTTTTGATCAAGGGTCAAGCGCGTGCGCGCAACCCAGGTCGGTTGGGCACTGTCTTGTCTGAAAAGGTTCAGCGGCTTGGCGGAACGGTTCTGCGCGCTGACGTCAAAGAGTTGAAACCTAGCGGCGGAGGCTGGGATATCACCAGCACATCTGGAACGTCGCACTTCCACAAAGTGGTACTTGCCGCGGGCGTTTGGTCAGCTGCTATCTTAAAGAATTTGGGCATCAACGTTCCACTGGCGGCTGAGCGTGGGTACCATGTGTCATTTGCCGACAGTGGCTTGGATTTGAACAATTCCGTCATGGATACGTCGGCACATGCCGTCGCAAGCTCGATGGAGAACGGTTTGCGCGTCGCAGGTGTGGCCGAGTTTGCAGGAACGGATACACCGCCCAATCCAAAACGTATTCGTGCCCTTCACAGAACCGCCATTTCCATGTTGCCCCAACTCAGGGATTGTACGCCTAAAACGTGGATGGGAATACGACCCTCATTTCCCGACAGTCTTCCAGTTATCCAGGAGCTTTCCAAGCATCCTGGCCTTATTGGCGCATTCGGCCATAGCCATTACGGTTTGATGATGGCTCCGAAGACCGGTCGAATTGTTGCCGATATCGTTCGCCAAAATTCCCAAAACATCGACCTCACTGCGTTCAGCGCAGACCGATTTTGAAGAATTGCTTCGAGCCGGGCCTGTAGGCGACAAGATTGCCGAAAACACAACAGAATGTGGCCCTTACAGCTATTGGGTGGATCAACAAAAGACCGTCCATTCTTCTGCGCAATCCATTCACCTTCCCTGCCAGGTATTCTGGAACATGTAACCTGCTCCCTGGAATTTCCCTCCTCTTGGATTGGACTATTCTCCATTTGAGGAGACAGATGAACCGCCCCTAGTTTGCCGGGGACCCAGAAATAAGGCTCCTGGGTTATGGAAAAGAAGAACTTTGGAAAGAGATATCCAGACGGATTGCGTGCCCGCGCTGTTCGCATGGTCTTGGATCACGCGTGCGAATACCGAAGCAGGTTAGCCTCGATTTCACATGTTTCTCAATAGGTTGGGTGAAGCCGTGACAGCCTGCGCATCAGGATAAACAGCATGAGACGGACTGCCCTACACGTGATGGCATGATACAGAGTAGGCGCCGTCCGTCGGTAGCATCGGGGACACTTATGGCAACGCAACCGCCGAAACGATGATAGGCCTGTTCAAGACCGGAGTCATTAACCGCTTGGGCCCGTGGAAGTCCAAAGACCAGGTAGAGTGGGAATCCCTCAAATGGGTCGATTGGTTCAACACAAAACGGCTTCTTGAGCCGCTTGGACACATTACACCGCAACAAGCAAAGGATTATCAAGACTTGAAAACAAACAACCTTGCAGCTTAAAATATGCGCTTAGCAGTCTTCGGTAATACCGGGGCGGTTCAATTTGGTCAGGACCCGGCGGTAGCAAACGGTCCACTTCTGACAACTATCACTGACATGGCAGGAATTTTCTTTGTGCTGAGCCTTGCGACCCTAATGATGCCGTGGCGCGTTTGAACCAGATGGCCGAGCACTCAGACCTACGAAAACCCGAACGCCCGCTCATGATTATCGGGTGGATGGAGTATGTCGATCTTCCAGACTTGGGACTTCTTGATCTAAAGGCCAAGATTGATACCGGTGCACGCACCTCTGCGATTCACGCGATAGATATAGAGACCTTCATGAAGGACGATGCGGAATGGGTGGGTTTCACCACCCATGCGACGCATGGAGAAAAGGATGTTCGCCTCGAATGCCCCGTCCATTCCAAACGCGAAATAAAAAATACAAGTGGAGTGCCGGAGGAACGGTTCGTCATCCGCACCAAGTTTCGGGTCGCGAAAAGGTCATGGACGATTGACCTTTCGCTGACGGATCGCGGCAACATGACGTTTGGCCTGATCGTTGGACGCACCGCGCTAAAGAACCACTCCATAGCGGTACATACGCGCCGCGCCCTCCTCACGCAGAAATGACCTGACTAACGCCGAAAGGCAGAAAGGATTTTCCATGAAAATCGCAATGTTGGCGCGCAACGCAAATCTGTACACTCACATGCGGATAAAGGAAGCTGCAGAAGAGCGTGGACATCAGCTTGATATCATCAATACCCTCCGCTGCTACATGAACATCGCTTCGCGCAGGCCGGAGATATATTACAATGGCGAAAAGCTTGTGGGCTACGATGCTGTCATTCCACGCATCGGGGCTTCGGTCACCTTTTATGGGATGGCTGTTTTACGCCAATTCGAAATGCAAGGTGTCTACCCTCTGAATGAGAGCGTCGCTATTGGGCGATCACGTGATAAATTGCGGTCGATGCAACTGCTGGCGCGCGACGGTATTGGACTGCCGGTGACAACCTTTGCCCACGACCCCAAACAAACCGACGAAGTTCTCAAACTGGCCGGTGGCGCACCGCTGGTGATCAAACTTCTCGAAGGCACCCAAGGCCTTGGCGTTGTCCTTGCCGACACAGACCGTTCGGCTCAATCGGTGATCGAGGCCTTCCGTGCGACCAACACGAACATCCTCGTGCAAGAATTCATCAAAGAGGCTGGCGGCACCGATATTCGTGCCATCGTCATCGGCGGCAAAGTTGTCGCTGCTATGAAACGAACCGGGGCGGAGGGCGAATTCCGCTCGAACCTGCATCGTGGCGGATCGGCCAATGTCATCAAACTTTCACCCGAAGAACGTTCGACAGCGATTCGTTCTGCCAAGGCAATGGGCCTCAGCGTTTGCGGTGTGGATATGCTGCGCGCCAATCATGGCCCAGTGGTGATGGAGGTGAACTCCTCCCCTGGTCTGGAGGGCGTGGAGAAAGCAACAGGTCTGGATATTGCAAGCAGAATCATAGAGCATATCGAAAAGCATGCCAAACCCGGTGCCACAAAAACCAAAGGCAAAGGCTGAGTGTTGAAGCGCCCGGATTTCAAAATCGGGAATACCATCATCCCGGCAGGTTCCCGACAAACGGTGAATCTACCTGTGAGTGTGTTATCTGATCATACCCCGGTTTCGATGTCAGTGCATGTCATTCATGGCCGTCTTGATGGACCAACCATCTTTGTAAGCGCAGGTATCCATGGGGACGAAGTAATCGGAGTTGAGATTGTTCGCCGTCTGTTGCGGTCACCCAGCATGGGCAGCGTTAAAGGCACTCTGATCGTGGTTCCGATTGTGAATACCTACGGCTTCTTGAATCATTCTCGCTACCTGCCAGACCGGCGCGACCTGAACCGCATGTTCCCCGGCTCAGAAACGGGCTCGCTTGCATCGCGGCTGGCACATATCTTCACGACCGAGATTGTGGCAAGATGCGATCTCGGGATTGATCTGCATTCGGCGGCCATTCATCGCACCAACTACCCTCAAATTCGGGTCTCCCCTGACAACCCAGAAATGCTTGACCTTGCCAATGTTTTTGGTGCGCCAATCATTATGCAATCACCTGTGCGCGACGGATCACTGAGAGGGTCCGCGAAAGATATGGGCATCGACGTGCTGCTGTTCGAAGCGGGCGAAGGTCTGCGTTTTGATGAATACTCAGTAAGGGCGGGTGTCGCTGGCATTTTGCGGGTCCTGCGCTACAAAGGAATGGTTGCGGGCAAAGGTATCGCCAAAGCAAAGGCTCAGCCCCAATTCTGTCCGTCTAGCAAATGGTTGCGTGCGCCCATTGGTGGGTTGTTGCGAACATTCAGGGCCGATGGCGATCTTGTTCGCGAGGGCGAAGTAATGGCGTCCGTATCAGATCCGTTCGGCGAGCAGGAGGAGGAGCTAACTGCTCCCTTCGACGGGATCATCGTTGGGCGGGCGGTTCTGCCAGTTGTCAACGAAGGCGATGCCATCTTTCATCTGGCGCGTGTCAAATCGGTCGAGACCGTCGAAGGTAAGGTCGAGGACCTAAGCACACAGCTAAGCGACGATCCTATGTTTGATGAGGATGAAATTATTTAGATTGAGCGTGTGCGACAGCGCTGGACCAATGGCCGTAATCACGTTTTCTCGGTCAAACCGCTCTGGCTTTCTGATCAAAACGAACGGAACCACCCACCCAACGATGAAGTCGCCACAGGAATATCTGGCAGCCGCTCGTGGTTCTTTTGCATGTCGGCCCAAAGATCGTCAGAAATCTGTATGTCAAGTTGGCGGGCCCGTTTTCTCAGGGCCGGTTCCCTATCAACCCACTCACTGCCGAGCACATCATCCAACAGCGGAATCTACGAATGGAGCTCGCGAAATTCAGCGGCAGTGTCTGACGTCAGCGCTTATGGGACCAAATAGGGTCACTGGACCTGTCGCGGTTTGATGCCGCCCCTTTGATAGCATTTACTGCATGTATGGATGCCCCCATTGGTGCAAGAGATTTCTGAAC
>CAYGQQ010000057.1:0-20694 GCA_964352105.1 uncultured Rhodobacterales bacterium | reverse complement strand
GCTTGTTTCGATCCGCCAAACAGCGCCGTCTCGATGCACGGATAAAACGCGGGCATTGAACTGAATGTGATCTTTCAAGCGCTCAGCGTATTCGCTCAGATAGTCGACTACTGCATCACGCGGCAGGAAGGTCTCGGTGTTGCGCGGATTCTGGCTTCCGGGCAGCCGGGCAAAGTGACGATGGATATTCAGGCGCAGCTTTGGGTGGCGCGCGCGCCAAGGATCAGCGGCGCGGTGTGATGCCTCCAGCACAGTAACGTCAATGCCACGGGCCCGCAATTCGGTGGCTGCAGCCAAACCTGACAAGCCAGCGCCGATCACGATCACGGCTGTTGAAGAAGGAAAAGTCATGGTGAAACTCCGATTTTGCGGCGCTCAGGCGCGTGCGAGGAAATATGCGTTCAACGGGTCATGCGGCAGCGTGTGGGTTTCGATCTGGTCAAAGCCCGCACGGGCCAGGTATTCCTGTGCCGTTTCCACGCCCCACATGGCCCCAAGGCCGGGCCCGCCCTGACCGATGGACACAGGCGTGCAATGCATCAGCGAAAGGCTGTAAAGCAGCGGTGCAAACGGGTTCTCCATATTGGTTTGCAGATCCCGCGAGCCGCCGATGTCCTGCATCAGAAACAGGCCGCCCTCGGCCAGCGAATGATGGACAAGATCCAACAGGCCTTGAGGGTCTTTCTGATCGTGAACTGCATCAAAGGCGGTAATCAGATCGAACGTGCCAAGCGATGTGACCTGCGAAAGATCTAAGCTGCGAAAGCACAGGTTCGACAGGTTTGCACGCGTTGCCGCAACCTGCGTTTCGGCAAAGGCATCTTCGCACAGGTCAACACCGATAAAACGACTGGCCGGAAAGACCTTGGCCATTTCCATCATCGCCCGGCCGGCGCCACACCCAACATCCAGCACGTCAATGCCGCGGTGAAGGCGCGCAACCAGTCCGGCATCTAGCGGCAGTATGTGTTCGATCAATGCCGATACGACAAGTTGCGCACTGTCCTCGGCCATGACCTCATGAAAACGGCAATAGTCGTGATAGTGCGTTCCGCCGCCATCGCGAAACCGGGCAACCATTTCTTCTTCGACCGAGGCCATGACGCCAATAAACTGGCAGGTAACTGCCATATTATCCGGCTTTGAAGCGGTGGTCAGGAAGGCGCCATGCTCGGGCGGCAATGTGTATGTCTGGCCCGATGGGTCGAATTCAACAACGCGCGATGTTACCATGACGCCCAGCCATTCACGCACGTAACGCTCCGCCAGACCTGCTTTCTCGGCCAAGGCTGCGGAGGTCACGCCGGGATAGTCTGCAAGTGCATCAAACAATCCTGTCCGGTGCCCGATTGACGTCATCAGTGCCTGAGAAGCGCCATTCAGGACGCCGACCATTTGCTCAGCAAAGCTCTCGGCCTTGGCGTTATCGAATGCTGTATGTGCTTGTTGGTTCATGGGTTCGCTCCGGTGTGTATTTAGAAATTTCTCTTCAGTGTCTGTTGGGTTTTGGCAGTACGGGGTGAGTCGCGATATGCTGAGAAATGTCTAAAACGGTGAATATCGGACACGTATTTGTCCGGATCGGCATTTCCCAGCGACAGGCGTTACCCCGCCAGCGCCGCGCAGATCTGCTCCAGATGTCTGTGATCCGTGCCACAGCATCCGCCGAACACGCGCATACTGGGCAGCATCTGTCGCAATTGCGCATATTGCGCGGCCAGTTCGACCGGATCGCCATCATCCAGCGTTTCACAGCAATCAAGTTCTGCATGCGACATGCGCGAGGCATTCGCCCGCACACCACCGATGCGCTGACCCCAATCGGCACCTTCCGGGATCATGGTGTTAAAGTGATCGGGGTGCGCGCAATTGATCATGAAATAGACGGGCTTTGCCTTGGCCTGCGCATCAACCTGCGCGATGGCGTCCTGAAGCAATTCGCCCGTGGGAAGCCGCCCATCGGTTTCAAGCGTGAAGCTGATGACACAAGGCATATTCACTT
The DNA here is from genome assembly GCA_964352105.1 of uncultured Rhodobacterales bacterium. Classification (GTDB taxonomy): domain Bacteria; phylum Pseudomonadota; class Alphaproteobacteria; order Rhodobacterales; family Rhodobacteraceae; genus Litoreibacter. Next base: position 18,692 of record CAYGQQ010000057.1, on the reverse strand, counting down.
GCGCAGCGGCATTGGCGATGCCGATTGCCTCTGGCACATTGGTGATCGTCAACGCGCTGATCAAATCAACACCTGACCCGGCAAGAACGCTGACCTGAAAACCGTGATAGGTTTGCGCTTCTTCGACTGTCATGATCGATTTGGGATCATAGCCATCTCCACGTGGGCCAATGATGCCGTTGACAAGGACGTTCATCCCGTCGCCCAGGCAACGGCGCAGCTCTTTGGCATCTTCAACTGCCTGGGTGTTCACAAGCCGCAGATGGTCCAGATCATGACCCAGTTCCTGACCCCAATCCGGGTTGGCGCGCCAAGTATAGGTATCAAGCAAGAAACCAACGCCGTTTTGCCGAGCCAGATCAAAGATACCGGTAAAATACTCTTTCAAGGCCGCCCGGCCTTCTTTCCGCTGGGCCAGCGGGTAGGCCGCAAAGCACGGCATATCAAAGCCCTTTTCAAACAGCAGCCAGGTTTCCAACCCCGCGTCCGTCAGAAAAAGCTGGTCAGAAAGATGCGGCAGTAATTTCGATGTCATTTTATTGCTCCATTCAGGCAGTTCAGTGTCGACAATGGAGAGATTTGACAGGGTGCCGGATGATGTTTTGACCGCCCGTGCTGACACTTTCCATAGAACGGTATTGCCTGATGGGTCGCGGCCATGATATGCCTATATATGTCAGAAACGGTGAATATCGGACACACGTATGCTCGACACAAATGCAACCTGCCGCACCGCGGTTCTAACAATGCCCTGCGTGGGCACCTCGACTGCCTATTGCATCCTGGATTCATTGGCCTCTGTGGGACGTGACTGGGAAATGTTGCATGGTGACGCGCCCAGATCGCCGGTTTTTGAAGGCGCACTTCTGTCAGTTGACGGCGAAGCTTATGACGACATCAACGGGCGACGTATCACGCCGGATGGATCGCTGAAGGGCTATGGCACCCCCGATCTCGTCATCATTCCTGATTTTCACTTTGCCCCAGGCACGGGAGTGCCAGATGAGTTCGCACATTTCATCCCGTGGCTCAGGAAAGCCAAAGAAGACGGCGCATTGATCACATCAGTCTGCTCAGGCACTTTCCTTTTGGCAGAGGCGGGCATGCTGGACGGCCTCGATGCAACCAGTCATTGGAGCTTTTGTGACATACTCGCCCGGCAGTATCCCGAAGTTAAGGTGCGCCGCGAACGCATCCTTATTCCTGCAGGTGATGGACATCGGATTGTAACGGCAGGCGGCGCGTCAGCCTGGGGCGATCTGGTGCTCTATCTGATTGGACGGATTGCAGGGCCGGATGAGGCGCGCCGCATTGCCAAGATCTATCTTTTGCAACCGCACAATGAGGGGCAGCTGCACTACGCCTCACTCACTGCGGGAGCCCAGCACCAGGACGCATTGGTGGCGGATGCACAGGTTTGGGCCGCTGATAACTACGCGCTCCCCACGCCCGTTGCCGCGATGGCGGCAAGAAGTGGTTTAACCGAACGCAGCCTGCTCAGACGGTTCCGAAAGGCCACGGGTCAAACGCCGGTTGACTACATCCAGACCCTTAGAATTGAGGAGGCCAAGCAAATGCTCGAAACAACCGATCTTCCGATTGACGATATTGCCGCGGAGGTCGGTTATACAGAGCCCTCAAGCTTCCGAAATGCCTTTCGGCGGTATGTCGGGATGCCTGCTTCGACCTATCGCAAGAAGCGGCTGCTGTTGACGCCAGTTGGCTGAGAAAAACCGAAACAATTTCCCATTTACCTCAGTATATTTGTGTCCTGGAGTTGTTGGCCTATCGCATTTGACAAACTGCGTAGGGCATTCGGCTAAGTGCGCTATGTTGCTGCGACGTATATTCTGCAGACGCAATCATTCTCTGTGACAGAGAATGCCAACTGCGCGCAAGTCTGATCTGTCCGACAGTCGTTGAGTGTGTCGCAAGGCTGACCCCCGAATGCAATCGCCTTCCGCTCCGTCCGTGACCCGCTTGAGCGAAGGGCATGTTGTGATAGCACCCTTGCGGTTTCGGCCAAAATAATGGCCATGAATGACCGAAACGGCGGCACGCGCCGCTTTGCAACAACGAAATGTGCCGCGACTGCGAGGGAATGCTGCGTCAGCGAAGCACGAAAAATGAATGTCGGCAAAGTCCCGCATTGCAGTCATCTGGATGACTTGAAATGCTGCGGTATCGCTCAAGGTCCGCAATGCGGGCTGCGACTGCAGCATCTGGGACAGGCGTTGGATGTCGGCTTTAGGCCGGTCCTTCTGGGGTGGCATCATCCTACAGGTGAGCACGCTACGACCGAACTAATGGCCGCAGTGAGCCCGGAGCGACCAAATGCTGCGCGGTGCCGAATGTTCGGTTTGCGGTATGTTGCTCAACCTTGGCTTCAGCAATTGGGTAGCAGTGTCGCGCTCACAACTGAGACTTCAGAAACGCCACTATCGCTTCTCTTTTCATATAAACAGCCCACTCAAGCGCGGTCATCCCGTGATGAATATCTTTAATGCTCAGGTCCGCCCCTCCCTCGACTAAGGCGATGACGGCGGCGAGCTGATCACTTGCAACCGCAGAGTGAAGCGGTGTGCAATGGCTATGGCCGCCGGTTGGATTGTACTGATCGGGATCGGCACCCGCTATAAGTAGCTTTGCGACAATTCCTGAACGCCCTGCATTGGCGGAAAGTGACAAGGCGAACTGCAGCTCATCGTCAGGTGCATTCCCGATCAGACCTTCAACCGCGCTCAAGTCACCCAACGTCGCAGCAGCCGTAAGGGTTAGCGGAGCGCCGCAGTCAAGCAACACTTGGGCTGCCGCAAATTCAAGATGGACCAAAGCTGTGTGCATGGCTGTTGACGGATCAGCCCCGTAGCGGCAAAGCAGTTTGATGAGATCTGCCTGAACACCACACTCGCGGCAAATCCGACCCGATGCCGTCAGACCCAATGTGATGTTAATAGCCCTCCGGTTGTCCTTAGCGCCTGCCTCTAAGAGGATTTCGGCGATCCTGATCGCATTTTTTGGCATCGTTTCGTACCGAAAGGGATTTTCCGGTAAAAACTCCAAAAGTGTAGGGTTCGTGAAATAATTGCCCCCCTCAAAATGCGCGGCTTCGTGGACCAGCTCCGGGTTGTTCGCGAGGTGCTGTGTTAATCGGGCTTCGTCTCCAGCATCCATGAAATCCAATGCTTGCTTGAACGGACCATCTGGAAGGCGATCATTGTAGGTGAGCTGCAGTTCTTCGTGATGCTTCTCTGCGAGTACGGTTTTCAAGCGTGGCCAGCTCGCATAACCGTACTCTCGGGCAATCGAGAGCTGTGCATCGCTAAGGCTGAAGGTGCATGTTCGAATGTCGGTATCGGGAATATTTGAAAACTCGGGGTGGAATTCTCGTATCCTCTGAAATGCAGCCTGCTGCCCTGCGCGAAAATCTCGCAACAGATCTTTTGCCTGATACTTCAGATGGTCAAGGTTGGCGGAATCCGGGAGCCATTTTGTCGGCATGGAACTTTCCTTCTCTACGGCGGAATACCTGCACCATTCGCCAAAGGTCAGTTCATCTGACTTGCTTCTATAGGAGTGGACTTCTGTCCTTTCCGCAGGTTGGGTGCGCCTCCAAGCGCGTGACTAACCTAGCAAACGGCGACTTTCCAAACAACCTTTGATGCACCCAAAGCGGACGCTGCCACATTATTGGCGAGCGGTAGCAAAGTCCGCACTACAGACATTGAAGCAGATCGCGGCGAAGGTCTCCTACGCGGACAAACCCGACCTTGGATTTAGAAGCTTCGCTGACGCAGCATCTTCTTGCAGGTGCGGCACGTCTTTTGTTGCACCGGGGCGCTTGTCGTCATTGCGGTCGTTGGCGGGGCTCGATTCTGCCCGAACCGAGACCGCACTATTGCCGCAGTCAGGTAGCACTGGAATGGTGCGGGACGAAACGGACCTATGCCTGTGCAGCTACCGTCGACGCGGCATCTCATTACCTTCGCAACAAGGCTCTTTCTGAGTGCGCAATGGGCCGCGCGAGCAGCTATTCAAAGTGTTTGACCCCGGCGATTTTGGAACATCGTAAGTTGGCGAATTTTAAATTCGAAAGGCTGCCCAATCGCAGACAACGCTTTAGAGATGTCCGAATTTGGCCCGTTGGTAAAACGCATGTTTGCAATGAAACCTTCTGCCATATCAGGAAAGCCACGTTGCTTAATCGCTTGAAGTGCTGCAAAGAGCGCCGCTGGTGTGCCGTTGATGAAGTCCCGCTGCAACCTTGTAAAAATCCACGGATTGGGGAAAGCCTTGGCCTGACATCATAAAGCTCGCGGCCAGCAAGTCATTGATGTGGCGGCGCGCTGGCATCTTGGGTTTCCTTGGCTTGCCTCAGATCACCCTCGCGGCGCGGCTTCGTCACACACCCATCTTTGTCCCGATCATCGTTTCAATTCCCAGTAAGACGTGCAAGAAATTGTACGCAGTATATTCTCGCTGACGTTCCCGTAGATGATCAAAGGACACCCTGCCCATGACCTCAGCCAAACCCAATGTCGGCTCCCCCATCGGAGAAATGAGTTTCCACGGTGTCGCGTCCGCTGATTTGCTGACCATAGGCCAGAGCAAGGACCGATGGACAATGCTGTTTGTTTACCGGGGCAAACACTGTCCGCGCTGCAAGCGGTTCCTGAACAAGCTGAACAGCGCGCTGTCCGATTGGACGGACGTGTTGGACGTTATTGTCGTGTCTGCCGATACCAAAGAGAAAGCGCAGGCCGATTTAGCAGAGTTCGGATGGGATTTCGATCTGGGTTATGGCATGACTGAGGCCCAGATGCGGTCCCTTGGCTTGTACGTCTCAACGCCATTGTCAGAGGCAGAAACGACGGGTGTCTTTGCCGAACCGGGTGCATTTGCGATCCGTCCGAACGGCACCTTGATGTTGGTCGACATCTCAAACGGTCCTGCCGCCAGACCCGATCTTGAAGAGCTGTTGGACGGGATGAAGTTCAACATCGACAATGATCGCCCAGAGCGGGGAACAGCCTGACTTCAGCGCGCTGTGCAGTCCCTTCTCAAAGAAACCCTTACTCGAAGTAGTTCGGGTGTGTCTTGTGGATGTACTCAATCGTTGCGTCCAGCCGCGAGAGATGTTTGCGCATGGCACCTTGCGCGCGATCAACGCTTCCCGACGCCAAACCTTGCGCAATCTTACGGTGGTCGTCAAAGATTGATGTGGCTTCGCTGGATTGCTCAAGGCTGAGCAAACACAGGCGATCCACTTTTTGCTTGCATTCGAGCATCACTTCAAATGCCAGGGGATTGCCGCTCAGCCCGTAAATCAGCTTGTGAAAATCATAGTCCAGCGCATGGAATGTCACCAAATCGTTTTCCTGCAACGCCTGTTGTTGCAAGGTCAGGTTTTCGCCAAGCGTCGCCTCGCAGGCCGCGTCCCAAACTGTGGTCGCTCGGTGAACAACTTCCATCTCCAAAGCCAGCCGCACAAGACGCGCAAGCTCAAGCCGTTCCATCGAAAAGCCCCGCACTTCGGTTGCCTTTTGTGGTCGGATGACAAGCAAATCATCATTGCCAAGCTTGGTGAACGCATTGCGGACAGGCTGGCGAGACACGCCAAAACGCCGTGCTACCTCGGTCTCCGACAACTTAGTTCCGGGAAGAATTTCGAGCGAAACAATTTCTTCATGCAGGGTCTCGTAGACCGCATCGGTTGTGGTTCTTCGTACAATATCTTCCACAGGAATCTTCTTTTGCCCTCATCACATTTGTCAGATCACATACTCTAATACGTTGAAATACATTTCAAATATCCAGATGCCGCAGCTTATGTGTCCAACCCCTAACTGGCTGCAAGAAAGGCGCTGAGGCCGAATATGTCAAGGACAGCAGGGGCCAAAACATGCTTATTGACATACTTGGATACTAGTCTCCATATTGAGTTAGCAGCGATTCCGGCTCTGGGAGGTGGCGGGAAGTTTTTCGGATTGCACTCTCCCAAATTTAGAAAGCCTGAACCTGTCCAAACATAACGGGGAGGAGAACCCATGACTTTCACAAAATCGCTTTTTGCAGCCGCGACTGCTGTTGCTTTGATCGCATCATCCGCTTCAGCCGAAAGCTGGCGCGCTTGGAACATCCACAACGATGGCCACCCAAACACGGCCGCCATGGACAAGTTTGCTGAGCTGGTCGATTCAGCCACAGGCGGCGAAATCACCGTTGACGTCTTCCACGGTGGTGTTCTGGGTTCACAGCCAGACGCGCTGGAGCAGGTCCGCATTGGTGCCATCGAACTTGGCAACTTCAACCTTGGCCCTATTGGTCCAATGGTGAAAGAAGCCAACCTTGTATCCCTGCCGTTTATCTTCAAGAGCATTCCACACATGTTCCGCGTTCTTGATGGTGAAGCGGGCGACATCATGGGTGCCGCGATGGGCGAAGCAGGCGTGCTGCCATTGGCATGGTTTGATGCCGGCGCGCGGTCTTTCTACGCTCAAAAGGCAATCAATACCCCGGCTGATGTCCAAGGCCTAAAGATCCGCGTCATGAACAACGATCTTTACACTGCAATGATCTCCGAAATGGGTGGCAACCCGTCCCCAATGGCTTTTTCCGAAGTTCAGCAGGCGTTGAAGACAGGTGTTGTGGATGGCGCGGAAAACAACTTCCCATCCTTCAAGAACGTAGGCCACTACGAGGTGACTACGCACTACTCCTTGTCCGAACACCTGATCATCCCTGAGTGCATTTGCGTGAACACCGCAAAGTTCAACGCGCTGTCCTCAGAAATGCAGGAAGCCGTTCGCGGCGCTGCTGAGGAAGCTGCTCTTTTTCAGCGTGAACAATGGGCCATCGGCTCTGAGCAAGCACGCAAGGACGTCGAAGCGGCTGGCATTAAGGTGAACGAAATCGCTGACAAAGCTCCGTTCCAGTCTGCGATGGACAAGGTCTATGCCGACTATCTTGCGGCTAACCCCGACATGGCAAAACTGGTCGAGATTGCACGCGCGACCGAATAATCTGATACCATAGACAATCAAAGAGCGCCCGGCTCCATCCTTGGACGCTGGGCGTTTTTTCCGGAGGAATGACGTTGCCCGAAACCAAATCCCCACCACCGTTTATCAAGAAAATGAGCGCTGTTTCCGATTTCATTGTGAGAATTTGCATTGTCCTTGCTGCGGTTTCCCTGGTTGCGATGACGATGTTCTATGTGTGGCTTGTGTACGGGCGTTATGTGCTGAACGACACGCCGACATGGGTCGAACAGGTCTCGTTGCTTTTGGTGATGGTCATTACATTCTTTGGCGCAGCTGTCGGTGTGCATCAACACTCACACCTGTCCGTGGCGGTGTTCCGCAATATCGTTCCCAGACCCATTCGAAACTTCTTTGTCCTCATAACCGATCTGCTGATGATCAGCTTTGGTGGCATGATGTTCTGGTACGGCATTGAGCTTACGAAATTTAAATGGAACTCAATGATCCCGCTCATCCAAGTATCAGAAGGTTTTCGTTCGTTGCCCCTGACGATGTGTGGCGCGCTGATGTTCCTATTTTCAATCGGTCATTTGATCCGCCTGCTGACAGGCTGGGACGAACGCCAAGACAACATTGACGAAGGCTGATCATGGGACTTTTCATACTTCTGGGGGTGTTTGCCCTGTGCGTGATGATCGGCGCACCTGTCGCCTTCGCCCTCGGTATCTCTGCAGTGGCGGCATTCTGGTACGAAGGTCTGCCGTTGATGATTGGTTTCCAGCGGATCGTCGCGGGGATTAGCCTTCAGGCGTATCTGGCCATTCCGTTCTTCATCTTTGCCGGTGACTTGATGTTCCACGGCGGCATCGCCGCAAGGCTGGTGCGGTTTGCACAGGCGGCTGTGGGTGCTGTGCGTGGTGGGTTGGGCATCGTGAATGTCTTTTCATCCATGTTGTTTGGCGGCATTTCTGGCTCCGCCATTGCGGATATCTCGGCGTTGGGGTCGATCCTGATCCCTGCTATGAAAGAAAAAGGCTATGACGCGGACTATGCCGTGAACGTCACGGTCACGTCATCCATCGCGGGGATCATCATCCCGCCCAGCCATAACATGATCATCTTTGCGCTGGCCGCAGGCGGCGGTGTGTCGATCTCAAAGTTGTTCTTGGCAGGTGTCGTACCCGGCATTTTGATGTGCCTTTGCTTGGCACTGGCGGCATATCTGGTTGCCATCAAACGCGGTTACCAAGCCGAAAAGTTCCCCGGCTTTGCCGCTTTGGGCTGGGCCTTTGCCGGTGCAATCCCTGGATTGTTCACCGCCGTGATCATCGTGGGCGGTGTATTGAGCGGCGTCTTCACTGCAACAGAATCCGGTGCGATTGGCGCGATCTATGCGTTTCTTGTGACCCTGATCGTGTACCGCACCCTGACGTGGGAAAACTTCAAAACAACCGTCGTCTCATCCGTGCGCACGACATCCATGGTGTTGGTGCTGATCGCCTGCGCGGGTGCCTTTGCATACATGCTGACATTCTATCGGGTGCCGACCAAGACGGTCGATTTGCTGCTGGGTATCTCTGACAATGTGATCGTGATCTTGTTGCTGATCAACCTGATGCTGTTGGTGTTGGGGATGATCATGGACATGGCGGCGTTGATCCTGATCTGTACGCCCATCTTCCTGCCAGTCATGAACGCTTTGGGCATTGATCCGGTTCAGTTCGGGATCATCCTGCTTGTGAACCTCGGCCTCGGACTGTGCACCCCGCCTGTTGGGACCTGCTTGTTTGCGGGATGTGTGGTCGGCAAGCTCCCGATGGAAAAAGCGATCAAGACAATCTGGCCTTTCTATCTGGCCATTTTAGCAGCCCTCATGCTGATTACCTTTGTGCCCGCCATTTCATTGACCCTGCCAAATATGATCATTGGCAATTGACCCATCAAGGGATGAGAGCATGTTGAATATCCAACGACTAGACAATGCAGACGCAGCCATAATTATCAGCGGTGCCCGTGCCAGAGCGATAGAGATCGACGTGCCGATGTGTATCGCTGTCACCGACGAAAGCGGCAATCTGATCGCCTTTGAACGGATGGATGGTGGCAAAATCACCAGCATCAATCTGGCCATCGACAAAAGCTACACCGCGACAGGCATTCAAAAAAGCACCCAAGCCTTGGGCGAAGTGAACCAGCCTGGCATGCCCGCACATGGCATCGCTTCCACCTTGGGCGGCCGGATGGTCGCAGTCGGCGGCGGCGTCCCGATTTTGTCAGACGGCGTTGTCGTGGGCGGCATTGGCGTTAGCTCAGGCTCGCCCGCGCAGGACCATGATGTCGCCGAAGCCGGTGCAAACGCGTTTTCGACACATCAATCATAAGGCAATGCAGGAGTAAGACATGGCACATCCAACGATTGGTTTCATCGGCCTTGGTCTGATGGGCGGCAACATGGCGGAATGCTTGCAAAACGACGGCTTCGATCTGATCGTTATGGGCCGGAACAAAGACGCAGTTGCCGCAACTGTCGCGCGCGGAGCCACTGAGGTCAGCACGACAAAAGCAATGGCCGAGGCCAGTGACATTGTGATGCTGTGCGTAACGACGTCTAAGGTAGTTGAGGGGCTGATCTACGGTGAAGATGGGATTCTAGCGGGCATCAAAGAAGGCGCTACGGTCATTGATTTCGGCACATCTATCCCCGCCTCCACGCGCAAGATCGGCGCGGATTTGGCAGCCAAAGGTGCCGGCATGATTGATGCCCCGCTTGGTCGCACACCAGCCCATGCCAAAGACGGTCTGTTGAACATTATGGCGGCGGGCGACATGGCGACCTATGAAAAGGTGAAGCCGGTTCTGGATGTTCTGGGCGAGAATGTCTTTCACCTTGGGGACCTTGGCGCGGGCCACGTCACCAAGTTGATTAACAACTTTATGGGCATGACAACCGTCTGCACCATGAGCCAGGCCTTTGCGGTTGCCAAGCAATCGGGCATTGATGGCCAGCAGCTTTTCGACATCATGTCAGCGGGTCCGTCCAACTCCACTTTCATGCAGTTTTGCAAGAAATATGCAGTTGATGGCGTCAGTGACTTGGGCTTTTCCATCGCCAACGCCAGCAAAGACATCAGCTATTTTGTACAGATGATGGAAGATATGGGCACCAGCAGCCAAATCGCCGAAGGCACCGCCACCAATCTTGCTGCCGCATTGGAGGCTGGCATGGGGGATAGAAACGTTCCGGAGATATTCGATTTGTTCATGAAACCTGCGTTGTCCTAACGCGACCCAACTCCGACCTGACACGCTGAAAAGGACCCTCACATGAAACTCGCAAACAAAACCGCAATCGTCACTGGCGCTGGCCGTGACATCGGTGCAGCCGCTGCTCTCAAGCTAGCCTCCGAGGGCGCAAACGTCGCCGTAAACTATTTCGCCAGCAGCGCAGGCGCGGATGACGTCGTCGCCAAAATTAAAGAGCAGGGTGGCAACGCATTCGCTCTGCAAGGTGATCTGACCAAGCAAGAAGACGTTGACGCGCTGGTGGATAAAACGATTGCGGAGTTCGGCGGCTTGCATGTCCTCGTCAACAACGCAGGCGGCTTGATCGCGCGCAAGACAATCGCAGAGGCGTCCTTGGAACATTGGATGGCGGTGATGAACCTGAACCTGACCAGCACCTTCATGATGACCAAAGCCAGCCTTGCACATATGGACAAAGGCACGATTGTGAACCTTGCCAGCCAAGCAGCACGCGATGGCGGCGGCCCAGGCTCGGTGCCCTACGCCACGTCAAAAGGGGCGATTATGACAATGACACGAGGTTTGGCCAAAGAACTGGGCCCAAGTATCCGCGTCAACGCGCTCTGCCCCGGCATGATTGATACGGATTTTCACAACATCCACACCCCCGACGCAGGCCGCCGTGGTTTTGAGGCGAACGCGCCAGTGAAACGCCAAGGCAATACCGATGACATTGCCAATCTGGTCTTGTTCTTGGCGTGTGAAGACAGTGCGTTCATCACTGGCGCGAACATCGACATCAATGGCGGCATGGTATTTTCCTGATCCGACAGCTTCCATGAGAGCGTAAATTTGATGATCTACTTTTTAAGACGATTTCGGCTAGGAATGTGTCGGTTCGTCCTCTCGGATAGTGAGCACCAACGTACGCTGAAGGCCGCGTTCTGGGGCAAACAGGCTCAAGATCAGCGGTGGCTTTAGGTGTCAGAACGATCCAAGGACCGGATCTGGTACCACCTTCGGCGGACATGTTAATACTCGGTCATGTTATCGCATCCAGCCTGCCTGAGGGCGTATTGAAAGTAGAAAAAATCAAACTTCAGATATTTGAAGCCTATCGGTCAAACGATCACTTTGTTCCGCGACTTGATCCTTGCGCGTGTCGTTCACGCTATGACACGTATGAATGACCGGTTTTTCTGCTACGCGGCAGCATAAGAATTTGAGCTATTGCAGCAATTTCCGCGCTGCGAGCGCACGCAGCACAAAATTTACAGGTCCGCTATGGGCTCGAAGCCGCCTTGCGGCGGTGCAGCGCCAAGCCCGCGTTCGAGGTGGTCTGAATGTTGGCTTCCAACCTCACAGGATGGATGGCTTGCAGGTGCAGCGAAAGTCCGGTTTCCGCCCGTCTTTACGTCTTCACAACGCCTTCGAACACCTCAAAGTCACTCAATGCGCTTCTTTCGACTGGACTTGTCCGGCACACGAAGCGGTAGTGTTCTTTGACGCGAATGTGACCTCCTGCCCGGTGTTCGGGCCTTTGTCGGTAGTACAGGCCATTTCGGCCTGACCGACAAAGGAACGCGATATGACCCAAACTCATGTAGAACTGGCAAGTATCTGTAAACCACTCAAATGCAAACCTGCAGCCAACACTTCCCGGAAGCCAAAGACCTCGAAAAAAGATCAACTGCTGGCTTTGCTCAGCCGATCTTCTGGAGCGACGGTATCTCAACTGGGGAAGCACCTTGCCTGGCAACCCCATACCATCCGCGCCGCGATCTCGAGGCTTAGATCAGATGGACGCAGCATCGTGTTAGATGGATCTGGCAAAGAAACCCGCTACCGCATGGCCGATTCAGGCAAACAATGATTGCTGCAATGGAGACTGTCACGCTTGAGCTATTGGCAAAACTGGACGCAGCCGATCTCCGCATGCTTTGGCAAGAACACAAAGGAGCGCCTCCTCCGCCAACCCTAACTGCCCGCCAAATGCGTCATGTGTTTGCCTGGCATCTGCAGGCCAAAGCTTGCACCGCCGCAGAGTTGTCAAAGATGCAAAGAGGCTGGGCTCAGGTTTTGGCGCAGCGGGCACGCGGTGTAGACGCACCCACTCTCGCGGCACCAGCCGCCGGCCCCGGGACGCGGCTGCTCAAGGAATGGGGCGGTGCTACCCATGAGGTGGTTGTCGGAGAAGATGCTGTGTTCTGGAATGGCCAACACTACAGATCCCTCAGCGCGGTCGCGCGAGCAATGACGGGAACCAACCGGAACGGGCCAAAGTTCTTTGGGTTGCGCACATGATCCGCCAACGCTGCGCCATCTACACCCGCAAGTCTACCGAGGAAGGCTTGGAGCAAGACTTCAACTCCCTTGATGCGCAACGTGAGGCCTGTGCCGCGTACATTCTGAGCCAGAAGCACGAAGGCTGGTCTGAACTGACCGATCGCTATGATGATGGCGGCTACTCTGGTGGGTCCATGGAACGGCCTGCATTGATGCGACTGCTGGCGGACGTGGAAGCTGGCAGGGTTGACGTTATCGCCGTCTACAAGGTCGACAGGCTGACGCGCGCTCTGATGGATTTTGCGAAGATGGTCGAACGGTTTGATGCTGCGGGCGTCTCCTTTGTCTCGGTTACGCAGGCCTTCAATACGACCAACTCGATGGGGCGGTTAACGCTGAATGTGCTTCTATCCTTTGCGCAGTTCGAGCGGGAGGTCACCGCGGAACGCATACGAGACAAGGTGGCAGCCTCCAAACGCAAGGGCATGTGGATGGGGGGTGCTGTGCCGATGGGCTATGATGTGTATGAGAAGGCCCTGGTCGTAAATGCCGCAGAAGCGGTCGCCATCCGAACCATCTTCGCAGAGTATCTAAAGGTTTGGTCTGTTCGCCGCCTGTCACAGCGACTTGAAACACTTGGCATCGTGAGCAAGCGGCGTAAAAATCGGCATGGCAGGGTGACTGGCGGCAAAGCCTTCTCGCGCGGCGCACTCTACAACATCCTGCGCAACCCGATCTACATCGGCAAGGTTCGGCACAAAGATGAACTCTATGACGGTCTTCATGACGCGATCTTAGACGCGTATGATTGGCAGGCCGTGCAAGACCTGCTGACTGACCATGGCGGCAAGGCAATCCCGACGGACCGACGACCCGCAGCACGGGCCCTTGATGGCCTTCTCTTCGACGAGATCGGGCGACCGATGGGTGCGACCTACGCCAAAAAGTCGGTCCAGAAAAATGGCACGCAATCCTCAAAGCGATACTGGTATTACGTGTCCAAGAAGAGCAGCGACGCTGATGACCTCAAAGCACGTCGCTTGCCCGCAGATGCAATCGAAGAGCTGGTTAGAGCTACAGTGTTGGCAAAACTCGCAGACTGCGTCTGGCTCGCAGATGCATTGAGCAAGCACCACGTCGATGCAACTGAGATTGCGATGGTTCTGACGAAGCTCAATACCCTGCTCACTGAACCATCTGAAGCATTCTCAACCATCGACCATGATGGCTGGTTCGCCCCGCTCTTGAAGCGAGCGACGTTGGCGAAAGGCACCATCTGCATTGCCCTAGACATGGCTACGTTGGTTGATGATCTAACGCCTGGTCGAAGCTTGGACATCAACTTTGAATTCCCCTTCACGCTACATCAAAAAGGACGCGCCAAACCGATTGTCATCGCGACGGCCGGGAAGGCAACGCAACGAGATCCAGACCTCATTGCCCTTGTTGCAGATGCAAGGAGATGGATGGAAGAACTGGTAGACGGGCAGGTTGCGTCGGTTCAAGAGATAACAACACGAGAGAGGTTACGATCTGGCGCAGTCAGTCGCATCCTGCCACTCGCCTACCTCGCACCTGATATCTCTGAAGCGATCCTACAGGGTCATCAACCCGCTTCCTTAAGCGTGAAACACCTGCGCGAGCTTAAGGACCTTCCACTCGATTGGCCAGAACAACGCCGCGTCTTGGGCTTTCCAAACATCTAAGCCACGCCAAAGCCCACTCAAGACCTCACCGCAAAATGGCCGACAGAGACTTCTCGGAGAAATGGCCCTGTGAGCCGCCTATCAGAGCACTATAATGAGGTCTCAGCACGGCACCTACCGCACAACCCATTGATAAGTAGTCATATCTCTGGGAACCTGCGAAACAGTCATTTTGAGAAGGACTGAGTGGTGGGCGACCCTGGAATCGAACCAGGCGTGCGTCTCCGCGAGGGAGTTACAGTCCCCTGCCACACCTTGCGGCCTGTCGCCCACTGAGGCGGTGGGATATAAGCAGGTTCGCACCCCGTCAACCTCAAAATGTCGGCGTTCACGGGTCGTGTGCCCTTGTGGGGTCGTTGAAAATTGGCCTAGGTGAGGGTTCGAGCGTCGCAGAGGATCAAATGGTACAGAAAAAACCGAAATGGGTGGTGGAAAAAGAGCGAAATCGGCGCGCCGCGGCGGCGGAGACCGTTTGGCTTTTTGGCATTCATGCGGTGCGTGATGCGCTGCAAAACCCGATGCGGGAGCGGCTGCGGCTTGTGGTGACGAAAAACGCAGCAGACCGTCTGGCCCCGGAGATTGCCGCCAGTGAAATGGAGCCGGAGATATCCGATCCGCGAAGATTTGCAGCCCCCATTGATCCGCAATCGGTCCATCAAGGCGCGGCTTTGGAGGTGAAGCCACTTGATTGGGGCAGCCTGCCGGATATCTGCGCGCCGCGGGGGGACGCAGCCCGGGTCATTCTACTGGACCGGGTGACCGATCCGCACAATGTCGGGGCAATATTGCGGTCTGCCGAGGTTTTTGGCGCGCGTGCCGTCATCGCCCCATTGCGCCATTCCGCCCCGGAAACCGGTGCGCTGGCCAAGACCGCCTCTGGTGCGTTGGAACGCCAACCCTATTTGCGCGTGCGCAACCTTGCGACCACGATGCTGGCCTTGCAGGAGATGGGCTATAATTTGCTGGGGCTCGATGGAACGGCGGAGACATCCCTTGATGCGGCCGTTGCGGGCCAAAGAGGAGCCTTGGGTCTGGTCTTGGGGGCCGAGGGGCCTGGATTGCGCGAAAAGACCAAGGAGACCTGCGATCAACTGGTGCGTATTGACTATGCCGGAGCGTTCGGCTCGCTGAACGTCTCAAACGCGGCTGCGGTCGGGTTATATGCAGCGCGCGCGCCGAAATAGCGCTGTTCACGTCTTTGTAACCAACTCTGGCAACTGCCGTTTTTGCACCTATCTGTTATGCACGGAAGCAACACCGGAACTGTTGCTTTCACATTCACTGTCCCTCGTTCCGTGACTGACGCCCGTAACTTCTGTTGCGGGCGTCTTTTTGTTTGGAATTCTGGCTTCCGGGGGGGGATGCAATGCACTAACAATCTGAAATGGAAGATGAAAACGAAAAATTGCGCCGTATTCTCAAACAGACAAAGGTCATTGCCTGCGTCGGCGTGTCGATGAACCCGGTGCGGCCAAGCTATTACGTCGCGCGATACCTGACGCTGAAAGGCTTCAAAGTCATCGGCGTCAATCCCGGGCATGCTGGTAAGATGTTGTTCGGACAGACAATTTGCGCAAGCCTGAGCGATCTTCCAAAAGGTGCCAAGGTTGATATGGTCGATATTTTCCGGCGGTCCGAGGCGGTTCCCGCCATTGTTGAGGAGGCCCTGGAGGTCTTGCCAGATCTGCGCACGATCTGGATGCAAATCGGCGTGCAGCACGCAGCCGCACGGGCGCAGGCGGAGGCCGCTGGTGTTGAGGTTGTCGAGGATCGTTGTCCCAAGATCGAATATCAGCGCCTGTTCGGGGAGCTGCGCATGGGTGGGTTCAACACCGGGGTAATCTCTTCCAAGCTGTGAGCTTGAAAACGAAAAACGGCCCCGCCTATCGACAGAGCCGCAATCCAAATTGGTCGATGAAAGCTTAAGCTGCTGCTTGCGCTTTCGCGATGTCTTTCTTGACTTTCAATGCTTTGCCGGACAGCTCGGCCTCTTTGGCTTTCGCCATGAAACCGTCAAGACCACCGCGGTGGTCCACTGTGCGCAATGCAGCCGCAGAAATGCGGAATTTGAAAGACTGGCCCAACGTCTCAGATGTCAAAGTGACATCGTTCAGGTTCGGCAGAAAGCGACGCTTGGTCTTGTTGTTGGCATGGCTGACATTGTTACCCGACATCGGGCCCTTGCCAGTAAGTTCACAGACGCGCGACATGGCGTTTCCTTCCGGGTATCAAACGAGTGAAGACACCGCCCCTGCGATGCCTGAATTCTGAAGGCCTGCTTTAGTAGGAGATTCTCAGCCCGTCAACCCGAGAGTGCCGATAAGCGTGCCATTTCGGGGTCGTTTCAGCATTAACCTGATGGCGCGCGTCCCGCACGCAGTTTTTCTGGTCGGGGTCCCGCCCGTGCTTGCGCTGTAATAAGGCTAGCTCAGAAGCTTGCGCAACACGTCTTGGGCGGCTGCGTCGGGGGAGGTCTCTCCGCGCTTTACCTGTGCAGCGGCGCGCGCATAAGCCTCTTGCGTCTCCGCGTTGCGGGTCAGTTGCGCCAATAGACCCGCCTCGACCGCATGAGCGAACCAATGCACGGCCTGACCCGCCCGGCGCGTGTCCCAATGCCCCTGATCCTTGCGCCAATCGGCGAGGAATTGCATCTCCGACCAGGCCTCTGCCAGGCCAATATTCTCAAGCGCGGAGACTTTCAGCGCTTTGGGAAACCCTTCAGGATCCTGGCCGCGCTTGCGCAGTAATCTCAAAGCCCCCGCATAGTCTGCTTGCGTACGCATTGCTGCGGATTTCAGATCGCCATCGGCCTTGTTGATCAGGATCAGGTCTGCAATTTCCATGATCCCGCGTTTGACGCCTTGCAATTCGTCGCCGCCTGCCGGGGCCAAAAGCAGGATGAACAGATCCGACATTTCGGCCACCACCGTCTCGGACTGGCCGACTCCAACGGTTTCGATCAGGATCACATCGAACCCGGCCGCCTCACAAAGCGAAACCGCCTCGCGGGTCCGGCGGGCCACGCCGCCCAACTGGCTTTGCGAAGGCGAGGGTCGGATAAAGGCGTTCGGATCGCGCGACAAAAGCTCCATCCGGGTCTTGTCGCCAAGGATTGATCCGCCAGACCGGGTCGAGCTTGGATCAACCGCCAAAACAGCCACTCGCAGCCCTTCGCCAGTCAGCATCAGGCCGAAGCTTTCGATAAATGTCGATTTGCCGACACCCGGTGTGCCTGACAGCCCGATCCGCAGCGCCTGCTTGCCTGCGGGTTTGAGCGCATCGACCAGCTCCAGCGCTTGCGCGCGGTGATCATCCCTGCCGCTTTCGACAAGTGTAATTGCACGGGACAGCGCACGTCTGTCACGTTCAAGAATGGACTGCGCCAAGGCTTTGATATCGGTCACGCTTTTACTTTCCCTACTTACCGCTTGTTATGGCGCAGGGGGGCGTGGTTTTGCAATCGCGCAGATTTTCGCGCCTTTGATGCGCCCCTTTGACGTGACGCGCGGGGTCGGGCGCGGTATTGCTCGGGGCATGGTGGATAAGACCCTGATAACTTTGCCGATAGAGGACGTGCTCGCAGATGTTGTACAAGGGCTCGCGGGGCGCGGTGTTTGCGTGCTGCAAGCCCCGCCGGGTGCCGGGAAAACCACGCGCGTTCCCTTGGCGCTTCTGGAGGCTGGCATTGCGGGCAAGATCATCATGCTGGAGCCCAGACGCCTTGCCGCGCGGGCGGCTGCGGAACGCATGGCGGAAATGTTGGGCGAAGCGGTGGGCCAAACCGTCGGCTACCGGATGCGCGGGGCACGCGCTGTGTCTTCCAAGACCCGAATAGAGGTCGTCACTGAGGGAGTTTTGACCCGGCAATTGCAGGCGGAACCGGACCTGCCAGGCGTGGGGCTGGTAATCTTTGACGAGTTTCACGAACGCTCCCTGAACGCTGATCTTGGCCTCGCGCTGGCTTGGGAAAGCAGGCAGACCCTTAGGCCCGATTTGCAATTGCTGGTGATGTCGGCCACGCTGGATGCGGGCCCTGTGGCTGCGCTTTTGGGCGATGCTCCGATTGTCACCTCTGATGGGCGGGCTTTCCCGGTGGAGACCCGCTGGCTGGAGCGCCCGCGAAAACCCGACGCACCCTTTGCCAGCGATCTGGCGGATGTCGTGGAACAGGCCGCCAAGGCGGACCCGGGCGGCATATTGGTGTTTCTGCCTGGTGCACGGGAAATACAGCAAGTCGCACAGGTTTTGGCAGTGCGCGCCCTTCCAAATGCGGTGATCCGACCGCTTTATGGCGCGCTGCCCTTCGCGGAGCAGCGCCGCGCGATCCAGCCCGACGCGGCCAAGCGCAAGATCGTTTTGGCGACCTCCATCGCGGAGACGTCTCTGACCATCGAAGATGTACGCATCGTCGTGGATGCGGGCCTGACGCGGCGATCTCGGTTTGATCCAAATTCGGGGATGAGCCGTCTTGTCA
>CAYGQQ010000056.1:0-20928 GCA_964352105.1 uncultured Rhodobacterales bacterium | reverse complement strand
CGGCCCGGCGATGCCGGGCGGCTTGCGTTGAACGATCGTCTTCCAATCGATACCCGGAAGGCGTGCACATGACCCGCGAGCGGCTCTATCTCTTCGACACGACGTTGCGCGACGGGCAGCAGACCCAAGGCGTGCAATTTTCAACGCCGGAAAAGGTGCAGATCGCGCAGATGCTCGACGAATTGGGCGTTGATCATATCGAAGGCGGCTGGCCGGGTGCCAACCCCACCGACAGCGACTTCTTCGCCAATCCACCCAAAACCCGCGCCACGATGACGGCGTTCGGGATGACGAAACGCGCCGGACGCTCGGCTGAAAATGACGACGTGCTGGCGGCGGTTCTGAACGCCAACACGCCCAGCATCTGCCTTGTCGGCAAAAGCCATGATTTCCACGTCAAGACCGCGCTTGGGATCACTCTGGAAGAAAATCTCGACAACATCGCGGCCTCGTTCAAACACATCATCGCGCAAGGCCGGGAAGCCATTTTCGATGCGGAGCATTTCTTTGATGGCTACAAATCCAACCCCGAATACGCCCTGAAAGCCGTCCACGCGGCCTATGACGCGGGCTGCCGCTGGATCGCGCTTTGCGACACCAATGGCGGCACACTGCCTGCCGAAATCGCAGCGACTGTCAAAGCGGTGATCGCCTCCGGCATCCCCGGCGATCAGCTTGGCATCCACACCCATAACGACACTGAAAACGCGGTGGCGTGCAGTCTAGCTGCCGTCGATGCGGGTGTGCGCCAGATCCAGGGCACGCTGAACGGGCTGGGGGAGCGCTGCGGTAATGCCAACCTTGTCACCCTGATCCCGACGCTGCTTTTGAAAGAGCCCTATGCCAGCCAGTTCGAGATCGGCGTCAGGCGCGAAAATCTCAAAGGTCTGACCCGTGCCAGCCGCCTTCTGGACGATCTGCTCAACCGCGTGCCTTACAAAAACGCAGCCTACGTGGGCAGCTCCGCCTTCGCGCACAAAGCGGGGCTGCACGCCTCTGCGATCCTCAAAGACCCCACGACCTACGAACATATCGATCCGGCCACGGTCGGAAACACGCGCATCATCCCGATGTCCAATCAGGCCGGCCAGTCCAACCTGCGCAAACGCCTGGGCGACGCGGGGATCGAGGCGTCTGACAAGGATGCGCTCAGCCGTATTCTTGACGAGATCAAACGCCGTGAAGATCTGGGCTATTCCTATGACACCGCTCAGGCCTCGTTTGAGCTTCTGGCGCGGCAGGAACTGAACCTTTTGCCGACGTTTTTCGAGGTGAAACGCTACAAGGTCTCCGTGGAGCGGCGTAAGAACAAATATAACAAGATGGTCAGCCTGTCGGAGGCCGTGGTGGTCGTCAAAGTTGGCGACGAAAAGATGCTGTCTGTGTCGGAATCCATGGATGAGACGGGCATGGATCGCGGGCCGGTCAACGCGCTCTGGAAGGCGCTGGCCAAGGATTTGGGGCCTTACCAGGAGGCGATCACCGACATGCGGCTGGTGGATTTCAAAGTGCGCATCACCGATGGCGGCACAGAGGCTGTGACCCGCGTCATCATCGACAGCGCCGACAGCTCCGGGCGGCAATGGTCCACGGTGGGCGTTTCGCCCAACATCGTGGATGCATCATTTGAGGCGCTGCTGGATGCGGTGAACTGGAAGCTTATTCAGGAAGGCGCGACCGTTTGAGTTGGCAACGCTGCGCGGCACTGGTCGAGCGTGGCGATATCGATCGCTACATCGCCACGGCGCGCGCGCCAGAGGCTGCCAAGGCCGTGCTGTTTCCGCTATACGCGTTCAATCTCGAAGTGGCGCGCGCCCCTTGGGTGACGCAGGAAGCTCATATCGCTGAAATGCGCCTGCAATGGTGGCGCGATGCGCTGGACGAAATCAGCGCTGGAGGCCAAGTGCGCCGCCACGAGGTCGTCACACCCTTGGTGGAAATCCTCGACCCGGAAAGCGCCGAATGTCTCGACAAGCTGGTCGCCGCGCGTCGTTGGGACATCTACCGCGATACGTTCGAGGATGAGGCGCATTTCCGCAAATATCTGGACGCGACCTCTGGCCATTTGATGTGGAGTGCGGCGCGGCTGCTGGGCGCAAGGGATGAGGCAACAGTGCGCGATGCAGCCTTCGCAGCAGGCCTCGCAAAATGGTTCCTTGCCGTGCCAGAGCTGGAGGCGCAGGGGCGCAAACCGTTGATAGATGGCCGTCCGGAAGCGGTGGCCGATTTGGCGCGAGAAGGGTTGGAACGATTGGCGACGGCGCGCAGAAATCGCAAGCAAATCCCCAAATCGGCCGTTCCTGCGATGATGCCTGTCTGGCAAGCGGGACAAATTCTGGATCAGGTTGTTCGCGATCCACTTAAGGTTATCGACGCGAGATTGGTTGTCGACGGCCCTCGGGCACTGGTTCCGGGCCTTCTAAGGCTCGCGTCTGGGCGCTGGTAGCGCAGTATTTTAGGCGAACGATCTGGGCCTCAAGGCCAGCCACACCAACGCGCCACCAGCGAGCATCAGGAATGGCACCATCGCGTAGTTGACGGCGTGCCAGCCTTCTACGGGGTTGCCGCCGGAGCAATTCATCAACCCGCCTGAAGCCAGTGAGGCGACGGTCACGCAGCCGAAGACCAGAAGGTCATTCATGCCTTGGACGGCGCCCCGCTCGTTTGGCGCATGGGCCGAGGCCAGCATCGACGTGGCCCCGATAAATCCGAAATTCCAGCCAAAGCCCAATAGCGCCAGTGCAACAAAGAAATTCGACAGGGTGACCCCGGCCAAGGCGACGACACCAGCGCTTGCCAGGATCAGCAACCCGGTGGCAACTATCTTTTCATGGCCAAACTTCGCGATCAGATGACCGGTGAAGAAAGACGGCAGGAACATCGCCAAAACATGGATCGTCACGATGTCATTTGCGTCATTTTGCGTATATCCGCAGCCCATCACCGCCAAAGGTGTTGACGTCATCACGAGGTTCATCAGCGCATAGGACACCATCGCGCAGATCACGGCGACGGCAATGCGCGGCGTTTTGAGCATCTCCAACCGCGTGCGGGCAGGGGTTGCGGCTTGCTGCGCTGTCTCGGCCAAGCGCGCGCCGGGTTTCAGCGCAAAAAACAGCAACATGCCCACGAGGTTCAAAACGACAATCGCGAGGTAGGACCCCAAGAATGGAACAGCCGAATAATCCATCACCTGCTTGTTCAGTTGCGGGCCAATGACGGCGGAAAACAGCCCTCCCGCCATGACATAAGAAATCGCTTTCGGGCGGAAATCCTCTGACGCCGCGTCGGTGGCGGCAAAGCGGTAAAAACCCTGCGCCGACATGTAAATGCCGCTGAGATAACTGCCCACCAAGAGCATCGCGAACGAGCCCGCATAGACACCGTAGGCGGCAACGGCTGCGCCCAAAGCACCGCCAATCGCGCCGATGACAAAGCCCACCTTACGCCCGTGGTTTTGCATCAACGGGCTGATCCAAGGTGCTGTTGTCATGGACCCAAAAACGATCAGCGAAATCGGCAGTGTTGCAAGGCAGGGGTTAGACGCCAGAGAGTTACCAGCCAAACCACCAATCACAAACAGCATCGGCATCTGCGCGCCAATGATCGCCTGCGCCGCGACCAGAACCGCAACGTTGCGCAAGGCGATCTTATGAAGCTGAGCGTCTGTCATGAATTTTCGGGTATCGGGTTCTGTGACCAAGGACAAGCGCGATCAGCGCGGCCCGCTACCTGGCGTCGATAATATGCGCGAAGGAGCCTGACACCCTGCCAGACCGCAACCCCATATCCGCAAGCGGGTTTCCTTCCGCGTCCTGCGCTTTGAATAAGGTGTCACCTTTGGCCGAAAGGGTCGTTGCGTAGTGAAATTCATGGCCCCTGAAGTGACCTTTGAACGGGCCTGTCTGTGACGACAATTTCCGATATCCCAGATGCAGTTTCCGGGTCGCAAAACTGGTTTCAAGTTGCAAAAGGCCCAGCATCGCATGGCGGTGCCCGTCTGCATCTGTCAGGCCTTCGCCCAGGACCATGTAACCACCACATTCACCATATATATCAGTAGATTGGGCGGCTTTCCTGATTGATTTACTGAACCGCTCCGCATTGGACAACTGACCTGCATAAAGCTCCGGATAGCCGCCGGGCAGAAAGATCAGATCAGCGTCTGGTGCGGGCTCGTCGTTCAGGGGCGAAAAGAAGCTGATTTCAGCGCCTGCGCGTTTCCAATCGGCCAGCATATGCGGGTAGCTAAACGCGAAAGCTGCGTCCTGGGCCACGGCAATACGTTGCGCTGGAGGGGACATGCTGCCAGACGCGGGGCCATCTTTCATAGGACCGAAGGGCAAGGCATCCAGATCAACAGCCTCTGTGATCACATCGGCCGCGTGATCCAGCCATTCCACAAGGTCCGCACGCTCTTGCGCCTGAACCAGCCCGAGATGCCGGGAGGGATGGCTGAGCCCGTCCTGACGCATGATCACACCTAAAACCGGCGGTGCTTCAGCGTCGCGCAAGGCGTTTGTAACCATCTTTGCATGGCGAGGGCTGCCGATGCGGTTGAGGATCAGTCCGGAAATCCGCACCTCGGGGTCAAAACCCGCAAACCCTTGCACCAAAGCCGCAACACTTTGCGCGGCCTTCGCGCAATCCACGACCAATACCACAGGGGTGCCCAAAATTTTCGCCAGCTCGGCAGCAGAGCCTTTGCCATCCGGCGGTGCTCCATCGAAAAGCCCCATCGCAGCTTCGACGATTAAGGGTGTGTCTCCGGCGCCGCGCCGCAGGATGTTTTCAGGCCGCATCGCCCAAGCATCAAGGTTCAGGCAAGGCTGGCCCGTGGCTGCTTCATGAAATTTCGGATCAATGTAGTCCGGGCCAGACTTGGCACCACGGACAGTGCTGCGCCGCGACAGCGCTCTTAATAGACCAAGTGTTACCGTTGTTTTGCCCGCTCCAGACGCGGGGGCCGCAATCATCAGGCCTTTACAGCTCATGCGCTCTCTGCTGGCCTGCCGCGTCCCAATGGGTCCAGATCACGGGGTGCCTCCCCGGAAATCTGTGATTGCCAATCCAACACCTGCCGCATCAAAACGGAGCGACCAATGCAGATAATCGCAGGAGGAGTCAGGCCGGAGGCTGCAATATCAGCCTCAATCGTGCCCAGTGTTGTCTCCAGCACTTGTTGATCGTCGGTCGTCGCGGTGGTCACAACGCCCACCGGCTCGCTCGTGGGGCGTCCTGCATCGATCAATGCCTTTGAAATTCGCGCAATATGCTTCATGCCCATATAAATCACGATCACTTGCGAGCCCTTGGCGATCGCGTCCCAATCCAGCGAGGACGGCGCGTTGCCGCTTTGGTCGTGGCCAGTGACGAAGGTAACAGACTGGTTCACATCGCGATGGGTCACAGGGATGCCCGCATACGCCAGACCACCTATGCCTGCACTAATGCCGGGGATGATCCGAATCGGAATACCGTGCTGCACAAGCGTTTGCGCTTCCTCCCCACCACGGCCAAAGACAAATGGATCGCCGCCTTTCAGCCGCAGGACTTTCTTTCCAGCCCGCGCAAGCTCCACCAGACGCAGCGAAATATCGCGCTGTTTGGCCGATGGTTTGCCGCCGCGCTTGCCGGCATAGATATGCTTGGCTTGCGGGGCCCAGTCCAAAATTGCCTCTTGGACCAGCGCGTCATAAACGATCACGTCGGCCTGACGCAGCGCGTTCACAGCATGCAGGGTCAGCAGTCCGGGATCGCCGGGGCCCGCGCCGCACAGCCACACCCAACCGGGCTGGAGATCAGGCCAATTGCCTGCTGGAAGAGAGAGCGAGTCGTTCATGGTGCCACTATGCCGCCTTGGCGCGGACAGGCAAAGCGAAAGAGCGACCAAGAATGGGCCATTGGCGGCGACAAATGCGCTGTCTATAAGTTTCATCATGAGTTCGAGGTCTGATCCTTCTGATACGTCACCTGATCCTGCCCACGCCCGGTTGCGGCGCGGCTGGACCACGGGCGCTTGTGCCACCGCATCCGTGAAGGCCGCGTTGGATGCGCTTTGGGGGCAGGGGTTTCCGGACAAGGTCCAGATAACCCTGCCCAAAGGTGAGACGCCGCGCTTCAGCCTTGCCCATACAGCTGTGGGGGATGGCTGGGCCGAGGTGGGGATCGAAAAAGACGCAGGCGACGATCCCGATGTGACCCACGGCGCGGTGATCATCGCACGGGTGCGCGCCTCGAGCGGTGGCATTATCTTCAAGGCGGGCGAGGGTGTCGGCATTGTGACAAAACCCGGCCTTCCCATTGCGGTGGGCGAGCCTTCGATCAACCCGGTGCCACGCGAGATGATGATAAAGGTCGTCACGGAACAATCTGAGAAATATGGGGTTTTGCCGAACGTAGAAATCACCGTTTCGGTGCCGGGCGGCGAAGCGCTGGCTCTGAAAACCTGGAATCCGCGTCTGGGGATTGAGGGCGGTTTGTCCATTCTGGGCACCACCGGGATCGTGCGACCCTTCAGCTGCGCAGCCTGGATCGCCTCAATCCACCGGGGCATCGATGTCGCGCGCGCGGACGGCTTGCGCCACGTTGCGGGCTGTACCGGCGCGACGTCTGAGCGCGTCGTGCAAGACCGGTTCGGGCTGCCCGATCACGCTATGCTTGATATGGGCGACTTTGCGGGCGGGCTTTTGAAATACCTGCGTCGCCATCCGATCGAGCGGATCACCATCGGCGGTGGCATCGGCAAGATGACCAAGCTGGCGCAAGGGGCAAGGGATTTACATTCCAAACGCTCTCAAGTGGATTTTGAAGGTCTCGCGAGATGGGCCGCGCCGTATTCAGACAAGCCCGTCGCAAAGATGAACACAGCACTGGAAGTATCGGAAAATGTTCCGGAAATTGCAAGTGTTGTCGCCAAAGAGGCTGTCTTGCGACTGGCAGAGTTTCTCGATGGCACCAAGATCACCGCTGATGTGGTCATCATCGACCGCAAGGGCACAATTCTGGCTGAGGCCGGGCCGTGAGAGTGCTTGTCCTGGCCGGTACCGGGGAAGCGCGGGCCTTGGTCAAAGGTTTGCAGGGCGCGGGTCACAGCGTCGTAGCCTCCTTGTCCGGAGCCACCCGGATGCCCGCAGACCTTGGGTGTGAGACGCGAACCGGCGGCTTTGGCGGAGACGAAGGTTTCCGGGATTGGCTGACAAAGAACCCCGTCGATCTGGTGGTGGATGCAACCCATCCTTTTGCACATCGCGTGTCGCTCAGGACGTTTGATATTTGCAAGGCCCAAAGCACCCCATATTTACAAATACTTCGAGAGGAATGGACGCCAACGGGCGAAGATAATTGGGTTTTTCTTGATCACCCGGAGGAGGCATCGCACCATATCAGCGCCAAGGATGTCGTCTTTTTGGCCACCGGTCGCCAAACGTTACGCAGCTTTGCCGATGTCACAGCGAAACACCTCTATTGTCGTCAGATCGATCCGCCCGATGGCCCGTTCCCGTTTGCAAAGGGTGAGTTCATCATCGGCAGACCGCCGTTTTCGCAAGACAGCGAAGAGGCGCTGTTCAAAAAGCTGGGCATAACATGCCTGGTTGTGAAAAACGCGGGCGGCGATGCCTCGCGGACCAAACTGGATGCGGCAAGGGCGCTTGGGATGCGTGTTCTGATGATCAACAGGCCGTTGCAACCCGCTGGAGAAAAAGCACAAAACGTCTCCGAGGCTTTGAGAAAGGTCGCAAATCTTGCGCATCATTGAAACTGACGCGTGCGTGGCCGAAGGCGCGGCGGTATTGGCGTCGCTGCACCCGGAATTTGCCCACGCTTTGACGCAGACCGGCACATTGCCGCTCCGGCGAAAACCCGATGGATTTGCAGAACTGTTCAGCGCGATCATTTCCCAGCAGGTCAGCGTCGCCTCAGCGCAGGCAATATGGGGCAGATTATGCGCGGCCGGGCTGGACGTTGAGGCCAAAGTGCAGACCGCGACGGAAGATGACCTGCGCCAATGCGGCCTGTCCCGCCAGAAGATCCGCTATGGCAAGGCCTTGGCCTGCGCGCAGCTGGACTATGGCGCTTACCCCGGTATGAGCTCGGAAGATGTGATCACAGACCTTACGAAAGTTCCGGGCATCGGGCGCTGGACCGCCGAAATCTACACGATGTTCTCTCTGGGTCACGCGGATGTCTTTCCGCCGGGCGATCTGGCGCTTCAGGAAGCCGCAAAGGTTCTGTTCGACCTCGACGCGCGCCCCAAAGAGGCGGAGCTGCGCAAGATGGCGCTAGACTGGTCGCCATGGCAATCGGTTGCAGCGCGTATTCTGTGGGCCTATTACCGGGTGATCAAAGAGCGAGAGGGGATCAGATGACACGCGTTTTGGAAGGGGGCCGGAAGGCGTCGAAATCAGGGGAAGACAGCTCCCTTGTGATTTTCCTGCATGGCTACGGTGCCGATGGCAATGATCTGCTAGGGCTCGCTGATCCCTTGGCAGAGCATCTGCCCGATACGGTCTTTGTGGCTCCGAACGCGCCCGAGCAATGCATCGGCAGCCCGATGGGCTTTCAATGGTTCCCGATCCCATGGATCGACGGCTCCAGTGAAGACGACGCTGAGGCGGGGATGCAACGCGCCGTCGAAGACCTCAACGCCTATATCGACACGGTGATGGAAGAAGAGGGCGTGTCCGAGGCTGAAACGATTCTGTTTGGCTTCTCCCAAGGCACGATGATGAGCCTGGAGATCGCACCGCGCCGCAAGGACGCTTTTGCCGGTGTTGTGGGCATTTCCGGCAGGTTGCTGCGCCCCGAAGATTTGGCTGAGGACACGATCTCGAAGCCCCCCGTCTTGTTGATCCACGGCGATCAGGACGAGGTCGTGCCACCTGTCTCCATGCCGGAGGCCGGCGACGCGCTACAGGCGGCAGGTTTTCAGGTCTATGGCCATGTTATGGAAGGCACCGGCCATGGAATCGCTCCCGATGGTCTGGGGGTTGCGCTGTCCTTTATCGGTCGTCAGTTCGGTTTGAACCTCGGCTAGCGGCTAACTGCCTGAAAAACTGTCAATTCCCTGTTACATCTGCGCCGTACCTAAGCCAGAGGACGACTTCTATATAGCGGGGCTTGTAAGGCCTCGAAGACTATATATAGTTCGAACAAAGTCAGGGCAGGTCAGCCCGCCTTGGGCAAGGCTTGCGTCGCATGGCGGGAGAGCATTTGACGATGGACGGCGATTTCAGGCAGGAGTTTGTTCGGGAACCGGGCAATCTCAGACATAACCCAGCATTGGTCTTGAATGCGGATTACAGACCGCTTTCATATTATCCCCTGTCGCTTTGGACTTGGCAGGAGGCGGTGAAGGCTGCATTCCTCGACCGGGTCACAATCCTGGCGGAATATGAAGATGTGGTCCGCTCCCCCACGACGGAGATCAAGATCCCTTCGGTCGTGGTGCTAAAGGACTACGTGAAGCCGCAGAAGCGGGTGGCGTTTACCCGCTTCAACCTGTTCCTGCGCGATGAGTTCTGCTGCCAGTATTGTGGTGCAAAGGGCGATCTGACCTTTGATCATGTTGTCCCACGGGCGCGCGGCGGTATCACCAGCTGGGAAAACGTTGTGGCGGCGTGTTCCACATGCAACCTGCGCAAAGGATCAAAGCCCTTGCACCAATGCGGGATGAGTTTACGCAAGCCGCCCGGCCAGCCGGGGGCATCGCAACTGCGCAATCTAGGTCGGAAGTTTCCGCCCAATCACCTGCATGAAAGCTGGATCGATTTTCTCTATTGGGATGCCGAGCTGGAAAGGTAGGGCTTAAGCCGAACAGCTTGCCCCGCCAAGGATACAGAATTTGGCGCAATGGGCGTGATTTAGCTGAACAGGCTTTTCAGCCTCTTCCAGCGTCTCGCCCAACTCGAACGCCGTGTCATAGGCCAAAAGCGTGCAGGCCAGAACCGTAGGACTGTCCGCGCCCTTGCGTTTGACCACCATCCGCGACGACGAACACATCACATCATCCGGGGATTTGTTCAAAATGCCCCAACACTCAGTCGTAATTTCCGGCACTTCAATGCTCTCATCCATTTCCGGGAAAAGCACTGTCATAGCTGGGTCTTGCGGGTCGATCTTGAAGTTATATTCGGCATAAAGCTTTGCGTAACCGTCCCGCGCGTTTGCATCACTTTCTGACCAGGCGGAGCGTCCCGCAACAGCCATCCGCGCCCCTTGTTCGCGCAGCCATGCCATACCTTCGAGCGTCTTTTTGAACGCGCCCGCGCCGCGCTCTGCGTCGTGGCGCGCTTCATCCCAGTGATCAATGGAGATGCGCAGGGTCAGCTTGTCGCCATAGGTCTTGATCAGTTCAGCCAACCCGGCGCGCACGGATTTGCGCATCATGGGCCGCATCGCATTGGTCAGAATCAGCACGTCGTAGCCTTGTTCAAGCGGGTGGCGCGCCATCTCGATCATCTCGGGGTTCATGAACGGCTCACCGCCGGTAAAGGCAATTTCACGGACAGGCCAGTTGCGCGCTTTGATCTGGTCGAGATAGTCGCTGACCTCATCGGCGGTCATGTAAACCAGCGCATCATTGGTGGGAGAGCTGAGGATATAGCAGTTCTCACACTCGATATTGCAAAGCGTGCCGGTGTTAAACCAAAGCGTCTTTGGGTCCTTCAGCGCAACAGAGGCCCGGCGGGACCCGTCTGCCGTAAACATCGGATCAATGAACTTTCCGAAATTCGCTGCG
Source organism: uncultured Rhodobacterales bacterium (assembly GCA_964352105.1). Classification (GTDB taxonomy): domain Bacteria; phylum Pseudomonadota; class Alphaproteobacteria; order Rhodobacterales; family Rhodobacteraceae; genus Litoreibacter. The sequence continues at coordinate 10,187 of CAYGQQ010000056.1, read as the reverse complement.
CCTGCCGCCTGATCTTTCATAAACTGCCGTCCTTTTTGCCTTGATCATGGCTAACGGCTTCGTTTTGAAAACAAAAGCCTCGTTCGCGGGATTAACAGTTTTGTGAAGGTTTATGCGACGTTCCGAGAATGCTAGACAGCCTGGGAATACATGGTAAAAGACCGCTGTTAGCGCTAACATTCTCTAGAAGGACCCCGCATGGTTTCTCGCGTTATTCCTGTAGACCTCTTTGATCTGGTCATTTTCGGCGGCACGGGCGATCTTGCGCGCCGCAAAATCCTGCCAGGCCTTTATCGCCGTTTCCTTGCTGGCCAGATGCCCGACGATGCCCGCATCATAGGAGCCGCAAGGAGCGAGATGGATGATAAGGGCTACCGCGACTTCGTGGGCGCGGCGATTGAGGAATTTATTCCCGCCAAGAAGCGCGACAAGACTTCACTGGCCGCGTTTCTGGAAAGGCTCAGCTATCAGACAGTCGATGCGCGCGGCACCGAAGGCTGGAAAGAGCTTGCGACAACTATCCGTAGCGATGTCGTGCAGGCGTTTTATTTCTCTGTCGGGCCGGGGCTCTTCGGCGACATCGCGACACGGCTGCACAAATACAAGATCGCCAACGAGACTTCCCGGATTGTGGTCGAAAAACCCTTCGGGCGCGATCTTGAAAGTGCCCATGCCTTGAACGAGGTGCTGGCGGCGTCTTTTGACGAGCATCAGATTTACCGCATCGATCATTACCTGGGCAAAGAAACCGTGCAGAACCTTATGGCGGTTCGGTTTGCCAATGTCCTGTTTGAGCCTCTCTGGAACGCGCAATATGTCGACCACGTACAGATCACCGTGGCTGAGACGGTCGGTGTGGGCGGTCGCGGTGGCTATTACGACAAGTCCGGCGCGATGCGGGACATGATCCAGAACCACCTGATGCAGCTTTTGTGCCTGACCGCGATGGAGCCGCCTTCAAAATTCGACCCTGACGCGGTGCGCGACGAAAAGCTGAAGGTTATCCGTGCCTTGGATGATCTAGTGCCGGGTGACATTGTGCGTGGCCAATATGGCGCGAATGAGGACGGGCCGTCCTATAAAGAAGACAGCGAAAATCCCGACAGCAAGACCGAAAGCTTCATTGCGCTGCGCTGCCACATCTCCAACTGGCGCTGGAAAGGGACCCCGTTTTATCTGCGCACCGGCAAACGCCTGAAGGCCCGCATGTCCGAGATTGTGGTCTATTTCAAGGAAACCCCGCATTCGATCTTTGGGGAAGACGCAGGCAGCCATGCCAATGTGCTGACCATCCGTCTGCAACCGGATGAAGGGATGGATATGCGCGTAACGATCAAAGAGCCCGGTCCGGGGGGCATGCGCCTGATCGATGTGCCGCTTGATATGACATTCGCAGACGCTCTGGGGCCGGAAACCGAAGATGTGCCCGACGCCTATGAACGCCTGATCATGGATGTGATCCGTGGCAACCAGACCCTGTTTATGCGCGGCGACGAGGTTGAGGCCGCATGGCGCTGGACCGATCCGATCATCGCCGGCTGGCAGTCCCGGGGCGACAAGCCTAAGGCCTATGACCCCGGCAGCTCTGGCCCGGAAGATGCGCTTATGTTACTTCATCGGGACGGACGCCGTTGGCGGGAGATCAAGTCTTGAACATCGTTGAATACCCCGACCGGGACATGATGATGATTGATGTCGCCTCGCATTTGGCGGGCGATCTGGAAGAATGCCTGCTCACCCATGATCAGGTCAGTTTCGCCGTGCCGGGCGGCACCACGCCGGGCCCGGTATTCGATGCGCTTTGTGCGGCTAAACTTGAATGGGAGCGGGTGCATGTGATGCTCAGCGATGAGCGTTGGGTGCCCGAGACCTCAGATCGCTCCAACACCGCCTTGCTGCGCCAGCGGCTATTGACGGGCAATGCAGCGCGTGCGCAGTTCGTGCCGTTTTATTCCGGTGAAGCTGACCCCGATGAGGCTATGGAAGCCCTCAGCGACAAGATCGCGCCTTTTCTGCCGATCTCCGTTTTGTTGCTGGGGATGGGGGCGGATATGCATACCGCATCGCTCTTTCCCGGTGCGGACCAGTTGCAACTTGGCTTGTCACCAGAGGCCCCGAACGTTCTGGCGATGCGCGCCCCGGGTGCACCCGAGCCGCGCGTGACGTTAACTGGTCCAGTGCTGGCAGGGGCCATGAACACCCATATTCTGATCACCGGCGCCGAAAAACGCGACGCTCTGGAGGCGGCCACGCATCTAAGCCCGCAAGAAGCGCCGATCAAAACCGTTCTCCCCAACGCAACCATTCACTGGGCACCGTAAAAACATGGCACTCTCACAATCTGACTGGGACGAGCTGGTCACCCGCGCCGAAGACAAACCCTCAATCCTGTCGCAATTCGCGGACGATCCCAAACGCGCGCAGAGTTTCAGCCTGCTGCATGGCGATCTGCTGTTTGATTTCTCGAAGACCCATCTGAACGCGGCCGCTCTGAACCATTTGCTGGAAATGTCAGGTCGCGCAGGTGTTGCCGCGCGCCGCGACGAGATGTTTTCCGGCGTCCATATCAACGAGACCGAAGACCGCGCAGTGTTGCATACGATGCTGCGCGATTTGGGCAGTGGCCCGGCAGGAGTCGACGATGAGGAATACCTAGATGTCTTGCGCATCCGCGCCCGCATGTCTGATTTCGCCGAGGCCGTACGGTCAGGAGATTACAAAGGGCAGGGCGGCGCGATCACGGATGTGGTCAATATCGGCATCGGCGGCTCGGACCTTGGCCCGGCAATGGCGACGCTGGCACTGGCCCCGTACCATGACGGGCCAAAGCTGCATTATGTCTCCAACGTGGACGGCGCGCATATTCATGACACGCTGGCAGGTCTAAACCCAGAGACCACGCTGGTGATTGTAGCCTCCAAGACCTTCACCACGATCGAGACGATGACCAACGCGCGTACGGCACAAGACTGGATGGCGAAATCTGTGCGCGACACCGGCGCGCAATTTGCCGCCGTGTCCACGGCCATGGATAGAACGGCGGAATTCGGAATTGATCCCGCTCGTGTCTTCGGGTTCGAGGATTGGGTCGGCGGGCGGTATTCGCTGTGGGGCCCTATCGGTCTGGGCCTGATGCTGGCCATCGGGTCGGAAAACTTCACCGACTTTCTGGATGGCGGCTGGGACATGGACACCCATTTCCGCACGGCGTCACCGAATAAAAACATGCCGGTTTTGTTGGCCTTGGTGGGGCTTTGGCACAATCAAGGCTGCGGGTTTTCCACCCGCGCCGTGCTGCCCTATGACCAACGCCTCAGCCGCTTGCCCGCCTATCTCCAGCAGTTGGAGATGGAAAGCAACGGCAAGTCCGTCGCGATGGATGGCAGCCAGTTGGCCATTAATTCTGGCCCCGTTGTCTGGGGGGAGCCCGGCACCAATGGCCAGCATGCCTTCTACCAGCTGATCCATCAGGGCACGCGGGTTGTGCCCTGCGAGTTCATCGTCGCGGCCAAGGGGCATGAGCCCAGCCTAGCCCACCAGCATGAACTGCTCGTGGCCAATTGCCTCGCGCAATCAGAGGCCTTGATGCGGGGTCGCAGCCTTGAGGTCGCGCGCGAGATGATGAAAGCCAAAGGGCTGTCTGGTGACGAATTGGAACGTCAGGCCCGTCACCGCGTTTTCCCCGGCGACAGGCCCTCCACGACGTTGATGTATCCCAAGCTGACCCCGTTTGTTCTGGGTCAGATCATCGCGCTATATGAGCACCGCGTGTTCGTGGAAGGTGTCATGTTGGGCATCAACTCCTATGATCAATGGGGCGTGGAGCTAGGCAAAGAGCTGGCAACTGCGCTGGCTCCAATCCTGTCGGGAGATGCGGCGACTGACGGCAAAGACGGCTCCACCAAGATGCTGGTGGAATTCTACCAAAGCTGATCAGTGTCTAAAATCAGGCGCGAAAAGGCGCAGCTAATGATAGCCGCGCCTTTTTGGTCAGGTCAGGTGCGCGCAGAACGTCTGAATACGGCTGCACGCTTCCTTCAGCGCCGCATCCGATGTCGCATAGCTGACGCGGAAATTCGGGCTGAGGCCGAACGCTGCCCCGAAGACCACGGCCACACCTGTGTCTTCCAAAAGTGCTGTGGCAAAGACCTCGTCATTTTCAATGACAGTGCCATTTGGCGTTTTCTTCCCGATGCACCCGGCGATGGATGGATAGACGTAAAACGCGCCTTCGGGCACTGGGCAGGCGATGCCTTCTGCCGCGTTCAGCATCTCAACCACCAGATTGCGGCGACGCACGAATTTTTCATTGTTCGGAGCAAGAAACTCTTGCGTGCCGTTCAACGCCTCCACCGCGGCCCATTGGCTGATCGAGCACGGGTTGGACGTGGATTGCGACTGCACTTTGCGCATCGCGCCAATCAACTTCTCGGGCCCCGCCGCATAGCCGATGCGCCAACCGGTCATCGCATAAGCTTTGGAGACACCGTTCACCGTCAGGGTCCGGTCATAAAGACGCGGCTCCACCTCTGCGGGGGTACAGAACTTGAAATCATCATAGGCCAAGTGCTCATACATATCATCGGTCATCACCCAGACATGGGGGTGGCGCATCAGGACATCTGTGAGCTCCTTCAGCTCATCCCAACTGTAGCCCGCACCAGTGGGGTTGGACGGCGAATTGAAGATCAGCCATTTGGTCTTGTCGGTGATGGCCGCTTCCAGTTGGTCGGCTGTCAGTTTGAAATTGGTCTGCAAGCTTGCCTCGGCAATCACAGGCGTGCCACCAGCCAGCAATACCATATCCGGATAAGACACCCAGAACGGAGCAGGGATCACGACCTCATCGCCCTCGTTCAGCGTGGCCATCAGTGCATTATACAGGATCTGCTTGCCGCCTGTACCAACGGAAACCTGCGCCGGCGTGTAATCCAGCTTGTTGTCGCGCTTGAACTTGGCGCAAATCGCCTCTTTCAGCTCAGGGATACCATCGGGGGCCGTGTATTTGGTCTTGCCCGCATCAATAGCTGCTTTGGCAGCCTCTTTGATGTTTTCCGGCGTGTCGAAATCGGGCTCACCTGCGCCAAGTCCGATCACGTCCTTGCCCGCACGCTTCAATTCAGCAGCTTTCTGTGTCACTGCAATTGTCGGTGACGGTTTTACGCGGGAGAGTGTCTCTGAAAGGAACGACATGGGCTGGGCCTTTTTTCAGTATGCATGTTGACGACAGTGTCTTGAGTGTCTTACGGGCAGGGTTAGACACGTTCAAGACCAGATGGGCCAGACACGTCCAAGACCAGACCGGCAGGGCCTGCCGAGTTCAGGCGGCCCAGCAATCTAATTGGAGCGAGACAGATGGAAGACTATCCAGAACAAAGCTATTTCGGCAATGAAAGCGCGACCTTCGGCGACCGATTACATGCCGCCCGCGAGGCGTTGGGCCTGTCACAAAAAGACCTCGCCCATAAGCTGGGGGTGAAGCTGAAAACCGTTCAAGCCTGGGAAGACGATCTGGCCGAGCCGCGTGCGAACAAATTGCAGATGGTCGCGGGGCTGCTCAATGTCTCGATCATGTGGCTGCTCAATGGGGAGGGCGATGGCCTCGCAGACCCGGACCTGCAAATGAAGCTGGACAGCGACGTGTCTGATATCCTGATCGAGCTGCGGCGTACAAAGGCGGAGTTTTCGCGTCTGGCCGATCATCTGGGTCATCTTGAAAAGCGGCTGCAAAAGGCGGTCAGAACAACGACATGAAAGAACCCGTCACCACCACATCAGAGCCGCGAGACGTCAAGATCAAGCGCCTGAAGATCAGATCCTGGCGGCGCGGCATCAAGGAGATGGACCTGATTCTCGGCGGCTTTGCCGATACCGGTCTGGCCGATCTGAGTGACGCGGATTTGCTTGTATATGACCGGATGTTGTCGGAAAATGATCACGATTTATACCTCTGGGCGTCCGGGCAGGGTACGCCACCGGAGGAATTCGCACAGCTTTTGCGCCTTGCTGTAAAGGCCTCTGGCGTCTGACTGGCGAGAAATTCCGTAAAGCGCGGCTGACTTAACAGAATATTCAAAATTTGCCGCCAATTTATCGCCAAAGAGCGAAATTGCGGAGCATACAAATGAGTAGACACGAGCAGATGCCGTCCCCTGTGGCGCAGGATTTCATGGGGTCATATCTGGAGAGCCTTGCCATGGTGGAACGGCTCCATCGTCTGCTTCTGGATGTCATCAAGGACGAGTTTGAGCGGTTGGGACTTCTCGATATCAACGCGGTACAAGCGCTGTTGCTGTTCAACATCGGCGAGAATGAAGTGACCGCGGGTGAATTGAAAAGCCGTGGCTATTACCAAGGCTCTAACGTGTCTTACAACCTCAAGAAGCTTGTTGAAATGGGCTACATGCACCACCAACGCTGTGAAATCGACCGCCGCTCTGTCCGGGTGCGATTGACGGAAAAGGGCCGTTCTGTGCGTGGGCATGTGGAGGCGTTGTTTGAGCGACACGCGGAGGGGCTCAAAACGAAAGGCCTTATCGGTTCTGACGGGATGGAAGATATCAACCGGTCGCTGAAACGGATGGAACGCTATTGGAGCGATCAGATCCGCTACATCTACTAAGACGGGTTCAGGGCTTGGTGCCGTCGCGCCGGGCCTCCGCGTCTGCCAATGCTTTCTTGACCCTGTTCGAGCGAACTGCCGACATCACAACAACGATAAGCAGCAAGGTGATTGAAGCCGCATAGGCCGCAAAAACCGTATCGGCATATTTTCCGAGATCAGGCATAATAATCGTTCCTCATGCCGCGCGCTCACGGGCGCGCAAGGCCGACAGGCGCCGCGCACGAATTTCTGTGCGGGTTCTGAGCAAGACCAAAGCCAGGAACAGCAGGACAAACCCTGCAATGCACACCAGAAGCGGGAAGTAGAACACATCGGCGACATTCTCCTCCTTGTCCAGCGACAGCGACGCGCCTTGATGTAGACCTTGGTTCCAGAAGTTTACCGCATAGCGCGACAAGAGCGCAAAGACCGAGCCTACCAGGCATAAGACTGATGTCAGATCAGCGGCCGTATCGGGGTCCTCGATCGCGGCCCACAGCGCCATGTAGCCAAGGTAAAACAGAAACAGGATCAGGAAAGACGTCAGGCGCGGGTCCCAGGCCCAATAGGTCCCCCACATCGGCTGACCCCAGATCGCGCCTGTGGCCAGAGCAATCAATGTCATCGTTACGCCAACTGGCGCCGCTGCTTTCGCCGCCAGCGCGGAGACATGGTGGCGGCGCACAAGCCAGATCAGCGACGCGACCAGCATCATCAGCCAAGCGTTGATTGCCATTAGTGCGGATGGCACATGCAAATAGATGATCTTGACGGTCGACCCTTGCCGAAAATCATCCGGCGTAAAGAAAAATCCCCAGATCAGCCCGATACATAAGCACACGCCAGCGGCGACGCTGATGAAAGGCAATGCCCAACCAGAGGTCTGCATAAAGCGTTTTGGATTTGCGTATTCCCAGATCGACATGGCCGCGACCCTATGCAATCGCCGCGGGCGCAGCAATATCGAACTGGTGCCAATTCCGTGAGGTTTTGTCGCGGACATTCATTTGGGTTTCCAGACCTTATCTGAGGTTCGCGCGCAGCGCCGCCGCAGAGGCAAACGGCAGCAAGGCAACCGTACCAGCCGTGATCCCCGCCAGCAGCAAAAGCGGCGTTGTCGCAGCCAAGCCTTCCGCCCCGCGCCGCACGGTTTCTGCCCCGAAAATCAGCGTAGGCACATAAAGAGGCAGCACGAGGAGCGAGATCAGCAAGCCACCACGTTTCAAGCCAACGGTCAGCGCAGCCCCGAATGTGCCAAGCGCCGACAAGGCCGGTGTTCCCAAGGCAAGGCTCGCCACCAGCCAGATATTTGCCTCCCATGGCAGGTTCAACAGAATCCCCAGAAACGGTGCCGCCAAGGTCAGGGGAAGTCCGGTCGTGATCCAATGGGCGATAGCTTTCATCGTGGCGATCGCCTCCAGCGGCATCGGAGAGGTCGCGAGAATGTCCAGCGTGCCATCCTCAAAATCCAGCTGAAAAATCCGGTCGAGCGACAAGAGGCATGCCAGCAATGCCCCGATCCACAAGATGCCCGGCGCTATCGCCGAAAGCATGTCCTGCGACGGCCCGACACCAAACGGGACCAACACGACGAGGATCAAAAAGAATGCCAACCCCAAGCCAAAGCCGCCGCCTGCGCGGATCGCCAGCAACAGATCTCGACGCAGGAGGGCGATCACGAGATATCTTCCAGAAACGGGTCGGAATTGTCAGCGCTTGCTTTTGCCCTGAACGCGCCAATATCCAGGATCCGGGCATTGGGTAGCCCAAGATCAATATGGGTCGCGATGATGGCGGCCCCGCCAGCGGCCAAATGGCGCTCCACACAAGTGGCGAACCGCGCAACGTTTTCTGCATCGAGCGACACGGTCGGCTCATCTAGTGCCCAGATTATCCGACCGGTCAGCATCAGGCGCGCCAGTGCCAATCGGCGCTTTTGTCCGGCAGACAAATGTTGCGCCTGTCTGTCCAGCAATGCCCCCAATTCAAACTGCGCAATCGCATCATCAAGACGCGTTGTCCCGTAGATTGCCGCCCAAAACTTCAGGTTTTCCAAAGCGGTCAGTTGCGCTTTTAATCCGTCGAGATGCCCGGCATAGGCCACATCCTCGGCACTGAAATTGGTGGTCCCGCTGACCGGAGGGGTCAACCCGGCAAGGCAGCGCAACAGGGTCGTTTTGCCTGCGCCGTTTGGCCCGCGCAAAATCAGCGCATCGCCCGTATCCAAGGTGAAACTGACGTCCTCCAAAACACGGAGTTCCCCGCGGCGGCAGGCCAGACGCTCAACTGCAAAATTCATGTGGCAGCATTAGCGGAAAGCTTTTGGTTCGGGAAGGTATCGCGTTAATTTTCCGAAAAGCGACTCAACCACAAGAAATTGTATGCAATAGTATACAAAAATGGCTTTCAGGGCTTGATCGCGACCACCGCTAGCGTTTAGAGCAGGATAGAATTCTGCGTCGCACAGCATTTTTAGGAGAGACCCCATGACAGTCACGGTCGGACACGACAGCTCAAACACCAGAAAAACCCTGAATGCCGGTGGGAAGAGTTACGCTTTTTATTCTATCGACGCCGCCGAGAAAGCTGGATTGGGGGACTTTTCCAAGCTGCCCGCGGCGCTGAAAGTTGTGCTAGAGAATATGCTGCGCTTTGAGGACGGCAAAACCGTCAGCGTCGATGACATCAAAGCGTTCTCCGACTGGGCCAAAAAAGGCGGCAAGAACCCCCGCGAGATTGCCTATCGTCCAGCGCGTGTTTTGATGCAGGATTTCACCGGTGTTCCCGCTGTCGTCGATCTTGCCGCGATGCGCGACGGTCTTGTCGCTTTGGGTGGAAATCCTGAGAAGATCAACCCGCTCAACCCGGTTGATCTGGTGATTGACCACTCAGTAATGATTGACGAGTTTGGCAACCCGCGCGCGTTCCAGATGAATGTAGATCGTGAATACGAACGCAATATGGAGCGCTATACCTTCCTGAAATGGGGCCAATCCGCCTTTAACAACTTCCGCGTTGTGCCACCCGGCACCGGGATTTGCCACCAGGTGAACCTTGAATATCTGTCGAAAACTGTCTGGTCCGATACCGACCAGAATGGCGAAATGGTGGCCTATCCTGATACGCTTGTGGGCACAGACAGCCACACTACCATGGTTAACGGCGCAGCCGTGCTTGGTTGGGGCGTCGGCGGGATCGAAGCTGAGGCCGCAATGCTTGGCCAGCCGATCTCCATGCTGATCCCGGAAGTGATCGGTTTCAAGCTGACCGGCCAGATGATGGAAGGCACGACCGGGACCGATCTGGTTCTGAAGGTCGTGGAAATGCTGCGCGCAAAAGGCGTGGTCGGCAAATTCGTGGAATTCTACGGCGAAGGTCTGGACACGCTGCCGCTGGCAGACCGCGCAACCATCGGCAATATGGCCCCTGAATACGGCGCGACCTGTGGCTTTTTCCCAATTGACGGCGAAACACTGCGCTACTTGCGCACAACGGGCCGCGAGGAAGCAACGATCGAACTGGTCGAGGCTTATGCCAAGGAAAATTTTTTTTTTATTGTTTCTGATTACAATGAGATCTACAC